>DASXCC010000124.1:0-24306 GCA_036491415.1 Terriglobales bacterium | reverse complement strand
AAAATAAAGTCCGTGGATGTTGTCGATCCTGTAACGAATGCCTCCGTAGAAGTGTCCACGGCAATTCCATATCCAATATCAGATCCGCTACCGCCCAGATACGTGGAGTAGTTCAAGGTGAATTGGTTTGTGGAACCCGTTACCGGAGCAAATTTGGCGACGAATGCATCCGTCGCAGTAACTGCGACAGAACAAGTGCCAGATGGATTCACCGGCATATCCAGACAGATTTGCGATGCATTCAGAATTGGAAAATCCAGACTTGGATTGTTCTGCGTATTCAGGAAGTTCGTACCGCCGGTTAAGAAAACATTTCCGCCGATATCTACGGCGATTCCGCCACCCACTGTAACACCATTGGCCGGCGTTCCACCGCCAAAATAACTTGAGTAGAGGACGCTGGCTACGCCTGAACTAGCTGGATTCAACTTGGTAAAGAAGAATTGGTTCGTGGCCCGAGAGGCGCTTTGGAACGATCCTAATGTGGACGGGAATACATCACTCTGCGACGGTGTGTCCGTGGACGTTGTCGTACCTGTCACGTAGATATTACTGCTGCCGTCGAGTGTCACTCCGCTGGCTGTATCCACGCCATTGCCTGAAAGATACGTCGAATAGTCCAATGTGTCCGAGGTCAGATCAAGTTCAGTGACAAAAACGTGATTTCCGGCGGACGCCGGAGCGCCCTGATATGCCTTGATAACAGGGAAATTGGTGGAGCTTGTGGTTCCTGCGACAATTACGTGGAACCCGGAGTCAATTACGATGCCTGCCGGAAAATCCGTCCCGTTGCCGCCCAGGAAAACAGAATTGATTAATTGTGCAGCGCCGGTCCCGTTGGTATTGATCTTTGCGATAAAAACATTCGCGGTTCCCGTCTTGGTTGGCGCCGCCGTTGGATTTGGGAAGTCCGCTGAATTCGAAATGCCTGCGATATAAACGTTCGAAATCGCATCTGTGGTAATGGCCGGGCAGCCGGAAATGGCATTGGCAGTTCCCAGAATCGCCGAGCAGGACTCGCTCCCCGTACCCCCTAAATATGTTGAGTACGTCAGAATCGGGTCAATCACCAATTCACGGCTGTGGTCATACGTCCCTAACGAAAACTGAACGTTGTTGTCCGCCGACAAAACATAGCGGCTGGAAACTTCGCGCCGCGTCATTCCAAATTGCTGATAAACCTGCGGAGCATGCAAGTGAACATCGCCAGCTTTTGTGGCAATCACCAGGTCTCCATTTACGACAAGCTTCAGATTGTCCGAGCCCGCGAAGTGCAGCTTCAATTCACTCGGATCAACTTGGGCGGCAATGTGAAAGTCATACTCCAGCTTTCCCTGATTGCCGTAATAGACGAGGTCGACCCCCGGATAGACGCTTGCATAGCGAACCCGGGCATACTGTGGGATGTTTTTATGCCACATGCTGGGATCATTGCCGATGAAGTAGCTGCTTGTGCCGGGCAGACGGTCCGTCCCGGCGATGGCGCTGTCGGCATTCGCGCCGACCAACTGCATATTTAAGACCGCACGCTGTAGCTTCTCTGCGGTGGTTTGTTGCAGTGAGAGCACGGCTGCATTCCGGGTCAGAAACAGACCGTAATCATTGCCATGCGCCAAGAATTTCACTTGGCTGTCGGTTTGCCCCTGATTCTGTTCAAAAATAAGAGGAAGTTGAGCATAAGCCGCACGGACGCGGGCGGCGTCAGCTCCATTGGACGGTACAGACGTTTGGGAATGGTGGCTTTGAGCATTTGCGACGGCGGTTAATCCGAGCGCCAAAGCGGTCAAAACAGTAAAAGCGCTACGAACCAACCCGGCAAAATTTTGCATACCACTGTTTCCCAACTGATGACGGTTCAATCTCACGAGCCTCCTCCGAGTTCTCGGTTAGATGGAGAGGAAAGAAGAACAAAAACTACGCAGCAAAAACATCCCACTTTTCTTGCAAAGCGGGCAGGCACACTTGTGACTGGAAACTGGGTGAAAAACAAACAACTACTTAAACATCTGACGGATAGCCTGTCAAGCCGCGCGCAGCCCTCAGCATGGTCTGATGCGCCTCAACAATCCAAAAGATGCAGGTGGGACACTGAAAAATCACTACCCACAAGTTATTAACCGGAAGAAATAAAGTGGAAAAATATTTCCTCCACGCTGTCAAACCCTTGCTCACCCTCAAAATCAGAAACGCCGCTGCAATTGATTCGTTTGCTGCAATTTTATATGACGAATCGCGCGAAAAATCGTTCGTCTGCAGCTTTTCAGCTTGCAAATTACCGATCTATCAGTAATTCTTGAGTCGCTGGACCTTGCCGTCTATTTGTCCCGGCGAATTCTCACGCATTCCGGGAACTACTTGCCATAACAATTCCCCGTGGAATGTTATTTGCAAGCCAAAGCTAACTAGAATGCTCTCAGGAAGAGAACCCCGTATGCAGCAGTCCTCGCACGAACGCCGCCTCATGCGACGCTTCGACATGCATCTTCCTGCAATCATTAAGCTGAGCGACCTCGGCGGCGAGGAAGTCACCACCGAAACCCAGAATGTAAGCGCCCGCGGGATATTCTTCTACCTGGACCATTCACTCACACAGGGCACCAAAATTGAAGTGACCATGACGTTTCCGCCCCACATCACCATGACAGATCCAGTCAAGGTCCGCTTCCGGGCCAGAATTATTCGTGTGGAAGAACCACTCCCGGTCTCGCGGGTGGGAATTGCCGCCGTAATCGAAGAATATGAATTCCTTCGCTCGAACGGCGAAAGCGCACCCTTCCCCTCGATGAACTAAAAGATTTACTTTTTCCTGGCAATTTCTCTGATCTGATTGCGCAAGCGGTTAAAGCGGCGCGCCAGCGTCCCCATGTAAACCGTGTGGATGATCCAGGTGGCGGCGTATGCGGCGAAAAGAAATTTCATCGGATGCTCCGAGGTTCTTCCAGTAGTGATTCCAAGGCCAATGTTTCTTCAACTTCTCTCTTAAGGATTTCCAAGCGGTAACGGGCCCAGCAGATCATCACTGCGAAGCAGGAAAACGCCAGCCAGTTCAGCAGCAGTACGTGCAACATCCGCGGATCAATTTCGCCACCGTCCCCAATCACCGGCTGAGGATGTTGCGTGCGGAAGAACCAAATGGAAAAGTAAACCAATGGGACATCCAAAGCTCCAAAGATCGCCAATGCCGCTGCTATTTTTGGAGTTTGGCCGCTGTTGGAGAATTTGCGCAACAGCAGATAGCTCACGTAAATCAGCCACAGGACAAGCGTTGAAGTCAGCCGTACATCTCCAACCGCCCACCAGATGCCCCATACCGGACGCGCCCATAGCGGCCCGGTGATCAGTACGACCGTGCAAAAAACGACGCCAACTTCAGCAGTCGTCACGGCCAGAGCATCCACGTTATCCGGAGAAAACAACTTCCGCACCAAAAAATAAAGCGCTATGACCGAAATTCCGGTACTGGCGATCGAGGACTTCTCAATACCCTGCGGCAAGTGCACGACATAAGCAGCAATGCAGGTAATAACGCCTAGAGCAATCACGATCCAATTGGTAATGCGGTCGCTGGAATCATTCTTCCTGACCAAATATTGAATCGACGCAACGAAATTAATGAAGAAAAGAATGAACGCCGTCCATGCCGATGAGACGTGGTAGTAAAAAATCCGTTGAACGTCGCCCATCGTCTGTTCCGTCGGCGCACCGATCAAAGCTTCGTAAAGTGCAAAGCTGAGCAGGGCAGCTGTGATAAAGGCAAAAATGGGAAAAAGACGTTTCATTCCGCGTGTAAAACCGTTTCGAAGAGGAAGAGGCTAGCGATAGTAAACACCACATCGTACGCCATAAGCAAGGCGATCCAGAACCGCGCGGAATATTCTCCGCTCAGCACGTCCGTCGTGGCTTCCACCATCGCCAACAAAGCCGGAATGGAAATCGGAAATAACAACAACGGCAGCATGATCTCGCGGCTGCGGGTACGGATGGACAGCGCCGCGAAGAACGTTCCGTTCACGACGATGGCCCACGTCCCGAGCAATGCAATCGGTATGAGTTGCCAACCCGGCCCAAGGGCACGCAGGTTGTAAAACAAAATGAAAAGCGGCGCCATCAGCGCTTCAAGCACGCACACAAAAATAAAATTCCCCAATGCCTTCGCCAGGAATAGAGAATTCGCCGGGGCGGGAGAAACGCGGTAGGCATCCAGCACCTGGTTGCGCAGCTCGCGCGCCCAGGTCTGGTTCAGGGCCACGACGGCAGCAAACAGAAATCCTACCCATATCAAGCCGCCAGCAATACGCCGCGACTCCTCGGCATTCGGATCGAAAGAAAAGCTGAATATCACCACCACAAGCAGCGCGAAAAACAACATCGAGTTGATGGCGTCTTTGGAGCGCCATTCGAGACGAACATCTTTACTCAATGTTGCCGCTGCAATGTTTCCCAGCAAACCCGACAGAAGGCTCATTGAGCCTCCTGCGCGTACTGCAGATCGCGAGTTCGATTAACGATTTTTCCCGCTTCCATCCACACAAATTCATCCGCCACACCCTCAAGCAGCGACGCCTGATGGGTGACAAGAAAGATCGTCTTGCCCGACTCGCGCAAGCCAACCAGCAGCTTCACCATGTCCCGCGTCGAGCGCATATCCACGTTGGAAAAGGGTTCGTCGAGCAGCAAAAGTTCCGGATCGTGAATTAGCGAGCGCGCCAAAGACATTCTCTGCCGCATCCCTTGCGAATACTGCCCGACCGCGCGAGAAAGCTCTGGATCAAGTTCGACAGAGCGGATGGCCGCGGCACAACGTTGGTCATTTTTGATTCCGTAAAGCTCGGCAAAATAGCGGAGGTTCTCCATGCCGCTCATTTCGTCGTACAGCAGCGAAGGGTGCGCCATGTATCCAAGGCGGTGGCAGATCGCGCGAATGTTGCTGGAGCCCAGAACTGAAACCGTGCCGCGCGTAGGTTCGGAAAGCCCGGCAAGAGTGCGCAGAAGCGTGGTCTTGCCTGCTCCATTGCCGCCAAGAATCGCGTAAAGCATTCCCGGCGCAAATTCCGCAGTAACTCCGCGTAGCGCGGCAAAACGGCCAAACTGCTTGATGAGGCTATTGACCGTTACGATTGGGTTATTTTGCGTCATCCGTTTTTTGCCAGTTGCTTTGCCGCGCGCGTCCGTTGCCGGACGAAGAAGTTTATCGCAATTGGAGTGCGATTAGCTTTGCGCGCCGCTTTCGTAAGAAGTTACTGTCATTGTAGGCACATACGGCAGGCACAGACGAAGTTTGCGGAACGCAAGCCTGGCGAGTCAAAATTCCTATCACTGCGAAGAATCTCAGCGCTGAATTGCCGCTGATTTACGGGAAACTCAGGAAGTTAATTTCCGACTATGGCTATAGAAGGGTTCTTCTGCAGCTGCGTCACACTCTTGGCGGGCGCATTGCCAGGCGCGCCCATAGCAGGCTGGCCCGGATTCTGCGGCGCATACTTTGAAGCGCATTTCGCTTGAATTTCGTTGGCATGGAAAACGCCGTCATGCCCGAATTTCCCGGTAGCCAAAGCCTGAGAATTGTCTTTAAACGTATCAGGAGCAGCTTCCGTACCCGTATAAATCACGGACAACTTCTGTTCATTTTCGATCAAAACAAATTCCAGGTGGGTGCCGTCTCGTTTGATCGAACCGGGCTCTACATTGCCCGCCACACGTAATCGCTTGCTGTAGGCATCGTTGCCCATACCATGAAGCTCTTTGATGGTGACGTAGTAGCTTTTGCTCTCCTGCACACCCGTATAAGCCAGATATCCGAGAGATAACAGGACCACAACAATCGCTGCGCCAAATTTGAGGTATTTACCGGTTTCGCTGGACATGATAAGAACTACTGTTAATCGAAACTTTACGCTGGCTAACGACGAGGGTCAAGCAGCCGGCAAAATGAGGCTAACATGCTTGACGTACATCCTCCTCATGGATCCCTTCATGGCTGGAGAGATTTTCTTATACACCTGCTCACCATCACCATTGGACTATTCATTGCCCTCAGCCTGGAAGGACTGTTGGAGTTGCATCATCATAGCCATCTCGTGCACGAGGCAGAAGCCAGCCTTCAGACGGAAATCCGCGCGAATGCTAAAGGATTAAATGATGTAACCGCAGACATTAAATCGCAGCAGGCCATGCTTAAGGCGGATGTGCAGATACTCAAGGAAATTATCAAAGACCATAAATCGCACAAAGACAGCTCGATGGAAATCACCTTCCACATCCACGGATTCGACAATATCAGCTGGAAAACAGCGCAATCCACCGGCGCGCTAGCCTACATGTCCTACCCGGAAGCAAAAGAGTATGCGGAAATTTATGACACTCAGGAAAAGCTGGATGTCGCGGAACATGAAACCGCCAACGATGCCATTCTGAGCGTGGCTCCGTTTATGAATTTGACCGATAAAGATGGGCTTACATATGAGGAGGCCGCTTCGATAAAACCGCATATTGAAGTTTTACAAGGACGACTGGAGTTAGTGCTGTCATTGGTAAATGCGCTCGATGGAGAGTACAAGAAATTTCTTGCGGCACATCCGGAAAATTAGGTTCTTGCAGAGCAAACTGAAAGTCTGACTACGGTAACCTCCGCCATAATCAGTGATTCCGTTACAATCTAAATATCCCTAACACTCACAGGATAAATTGATGATCCATCCTTGGCATGATGTAACACCGGGCGAAAACCTGCCTAGCGAATTCAGCAGCGTCGTTGAAATTCCTTTTGGTTCGAGCGTGAAATACGAGCTCGATAAGATCAGCGGCCTTATCAAGCTGGATCGCGTGCTGTATTCGGCGGTCTATTATCCAGCCAATTACGGATTTATTCCGCAGACACTGGCCGAAGATGACGATCCGCTCGACGTCCTTGTGCTCTGCCAGGAAACGGTGGTGCCGCTCACCATCATCCACGCCCGCACCATCGGCCTGATGACGATGATTGATTCCGGCAAGAAAGACCACAAGATCATTGCCGTGGCCACAGAAGATCCGGAATTTAACGTGTATCGTGAAGCCGCGGAAATGCCGCCCCATCGCTTGATCATGCTGCGCCGCTTCTTCCAGGATTACAAACAGCTGGAAGGCAAAGCCGTGGAAGTGGATGAGATTCGTCCAGCAAAAGAGGCCTTCCCCATTATCACCGACGCTCTGCGCCGCTATAGCGAACAGCGCCGCAAAGGATTCGGATCGAAGTAATTCCAGAAATTAAAAAAAAAGGCCGAGGAGAACATTCCCCGGCCTTTGGTATTTAGCAATCTGTTTACCAGACTCTGCAAGCGTTGGCGCTCGCCATTGTGTCTCCAGCTTTGCAGCTCCACGCTTTTTCGAACTCGGGCATATTTTGCACCGTCCCATTCACGCGGAACTTAGCCGGGGAGTGCGGATCGATCGTCACCATCATGCGGCTGTATTCCGGACGGCGCTTCTCACACCATTCATCGCCAAAGCCTAAATAGAAGCGCTGTTCTGGCGTGAATCCATCCAGGGTTTTTGCGGCTGGATTCGATTTGTCTTTGGCGATAAAGTTTTCGAGAGCCATCAACGCGATACGCGCACCGCCATTATCAGCCGTATTTTCACCGAGGGTCAATTTTCCGTTCAGCTTCAAATCGTCCACGGCGACAAAACTTCCGTATTCGTCGGCTACGCAGCTGGTACGTTTTTCGAATTCCTTGCCATCTTCCGCCGTCCACCAATCATGGAGATTGCCCTGCGGATCAAATTGGCGGCCCTGGTCGTCGAAACCGTGAGTCAATTCGTGTCCAATCACGAGGCCGATCGCGCCAAAGTTTACGGCATCATCGGCGGCCTTATCGAAAAATGGAGGCTGCAAGATACCTGCCGGAAATACGATTTCGTTGTAGGAAGGATCGTAGTAAGCATTGACCGTCGGCGGCGTCATCTGCCACTCATTGCGGTCTAGTGGCTTGCCAATTTTCGCAATCTGCCGCTGCGACTCGAAAAGATTCGCGGCAAAAAGGTCCCCGATCAGATCATCGCGATGAATGGTCAATTTGCTGTAATCACGCCATACATCGGGATAGCCAATCTTATTGTCGATGGCTTTCAACTTCGCCTGCGCCTGCGCTTTCGTGGCGTCACTCATCCACGGCAAAGTTTGGATATCCTGCCCCAGAGATTCTTCGAGGGCATTCACCATCTTCAACATGCGGGCCTTGCCGTCGGCTCCAAACGTCTGGTCCACAAATTCCTGGCCCAGCGCCTCACCAATACCCGAATCGACCAGGCTTGTGCAACGCTTCCAGCGTGCCTGTATCTGCTTTTGTCCATTTAACTTTTGGTTGAAGGCAAAGTTCGCATCCACAAAAGGCTGGGAAAGACGAGGAGCGGTCGCGTCCAGTAACTGCCACATCACATAAGTCTTAAGGTTTTCCAGAGGTTCGAGTTCCAGCAAGGTGTTCACTTGCTTAAAAAAATCGGGATTCGAGACGTTGATCTCCGTAAAAGGCGGCGCGCCCGTTTCTGCAAAATAAGCGTCCAAATAAAAGTTGGGAGCAAGCTTTACCGCTTCCTCGCGGCTCATTTTATGGTCCCGCGTCTTCGGGTCGCGACGCAGCGTACGGTCCATTTCCGCCTGCGCTAATCCGGTTTCAACACGAAGCACGGTCTGTGCGGAATCTGCCGCCTGGTTCGCTGTCTGCCCCATAAGCCCAAAGACGGTGGTCGCGTAGGTCACCAGGTTCTTGCGCATTTCAACCATCTTGGGATCGTCTTTGATGTAATAACTACGATCGGGAAGGCTCAATCCGCCTTGATCGATGTAAGCAATCACCTGGCTCGCATTGTGCAAGTCCGAATTCGCGGAAAAGCTCATAAACGGGTTCGGGCCGATCATGTAAACGTGCGCGGCAACTTTCATCAGCTCTTGTTTATCTTTGGCGTTTTCAATGCGCGCGAGTTCCGGCTTCAACGGATCAATTCCCTTTTCGTTGACGGCTTTCTCGTCCATGCAAGATTCGTAATAGTCGCCAATCTTCTGCTGGTTGGGAGTACGATTCGGACTATCGATGGCGGCTTTTTCTAGAATGCTTCGCAGGACAGTGCGGTTGTTTTCGGCAAGCTGATCGAAGGTGCCCCACCGCGGTCTGTCAGCGGGGATCTCAGCGGTCTTAAGCCAACCGCCGCAGGAGTATTGAAAAAAATCGGTGCAGGGATTGGCCGTTTTATCGATTTTGTCCAAGTCCAAACCGGACGCGCTTTTCGTGCCGCTCGATTGCTGTGCTGGAAGATTGAGAGTTGCTAAAGAAAAAAACAACGGTAGGGTAAGCAAGAAACGATAAATACGCATTTTTGTTTGACCTCGCAAAAAAAACAATGCTGGATTGTATTCTGTTGCCGCTTAGACGTTCAAGCGATCCACCGGATAGCCTTTATCCACGACGAACAGCCCGATTTCTGGGCGTATAATCAACCGTTAACCATGGATACCCAAAGGAAAGTCATGTCTCCTACGAACGGCAATCATAGCAACGGAAATGGCAGCGAAAACAGCCACAGCGTCCCAAAACCGCGCGCCGAATGGATCGCCAAACGCAAGTCCGAAAATACCGACGGTAATTTCTCTCAGATGCGCTATGCCAAGCGGGGCGTTGTGACCGATGAGATGGAATACATAGCCCACAAGGAAAAGATCTCTCCGGAGCTGGTGCGGGATGAAGTCGCGCGTGGCCGCATGATTATTCCAGCCAACATAAATCATCCCGAGCTTGAGCCGATGTGCATTGGCGTAGAGTCCCTCTGCAAGATCAATTCCAATATTGGGAATTCTGCTGTTACTTCCAATATTGACGAAGAATTGAAGAAGCTGCACACCTCCGTTCACTACGGTGCGGATACGGTGATGGATCTTTCTACGGGTGGCGATATTCATGAGATTCGCGAAGCCATCCTGCGTCATTCCCCTGTGCCGATTGGAACGGTTCCGATTTATGAGGCCATCTCGCGGGTGAAGCGTATTGAAGATTTGAACCCAACGGTGATGCTTGAAGTGATTGAAGAGCAGGCCGAGCAAGGCGTGGACTACATGACGATCCATGCCGGGGTACTCATTCAATATTTGCCGATGGTTTCCAAGCGGATCACGGGAATCGTAAGTCGTGGCGGTGCAATTCTTGCGCAGTGGATGGCGCACCATCACAAACAGAATTTCCTGTATGAGCATTTCGACGACATTTGCAAAATTTTTGCCAAGCATGACGTCAGCTTTTCATTGGGAGATGGTCTTCGCCCCGGCTGCATCGCCGATGCCAGCGATGAAGCCCAGTTTGCCGAACTGAAAACTCTCGGCGAACTCACCAAGAAAGCATGGGAGTACGACGTGCAGGTCATGATCGAAGGTCCGGGCCACGTGCCCCTCGACAAGATCAAAGAGCAGGTGGATAAAGAAAAAGAACTCTGCTACGAAGCTCCGTTCTACACGCTCGGTCCGCTTGTAACCGACATTGCTCCGGGCTACGACCACATCACATCCGCCATCGGCGCAGCCATGATCGGATGGCATGGCGCGGCCATGCTCTGCTACGTCACTCCTAAAGAGCATTTAGGTTTACCCAATGAAAAGGATGTGAAGAACGGCATCATCGCTTACAAGATCGCTGCCCACGCCGCTGATCTCGCTCGCCATCGTCCGGGCGCGCAGGACCGCGATAACGCCCTCAGCTACGCTCGCTACAAATTCGATTGGGAAAAACAATTCGCGCTATCGCTCGATCCGGAAACGGCGCGCTCCATGCACGATGAAACTTTGCCCGACGACTACTACAAGGAAGCAGCGTTCTGCTCCATGTGCGGCCCGAAGTTCTGCTCCATGAACTACTCGTCAAAAGTGGATGAATACAACAAGAAAGTTCACGGGCTGGAAAAGAAGGATTATTCGGACCTGGTGGATAAGCTGGTTACGATTAAGTAAGCAGCTTTAGTTGGGAAATTTTAATCCGCGCGATGATTTCGCGCGGATTTTTTGTGCTTAAGTATCAATCCAAGTCGGTGTAGTACTTGACCGCGCTGCGCTTTTCAGTGTCTGGCACTTTTACTTTCCCGTTGTAGCGCACGATCGTGTCTTCGGCAATGCCTGCAGGTTCCCCGTTTCGCCGCATGCTCTTGATGGGAACACCAGTGTTTGTAATCAATACAGACTTCACCGGTACAACCGAACCCGTGGGCGCAACTTGATGGAACGGCACTTGTCCTGCGTTGGCATCGGGAGGCATCGGGGAGTGATGGCGCATTAAGGAAAACAACAATAGAAGCGCGACCGCCGCCCATCCCGTAGCGGTAACCAGGCGCGGGGCGCGGAAACTCCACGAACCGTTTTTCTTGGCTACTAGGTTCCGGAAGTCATTGCCATCCAAATATTGCTTTTCTTCATACTGTTGTTCTTCTTGGCCAGCCGCTGCTGACACGATCAAGGCGGATGGTGCGGCATCACTCTCCACATCATCGCCTGAAAAATTAAACATCGACGGCACTAACTCTGGATCAATCTGATGGCGCGATGCTTTGTGGGAAACAGGTTCGACCGCAGGGATCAAGGCCGCACTTTCAGCAATAGGAGATTCTACAGACGCCGCGGTTTCTTCCCTCGCTAGTACGGGCGAAGTTAAATCTTCGATGGATTCAACTGCTACGCTCTGCTCCACAGTTTGCTCTGCATTTTGCTGAAAGCCCGCAGCCGCAAGCTCCTGCTCGGCCGGCTTTTCCGCATCGCCATCAAAAGCAGCCAGCAGCGCCCAAATATCTTCTGCGGGAGCATCCGTCTCCGCAGCAGCCATCTGCATGGCAATCGAGTTCAGCGAATTGTTCGCGTAAACATCCGCCATTATTTGCTGAGAACCTGCAACGTCCAACCGGATTTCAAGGTCGGCCACTCCGGAAATGGTTTGCTCGGGGGAAAGAATGAGAACTTCGAATCCTCGCGAATTTAAATCGCGCACCAAGCCGCCTGAAAGTTCAGGCATGGTGGTAATGATCCGTGCAATAGGCATGCAGTAGCTAACTCCAGTCCTGGTCGGCCGCAGGAATCGCGAGCGACCTAACTAAACGGTTTTTGATGCAAAGATCGTCCAAACGGCTGCGCCAAAGGTTTTAATCCCTCAAAATCTGATCATGACAAGCGCAGATATTTGCACACCTCTTCGATTCAATTTCCAGAAATTGGATGAGAAAACATTGCAGGCAATATGCTTAATCGAAGTAAAAAATTTGTCATGGATTGTCGACTAGAAGCCAGCGCGATTGGATGCATCGTAAAAATTCTTGCGTAGTGTAAGGAATCAATGCACTTGTAGTGCTTGTGTTGCACGATTTAAGGCGGAAGCCAACGCGGCGAGCTCTTGGTTCGTCTCCGCTAAATCGTGCCGCTCGATGGCTTCGTTGACACCCGGAATCACCACTGCCGCATACCCCGTGTGCATTCCCGGAGCATAGATTGCGTGACGATACCAGGGACGATTTGGCAACCCCTCGGGCACAAGCAGCGCCCGCTCGGTGCGCATCAGCGATTGGTTGATGGCGGCGGGGTTTTCGGATGTATTTTCCTGGGCGGCGCGCATGGTCTCTCCAGCTTTCTTAAATTTCTGCGCCGCCTCTTGCGCAGGGGTAAAGCTGGGCGCTTGAGCGCCAAATGCCGCGTCCGCTTTTTTCTTTGCTGTGTCGAGGTATGCCATTACTTCTTTTCCATAGGCCGCGTAATCCATGGGAAGAACATCTGCGTCGGCCATGCGGAGAATTTCCAATCCTAAGACACGCGCCATTTGCTGCTCGTACAGAAAATCGGGGTCACCAAACTTCTTAAACCACTCGAAGTCATCGAACGCTGAGTGATACACACCGTACGATCCCGTCGATCCCATATCAAGCGCGGGAACGCCGAAGTGCTGAAGGAACGCCGCATAGTCGGAGCCGCTGCCCAAGTCACCAATCTTCGTCGCAACCTGATCCTTTGCCGCTGGCGGACGGAACATGCTCGTAGCCGTCTCCTGCGCGTTTACTTCTTCCTCTACCGATTGCGAGGCTTTGGTCCATTGTTCAAACACCGTGCCGCCCTTTGGACTTGGCACTGACTTCGTGACCTCACGCAAAAAATCTTTCAGGCTCGGCACGCTGGAAGCCCCAAATTTCGGCCCGGACACCGCAATATCAGTATTGAAATAGGCCGTGATATGGTCCATCTCCGCCGCGTGCTCTTCAGCCCATTCCGTCGAACCGATCAGGCCTTCTTCTTCTCCATCCCAACTGGCGAAAACAATGGTGCGCTTCGGCTTCCATCCCGACTTCAGCAGCTCTCCAATTCCGTGAACGGTCTCGAGCATCGCTGCCGTGCCGCTGCCAGGGTCCACGGCGCCATACACCCAGGCATCGCGATGATTTCCCGCAATCACGCTTTCACCGTACTGATCGCTGCCGCGCACACGCCCAATCACATCCCAAATAGTTCGATATTGGTAGTCCTGCTTCACGTGCAGCTTCACGCGAACCGGCCCCGGCCCCATGTGATAGGTGAACGGCAATGCTCCCTGCCATTCACGCGGCGTTTCAGCGCCGCCGAGATTGGCCAGGATTGGCCATGCATCGCCATAGGAAATAGGAAGGCTGGGAATTTTTGGAAGGGCCTGCGATTGATCCGGCGAAATACGTTTTGCATCACTCAACGACGGAACCGAAGCAACTCCCGGCGTCGTGGGGTCCCCGGGAAACTTAAACATAAAACCTACGGCGCCGCGCTGCACAGCCGTCTGCGGACGCCACGGCCCCTTCGGATAGGAGTCTCCGCGCCGCCAACCATCATCAAACGGATCAGAATAGATGATTACACCCGCTGCGCCGTGTTCTTGCGCGTCGAGAACTTTTACACCACGAAAATTCTGCCCGTAGCGCATCAACACAATCTTGCCGTGGACATCGATCTTCATGTCTTCAAGTTTTTTGAAGTCTTCGGGCTGACCGTAGTTCGCATATATAACGTCAGCTTCCACATCGCCGGAAGGCGACATGCTGTTGAAAGGCATCACAATACGCGGATCGTTTTCATACGGATCGCCGACTACACGTTCGGGGGTGGGCCCCTGCATCTTTACATCAGCCGGCGCCACGATGTTCACGCTCATCTCCGCCGGATAGTTCATCCATACTTTGTATTCTTTGATTTCCGTTTCCAAACCCGCTTCGCGAAATTTCTTCGCTACATATTCCGCAGTCGCTTTGTCTTCCGGAGTTCCTGCCATGTGCGGCGCCTGGGTCAGAATTCGCAGGTGTTCTTCTGCCAGCTTCGGATCAGGCACAGCAAGAAAGCGCGACTCCATTGCGCGCTCAGCCGCTGCGCTACGGAATCCAGTGATGGCCGCATCAGTCGCATCAGACGATGCGCTGCCGGCGTCGGAAGTTTGGATGTTGGAGGAATTGGTAATCAGGACTGTGAGAGCGAGTGAAGCAGTCAGAAGAACTTTCATGATCGCTTAACCGGCAACCAGACGCCGGAAAAGAAATTCTACTACGCCCGCGCCCACAATCCTGTCTTGCTTTTAGTTCAGGCTTTCTTCTCCATTGCTAACATCTTCTTGGCTTTCATATGAATGAAGGCATAGTTCAAAGCGGGCAAAGGATTGAAATCCGCTGCCTGCTGCAACCATTGCTGCGCCTTCGTGCTATCGCCCTTGCCCGCATACGCCTGGCTTACGCGCAACAGATTTCGCGGATCCTGCTGGTTGGCCTGCGCGAGTTCCGTGAGCGCGGTGTCATAATCTTTCTGTCCCAATGCAAGCCGGCCTGCTAATTCGTGCCCAAGCGTGATTTGCACGGAATTTTTCTTTGCTTCAGCGCCTTTGCGATATTCATCGATGTGAGTTTTCGCCGCGGCGAAGTCTTTCTGTTCCATGGCAATCGCGGCGAGATTAAATTCATGCAAAAGCCGGGAATTTTCTTTGATTTCGTTGGAGGCGCTCGAGCTTTGAATCATCAGGAAAGAGCGGTCGAATTGCTGTTTCGCCGCTGCATAGTTTGGCATGGCGGCAAAAATATTGCCCTTGGCCTGCAAATCAGCCGCCATGGAAATAAAATCGTTGGTCTGCTGTGCGATGGCATATTCTTTGTCCATCGCCTGTTCGGCTTTGTCAAATTTTCCATTATCGGAAGCCACCACCGACATTCCAAAATAAGCCAGGCGTTTCTCGCCGGGATTTAAAGCCTCGTCCACAATCTTCTGCATCTCCGCCTGCGCGTCCGCGTATTTGCCTTCGTACATAAGATCGCCGGCAATTCCAAAATGTGACGATGGAAAATGCGAATTGATAGACAATGCTTTTTTGTACTGCACCATTGACTCGTCGTAGCGGCCCATCTTCAGCAGAAGCTCTCCGTATGAGTCATAAGGATTCGGATCATTGGGAATGAGCTCGACGTATTTCTTAAATGCCTGCTCAGCGTCGGAATAATCGCCTTGTTGTTTATAGGCGTAGCCCAGGATGTTGTACGAGGGCGAATAATTCGGTGCGATCTCCGTGGCTTTTTTGTAGTGCTCGATGGTCTGCGTTAAATCCTGCTGGCCGAAGTAATAATTGCCGATGTTGGCTTGCGCGCGCTCATCATTGGGATAAGCAGCAACCAATTTATCCAGATATTCTTTCTGTTTTGTAGTATCACCATTCGCTCCGGCTTGCGCGGCAAGAATTTGCCATTTCTCGCCTTCCGTGGCCTTGTCGGCCAGTGTGATGGCTTTGTTCAAATGCTCAAAGAATTCTTTAGTCGTAGGAGCGTTCGTTGCCAGCGCCAGTTCATCGGTCGCGAAATCCGGATCAAGTTCCGCGGCCTTCTGAAAATGCGCAAAAGATTCCTGCGCCAGCAAACGCTCGGAAAGATCGCGCCCGGCAAGATATTCTCGCTTTGCGTCATCAGACTTCGTAGTAATTGGGATTTCGCGATTGGCCGCGGCAGAAACCTGCGCGGCATCTGAATTGGACTGATTGCACGCACTCCACATCGCGGTGCTTAACAAAACGGAACTTGCCAGGAAAAACCGTACGCTTGTAATTCGCTGCATGAATGACCTCCCATTGAGGATCAAGACGGTGACAAGTCTGCTAGACGTAAACTGCGGGGCTTTGGATAGCAGCGATCAGAAGATGAATGGGAATTTTGCGGAAGACATAACACCGGAATCGGAATATTGATGCAAAAAGAGTGATTCACAAATTGATGTAGCAATTAATTAGGAGCCACAACGCGATCAGGAGCAACCGCCATACTACCCGCCAGCCCTAATTCTCCGGCGATTCCCTTCAATGCTTCAATACAAAACGCGATGTGCTCGTCGAGGTCCACGCCCATATCCGCTGCGCCGTTGATAATGTCATCCCGGCTTACGCTGCGGGCAAAGGCTTTATCTTTCATTTTCTTTCGCACCGATTTCGCGTCCACCTCGACCAACGACTTGCCTGGCTTCACCAGAGCCACGGCCGTTATAAATCCGGCAAGCTCGTCGCAGGCAAACAAGCACTTCTCCATCGGAGTGTCCCGAGTCACGCCGGTATATTCCGCGTGCGACATAATGGCGCGGCGGATTTCCTCCGAATATCCACGCTCTTTCAAAATTTCTGATCCCTTATATGGATGATCTTCACGGCTGGGATACTTGTCATAGTCGAAGTCGTGCAGCAGGCCGGTGAGGCTCCACAGCTCCGCATCGGCGGAAAATTTCTCGGCATATGCCTTCATGCACGCTTCCACCGCCAGCGCATGCTTGCGCAAACTTTCCGACTGCGTGAACTCAGTTAGTAAACACCACGCTTGTTCTCGATTTGCCATCACCATCTCTCCGCTTCTACTGATTTTATTTATATTCTTTTGCGATTCTTGGCATTTTTGCGATTTTTCTCCTCGCAGATTAATTTTGCGGCGCAGAATTCCCTTGACATCCACAGGACAGGTACTTCAGAGTACGCATCAGGTTTGGAACTAGTATCTTACTTGGTTCCAGGAGAAGCCTGCTCTGGCCTCCCAACCTAAATGGCTACAACACTCGCCCCGGTAGATTCCAGGGAAGTAGTTCGCTGTGATCGCTGTCAACTAGTTCAATTCCGTACAACCAATAGTCTTTGTCGGCGCTGCCACATATCGCTTGATGAGGAAGAACCCGAAATTTTGGCGCCAGCGCCAATTCCGCAACTTGTTCCGCAACACCGCAGTGGCCCAGGCCATTTGAATCTGGCTTCGTCCATCCGGTCGTTGAGGTTGCGTAGCGGACTGAGCCAGCGTCAACTGGCGATGCGCATGTCGGTGCCACGCACTTACGTCTCAAAAATCGAGAACGAAAAGGCCACACCCACGCTGTCATCGCTGGAGCGTTTGGCGCGCGCGCTGGAAGTGACCGTGCCCGACCTCCTTTCTGGTGGTGAACGCAGCCGGCAGGAAGAAATCGCCGAGCTGATCAAGGACTCATTCGTCTCAGAGATGCTGCCATTTATTTCTCAATTGAATGGTATGCAGATGTCGAGCGTGCTGGCGCAGGTCCGTGATCTGACCCTGCGTCCACGTAGAATGGCCTAAACATTGATGTAGCGACGGGCGTCTCGCTCGTCGAAAACCAGCACGGGCGAGGATGCCCGCGCCTACATCGCAAATTTCCGGGCAAGCCAACTGGAACGCCGGGAGTCAACCAGCTCCCGGCGTTTTTGTGTCCGGATGTTTTACCGATACTTTCGTCTGCGTTTTTTCTTTTGCCCTCTTGCTCTTGTCCTCTTGTCATTTCGAGCGCAGCGAGGAAGAGGAATCTGCTGTTCTTGTAAAAATTTCCGATAATCTGAATACATGGTCGCAGCGATCCTGTGGGACAACGACGGCGTTCTCGTGGACACCGAGCGTCTATATTTCAAAGCAACACAACAAGCCCTGAAGCTCGCTGGCGTGGATTTGTCCCTCGATCTGTATAAAGATGTTTCCCTGCGCCAAGGTGCCGGCCTCTTCTATTTGGCCTCGGATCGAGGATGGACCGCTGAGCAAGTTTCAGAACTGCGAGCGGAGCGCGATGAGATCTACACCCGCCTATTAAGGGCGAAGCCGCTTCTCTTCCCTGAAGTTTACGAAACGCTGCGCAAGCTCCACAAAAAATATCGTATGGCCATCGTGACCAGTTCGCGGCGCGATCATTTCGACGTCATGCATGAGACGACCGCCATTCAGAAATTTTTTGAATTTGTTCTCGCGCGCGAAGATTATGTAGAGAGTAAACCTCTGCCAGAACCGTATTTAAAGGCCATGCAAAAACTGGGACTGCCCGCGGAGAAATGCGTGGCCATCGAAGATACAGAACGCGGGCTGGTGGCGGCGCGGGCCGCCGGACTACGCTGCGTCATAATTCCGCACGCCTTCACGCAGGAGTGCAAGTTTGAAGGAGCGGAAGCGGTGCTTGAAAGTGTCCGTCAACTTCCGGATTTACTGGAGAAGATATAGGAGTGGGCGTCCTCGCCCGTGCACGCTCGACGAGTGAGATGCTCGTCGCAATATTCACCCCTACGCCACAAAATCTTCATGCTGCGGCTGCTGCACCGGCTGCGGCAAGCGGTCCGTCACTTCCGCGATCCTTGCAAGCTTTTCCGCCAGCTCCGGCTTTAAAGCTCCATGCTGATAGCGCCAGTGGTAATTCCCGACCGTCGTGCTTGGCGTGTTTAACCGCGCTTCGCTGCCAAGACTCAACACATCCTGCAAAGGTTCAACAGCCAGGTTCGCTACGGAGCCTTGCGCCAAGCGGATCAATCCCCAATTCACACCGTCATCAGTGCAGCCTACCAATGCCTTCACCGCGCGGCGTTCCGGCTCGGAAATCGAATTCCACCAGCCGAGCGTCGTGTCGTTATCATGCGTACCTGTGTAGATGACGCGTTCCGGCGTTTGCCGATGCGGCAAGTAAATGTGCGCTCCGGGATCTCCAAAAGCAAACTGTAATACTGACATTCCCGGGATTTTGTGCCGATCGCGCAACGCGTCCACGTCCGGCGTGATCACGCCTAAATCTTCCGCGAAGAAGGGCAACCCGCCGAGTTCCTCGCGAAGTTTATTGAACAATTCATCGCCCGGACCATCGACCCAGCGCCCGTGAATCGCCGTCGGCTCGCTTGCCGGAATCTCCCAGAACTGGGCGAAGCCGCGGAAGTGGTCAAGCCTGATAATGTCGCAGGTCTGCGTCGCCCAGCGCAGGCGGTTGACCCACCATTTGAAACCATTCCCACGCATCACATCCCAGTTGTAGAGCGGATTGCCCCAGCGTTGCCCGTCCGCGCTGAACGCATCGGGAGGCACGCCGGAGACGACTTCCGGCTGCAAATCATCCTTCAGGCGAAACTGATTGCGCGAAGACCAAACGTCGGCGCTGTCGTAATCCACAAAGATCGCAATGTCACCGACAACCCGGATAGATTTCTGCGCGCAGTATTGCCGCAACGCGCTCCACTGCTCGTAGAAGAAGAATTGAATGGCGCGGCGCTGGGCGAGTTCCGCTGCGAGTTCCTGCCGCGCCGCATCGAGTTCTTCAGAGTAGTAGCGCGCCAGCTTGCGCGGCCAAGAGTCCCAGCGGGCTTTTTCGTAGCGCGTGCGTAGAGCGTCGAATAAAACGAAGTCTTCAAGCCACCATTGATTCTGACGGCAGAAATTTTCAAATCGGCCTTGCGCGTTGCCGGACAGTCGCTCCAGAAAGGTCCGCGCCGCCTGCTGCAACAATGGAAATTTAACTTGTGCGGCCTCGGCATAGTCAATCGGTCCCACATCGTCAGTTAACCCTTCAACGCTCGCCGCCGAGAGCCATCCATACTGCGCAAGACGCTCCAGGCTAATCAGCAGGGGATTTCCGGCAAAGGCGGAGGTTGAAGAATAAGGCGAATTGCCGTTCGCAGGAGGGCCTAAAGGAAGAACTTGCCACAGGCCCTGACGGGCCGCCGCCAGAAAGTCGATGAACTCATAAGCAGAAGCTCCCAAATCTCCGATACCGCCGCGGGAAGGCAGAGAGATGGGATGAAGCAAAATTCCGGTCGAGCGGGGGAATGCCATTTCGTATTGTACTTCGTCGCAAACTACTGCCGCACGGTAGATGAGGAAATTTTCAACGTGGTTGCTATTCTCCCGGCTCGCCGTTCTGCATTTTGGTCAGAGCTTTGTACTCGTTCTGATTGATTTTGATTTTGCCGGACTTTTCCATCTGGTCGCGCAGATTGGATACAAATAATCCAAAAAGTTCCTGCTGCTTATTCTGGATAAGCCCTTCGCGGATCGAATCCTTCTTCGCGGCGTAGTCCTGTTCCGCCGGAGGCTGACGATCGGTCACTTCCAACACCGCCGCATTGTTGCCGCTGTTAATCGGGCCGCTGATCTGGCCTGACTGCAGCGTGAATGCCACGTCCGCCGGTCCGGTCATCGATCCAATATCCGGGACCTGACCGTTCGGCAAAACAAAATCGCTGCTTTTGAAAGTGGCGCCGAGATCTTTCGCCGCTTTCTTTAAATCATGTTGGGCTTTCGCATGGTCAGAAAGCTCTTGCGTTTTTTCGCTGAGCACCAGCGATACACGCTGGTTCTTGAACTGCTCTTCCACCTTGCTCTTGATCGCTTCAAAGGTCGGAGTCGCTGCCGCTTTTACATCCAGAACTTGATAGATGGCATAGCCGGAAGGAACCTGACCTTCCTCGGGCGCGGCTTTCGCTTGCGCGCCGAAAATCGCGTCCATAAATGCAGGGGCATTTCCGACACCCGGCAAGTTAGCGCTGTGATCAACAAAATCGGTGGTGACCACTTGCAATCCCTGGCTTGCAGCAGCTTTCTCCAAGCCGCCATTGCGAGCAGTATTTAGCAGCGCTTGCGCTTGGTTGTCAGCTTCTTGCCCGGCCTTCTCCTGCTGTACGGCCGCAACAATCTGGCTCTTTACATCTTCGATGGGACTGTTGTGGGCAGCCTTTTTGTCGTCAACACGCAGAATGACGAAGGCATATCCCGCATTGATCACATCGCTTGTTGCGCCCTTGGCGAGTGAGAACGCTGCTTTATCCACATCTGCAACCGGAAATCCTCCATGCTGTACCCATCCAATGGAACCACCGCTTTTGCCGCTTGGATCTTCGGAGTACTTCTTCGCCAGTTCGGCAAAGTTGCCGCCCGCTTTCAATTGCTTCAGAACATCGTTGGCTTTATTTTGCGCGGCTTCCGTCGCCTTCTGGTCAACTTTTCCGTCTGCACCGGGAAGCGGCTGTTTGATCAGGATCTGGCTGACGTTGACCTGCTCCGGAGTCACGTATTGATTGAGATGGTCTTGATAGTAGGAACGGATCTCATCGTCGCTGACCGTAACCTTGCTGGCAATGCTCTGTTCATCCAGAACGATATAAGAGATTTTGCGCTGTTCCGGAATGGAGTTTTCATACATCTGTTTATTCTGCTCATAGAACGCGCGCAGTTCAGCGTCCGCGGGATGAAGCGTCTTCATGACTTCATCCTTGGTGAAGAAGGCGTAATCGAACTTTACTTTGGTGTTCTGCTTTTCAAATTCTTTGTGCACATCGGCATCGGGAATCGTCACGCTACCGGCCACCAGCGCCATGAGCTTCTGCCGCAAAATGTCGTCTTTCATCGACTGCTCAAATTGCGGAATGGTCAAATCAGCGCGTTCCAGAAGCGCTTGATAAGCATCCTGGCCTATGAATTTACCGCTAGGGAAGAACGTCTCGGAATACTGCCCATGCTGGAGTTCGTCGCTCAGTTCTTCATCCGTGACGTGCAAACCCATGCGATGCGCTTCGGCCAGCATCGCCTTTTGCGTAATCAAAGTTTCCGCAGCCTGGCGGTTGGCCAGCGGCATGATCGCAGCGACTTCAGGGCCGCCACGGGGAAACTGTTGTTGAATCATGCCGCGCGCGGCGCGCTGGACTTCCAGCGTGGTGACGGTTTCGCCGTCAACCTTCGCGATGACGCCACGCTCGTTGGCGCTCGTGCCAAAAAGGTCAGTTGAGCTGCCAACCCCCGGGATGAGAGTGATGACCATGAATACGCACACTAAAAGCATGAGGCCGCCTAAGATGATCTTCTTGATGGGGCCGGGGGTTTGTAAAAAGCGAATCATTCAGTGTTTACTCCGGAAATTGAAGGCAAACTCAAGATTATAAACCAGCTTGGGCGTTGCGGTCTTTTTGCCAATAATCAGCTAGTTCATCCCGTGATATTGGAACGCATATCCCTTCGGCTCATTCCCCGACAAATCACGCGTGTTGTAGTTGAGCAGATCATTCATATGCGTCTGATCCAGCGGGTACGATTTGCCCGGATATGGGTACGTTCCCATGGTCCGGAAGGGCAGCGGAGCCACCGTTGAACCTTCGGCGGCATAGAAATCCATATCTTTCTCGTAGCCGTTCGCGAGGAAGAAATAATCGCGCGTCCATCCTGCCGGAAGCGGCGGAAGTTTCGCGGGGTCAAATTCCAGCGCGACCTCTTCGCCCGATCCAAAAACTACCAGCCGGTCGTCAAATCCATTAAGCAGCGGGCGGACATCGCCATAGCGGGTGTATGCCCCAGCAGCCCGCGCGTAAGGCCCTGTCGCGCTGACCTGTTCGTAGTTGTATTTCACGACGCCCGGCGGTTGCGCTTCCACCTGCTGCGGATAGCCGTGGAAATCGAGGTTCGCGCTTTGCAACGGAATCTCGCTCAACCGTACTTGCTGGTTCTGTGGCGTTCGGTCAATCAGAATGCTGTCCCAATAAATTTGCAGATTGGTCTTGATGCGAATGCGCCGCGTACCTTGCGGCAGCTTTCCCGTCAGGTCGGCTGTCATAGTGCGTGGGCCGCCTGCGGGGAAGCCCATGTCGCTGATGACTTTGACCCAGTTGCCTTTTGCGTTGAGAGCTTCCACGGAAGGAGCTGTCGCCTCAATTCCCGCCTGGCTTGCGGCGTACATGCCGGTCGCGGTGAAGTATTCGATTTCCCCATGCATCAACAGCCACAAAGGGCCACCTTGATATGCCGAGCCCAAATCGAGTTCGAGCGTGTGAGGCTTGGTGAATCCCTTGAAGGGTTCGAGCTTGAAATCGCCGACGTAGCGATGCGCGAGTAAATCGGGCAAAAGATTATGCCCCTCACCATCCCACGCGCCGGCCGGAGGTTGTGCTTCGGTATTGCGGCTGGCGACCACCTTGAAATCCGGATACGGCGGATTGCTTGCGAAATATTCGTTGGGATAGACGTCAAAATTCGCAGGATGGTCCACCGCCAGCATTTTGACCTGATCGAGATATACAACTTCTTCCATGGGCTCCATCAGCCGGAAGCTGAATTTACCGTTCTTCTGCTGGATGGAATCGCGCTCCACTTTTACATATTCCGTGGGTCGCGCGATATTGCGCTCATGCGGCCCAACCCAATGGCCCACGACGCCGGCGCCAATCATGTCGGCAACCAGCTCGTAATGGCGGCCGTCCCAGACAAAGAGCGTGGGGCAGGAACTGCCTCGGCGATCCATCTCGGTGAAGCTTTGCAACTTGTTTGCCGCGACTTCAATTTCGTCCTGGACGACGCCCGCGGGCCACAGCATGCGGACGACATCGGCTTCTATGGCCTGACCAAGCCCGATATTCAGAACAGTCGAATTTTGTCCGAGGTATCCAGAAGAGCCGGCAATCTCAAATTTCTGGTGATTCATGCCAGAGAAAATTTCCACCTTGGTTCCGATGGCGCTCTTGTTGTCGGCAAGACCTTTGAGATCCAGTTTCAGCCAGTTGTTTTTATTGCCACCTTCGTTGCATAGCAGAACCGCCGGACCGTGATTCTGCGTGATGAGCAGGTCGGTCGCGCCGTCGTTATCAAAATCTCCGGTGATGATTGCGCGCGGCTCTTTCAACTGAATCTTGTCGAGACCGACATCGTCTGTGACGTCCATGAATCCGTCGGGGCCGAGATTGCGGAAGAGGTGAACTTCGCCCTTGCCGTCTTTGGTTTCACCAACGGCAACGAGATCAACCCATCCGTCGTTGTCATAATCGATAGCGGCAACGCCATAGGCACGTGTCCAGTTTGTTTCCGGCAGCGGAACCTGCTCGAAACTCTTCCCTTGATTGTTGCGCCAGAGAGAAATGGCGGGAGATCCCTCATGAGTAAATGCAATATCCATCCAGCCATCATGGTTAAAGTCGAGAACCGTAACACCCAATGAGTGGGCGGTTCCACCGCCTTGCTTGGTGGAGAACGGGTGTTGAATTAAGAATTTACCTTCGCGCGGGTTTTGAT
>DASXCC010000123.1:0-5492 GCA_036491415.1 Terriglobales bacterium | reverse complement strand
CGTTCCAATATGAAGAATCACATCAAAGGTTGGATTGCCGTCGGGCGCTCTAATCCGAGAGATCGATTGAACGAGGCCCGGTGTGAAAATCTCCGAATATGTGTTAGGTGCAGAAGCCTCGAGCCTTTGGTAAGCTGGCTCATCCGCACTCTGTAGGTTTGGGTAACCTATTAACCAAATGTTCATTTGGCCAGGAGCAGGAGAGGAAATGGGAGTTCTGATCACAGGCAGAGGGGGTGGGAGCGGAGTTGTTCCATCTCTGCTTGTTCCCGACACTGAAAGAAATGCCACATCGAATCCGGTGCGTCCGGAGCAAGGGAATATGCTGACCACGTCGAACTCATTCTTCGAGAGATGGTTGGGACCGTCGGAGAAATCAACGGTGAATTTATGGAGATCGGTAATTGTGCGCCCGTCTTCATCACTTATAACATGACAGTTAGTCGCGACAGTCCTGATTCCTATAACAAACACCGTACCCTGCAGCACTTTCGATCCATCGTCGGACAACACTTCTAGCCTGCCAACGGAGGCGGCGAGTTTAACAACTAATCCCTGATTTTCGGTAGAAAGTGGATCAACTATTGAAACAGAGGAGGGATTTACTGAGGGAAGAACCACGCCGTTCTTGATTGCTCGCGGCAAAATGCTCTGTATTATCATCCGTTGGACTTGCTGCTGAACTCCAATGGAGGCCCAAATCCGCGCAGATGACTTGGCGTTGATTAACTGATGCGCGTTGACGCCAATTCTTTCGAAGGCTTGATCAATCTCGGCAGGGTGATTATTGTGAATTGCAACAAGGGACCTATGCAGATCATCGATCTGGGCCGCGTTAAGTTTCTTGTCAGTCGGAACAACAATCGAATTCACTGTTGGGACACTATCAACCTGCCCGAGCACAGTTAAAGCGAATCCCAACATGGAAAGAAAACAGATTAGATTATTTGCTTTTCTTGAGCAGACCATTGAATGCCTTCACGCTCAGATTGATTCCCAATGAAAATTGGGGTTCATAGCTGCTGTGCTGCGGCTTCGTCGAGGTTGCAACACTCTGTTGTTTTACGAGCAGAGCACCTACATAAAATTGTGTGAACGCAGGACCCCATCCCACTGCCATCAGAATTTTGTGTAGAGGCTGGCTTGCCGTCGCGACCCCGCCTATCAGATAGGGGTAAGGGCTAAATGTCGTATTTCTGACATCGTTGGGGAATGGATAGAGATCTGCAACCGCAAATGCGTTTTGGGTTGATGTCGACTTTGGACTTATCGTACCGTTCGAGGTGCTCACCGTAGTCTGGCTTATACCTTTTACTGGAACCGCAATTCCAAAATCATAGTGGTATCGCCCTTCATTCACGAACGTCGGTGGAGAAGCCCCTGTCTTCTGAAGAGTCAATGTATCACTAGAGTCAGGGCCATAGACTTCGGATTGAATACTAATCTGATTCGGCAAGTGGGTAACGTTAATGGGATACATTCCCCATAGAGTTTGCTTCTCGCCGGCGGCTTGACCTCCTCCACCGGATACAACTCCTGCTAGCGCCAGCAGGTCATTGATCGGAGCTGGAGTAACGTCCTTCATGTCTATCTCATACCGAATCTCGTACTTGTATGATGATGGAGAATTTATATAGACGAAGAGAAGCCACAGATTTTTGCTCCCAAATACTCGATTGCGGCTGTTGAAATCTTCCAATCGCCATGCATTTCCCGCGTGGTAGACAAACCAATTCTGTTTGTCAACGGCAATTGCTTTCGCATTGGTCGAATCGGGATTTTTCCAAAGTAACACGTGGATAAGGCAATAGAAGTCCTTGGCATCGAACTTAGGCGCTGCCGCCTTGGGGAGAACACCTTCGTCGGGCGATGTTGTACCGCAGTCTAAGTTTCTGCTGTACAGATGCAATGGCGTCGATTTAGAGACTGAACCAGCCGCCGCCTTCTGTATTGCATCTAGAATTGCTCGAGCGTCTAATGGCGAGGAGACTGTAGCATCAGTCGCATTGATATAGTTCAGATTCGTCACAAAATTATGACAGCTTTGGTCCTCTCGGATTGTCACATGGTCAGTGTCAGCGCACAGACAAGGGACCAACGCAAAAATTCCCAAACAGACAAACAACTGCGTCCGTCTCGGCGTAAATGAGGGCCGGGTGAGTTGTATCAAGATTGTCTCCTGTGAGACTTGGATGACTGAATGGGTGAAAGCGTCTCATGGAGACGATTTACTGTCAAGGAGAAACCGCGTCGATCCGATCTGCTCTGGGTTTTCTTCGAGAAGCAACTTCCACGCGGATCTTTGCCTTATGGAGGTTAGGATATGTTTGCAGACGCAGCTAGGATTCTTTTGCAAACGCTTGCGCTGCAGTAGTGTTTCGTTGCGCCCAGTTTCGCGAGGCAGTGCGTCGGATATCCAAAGAAACTACCTCGGTTTTTGTCCTTTAGAATATTCGGAAGGCCGAACTCCAACATAGCGGCGAAACATCTGCGCGAAATGCGAAAGGTCGTTGAATCCCACCGAAAAGGCAACCTCTGTAATGGACACATTGGCGAAACACAGCATCTGTTTGGCCCTGTGAATGCGGTGGATGATCACGAACTCCCTGAACGTTGTGCCATGCGCCCGTTTGAACGCACGGCTGAACTGGTAACGCCCCAGGCCGCACAATGTTGCTACTGTTTCCAATGTAACCTTCTCGGCTAAGTTGGCTTCGACAAAGCTCAGCGCCGCGATCAGCCGCTTAGATTCATGCTCGTCGCCATCGAGGAGGCTGTTACTGAAATTTGCATCTTTGTCTCGGCGAGGTATGATCCTTTGCTCGCCATGAGGGTTCTTCTGCTCGTTTACCGACGCGGTCTCCGTTTCTGGATCGAGGAGAACGTCAATGCACGACAACAGGTAGGGAAGATCGACTGGCTTGACTAGGTAGTCCCAGAGTCGGGCTCTCAAAGCCCAAACGGCCAAACTCTCAGAATGTTGTCGCGTTATCATCACGAATCGTGACGCGGGAAAATCCGACGCCAATCTTTTCACCGGTTCGAGGAGTTCCGTACTCGGATCGTCGCACTCGAAAAGAACAGCACGGGGTGTAAGTGCCCGAATTGCGTCGGCGACCTTGTCAACTCCGCGGATCTTGTAGATTGGACAAAAGAGGCCGACTTGGGCGGACAGATCCGCCGTCGCAAGCGCTGTCTGAAGATCCACCCAAATGACTGTCCCGCTTTCCACAATTGCTCCCATACAGAGTCGATATTCTTACCCTTCTGCCGAAGAGGAAGAGGCTGCCACGCAGATGCCAAAGCATAGACACCGCTTGCTGGCTGGCATATGGTGTTTTGATCTAGGCAAACGTTTCAGACCATGCCCATTTTCTGCCGGTCGGTACATATCTGCGACACTTCGGCGTGAGAAATCAGCAAATCGCGGGTTCTCGTCGTCGCCCGTTATGGCGAACTGAAAACTGGCGCACCGCCAGGGGATGGAGACCGGTGGTTTTGGGTGCGCAAATTTCAGATTGTGGCCCACTGTAACTTAGCTGAGATAAGTCTAAAAAGCGGACGAATTGCAACGGCTGAAGGCACTTGCGAAACCGCCCGTGCATTGGATGCGGCACCCAATTTGCCGGACTGCCCTCCGCGTCTCCAGGGGTGCGCGAGATCACCATGAAGACTCGGTTTCCCTGCAACGCGCAATGGCCAGCAGCACCTTCTGGTGTTGCCAGTTGATCCACCTGCGGCTGTGTTCGACAAATGCTTGTCCAGCACAGCGAACAATGTCGGCCATCTCCAGGAGAGGCCTTCGGCCTCTAATTCCGACTACAAACACCATCTGAAACATTGTTCGCGCCGTCCGGGCCTATCGCGTTGGTTTGTCATTGATTTAACGCACTGGAGAAAGCCTCGTATGTGGCCATTTAGCCGATCGAAAAGACCCAAAATAGACGCGGAAGAATTTACAGAGGAGCTAGTCCAATCAACAAGAGTCACTCCGCCGGCTCCCGAGCAATGTTTTGCGATTGATAGATTTCCCACGAGCGCTCCGGGAGGCCCTTTGAGAGCCGGAGCTCCGCATAAGCAGAAGTTTATCGCTTGCATGGTCACCCACGGGATGGGCCAGCAGGTACCTTTTGAAACCGTCGGCTTGATTGCGGAGACGCTCGGCGAGATACCTTTCCATGGAACCGGGTCCGACTAACACCAGACGGCGATTTGCTTTCAAGGCTCGAATGCGAGTACCGAACGAAGGAAAACTCGTTTGTCCAGGTGCATCTTTATGAGGGTTACTGGGCTCCATTGACTGAAGGAAAAATCAGTTTCTGGGAGACGATAGCCTTTCTTTACAGTGGAGGCTTGGCCGGAATCCGATCGGCACTTCGCCGCACGGAGGGAGCTAAATTTACTCGATGGATGTTCGGCGACGTTCGAGAGCTTCCCATAAAGCCAGGCACGATGATCGATCTCCTCCTCGCACTGGTCGTAGTGACACTTGGAGTTCTCGCTTATGCGGGATTGCTAAGAGTGCTAGCGCACATTCCAAATGCGTTTTCGGAGAAGCCACCTATTCTTTGGGGAAACCTTTTGCATTCTGCTCACCTCTGGGTGATATTCGCGTGGGATCATGTCAAGGCCCTTCTCCTTATCACTTTCGCGCTCATATACACGAAGCTTCTGCACTTTGCCGTAGTGGAATATGTGGGTGATGTTGCAATCTATGTCTCTAGTCACAAAGTCAGTCGCTTCGAAGAAGTGCGGACAGCGATACAGCGGAGCGTCTTCAAGACAGCCTCTCAGATATACTCCGCCACGAGAGATGCCGCTGGGAATTTCTTGTATGACGAAGTTGTTCTCGTCGGTCACTCATTGGGGTCTGTGATCAGCTATGATCTCCTGAACGAACTCATTGTGTGGGATCAGAAAGCCTGCGCGGGACGTACTGCCGTCGTGAGCCGAACGAAACGGCTGATTACTTTTGGGTCGCCATTGGATAAGACGGCTTTTCTTTTTCGGAGCCAGATTTCGCCAGATCATCACTATCGCGAGGCGCTTGCGTGCCTCCAGCAGCCACTGATTCTTTCGTATGCAGTTCGCCCCAATCAGTTTCGATGGTATAACCTCTACTCTCGCGCGGATATTATTAGCGGCAATCTCGTCTACTACGACGATCCGCTTCATGCCACGAATCCGGTCATGAACGTGGTAGATCCTCATGCGTGGATTCCCTTGATCGCTCACACCCAGTATTGGTCGGGAGATCGGCTGGCATGGTTAATGCAGGATGCGCTGCTCCATGGTATGGAAAAGAGCGAGCTTCTTGGAGAAAGGCCATTCGTCTGAGGTGCAAATCCGGATAGCGCAAGCTGATCCGAGGAGACGGGAATCTATCGGCGAATTTCTTAGAAGAGGTGACGATGAAACAAGGGGCGATGAATGAATGACAAGCCACTAATCGATAACATCCAGTTACTGTCCGATGAGATCGCCGATTTTCG
>DASXCC010000122.1:0-10924 GCA_036491415.1 Terriglobales bacterium | reverse complement strand
CAATCTGTTGAAGAGCTAGATCAATTGCTTTTCCGCGCTCGTCGGCCATAAAAATTGCTCCTGAGAATTTTTGAATGATTACTTAAGGGCGGATTATACATATCTGCGAAAGCGAATGAAAGGCGAATTTCCACTGATTTTATTCATTACATAGGTTCGCTCATCACGCTTTTGTGAGGAATTAGTTCCCGCTTTGAAATATTCAACGCATATTTCCGATTCGGCACGCAGCCTGGGATGATTTTTTACTTCTCACGTCAAGCCCTGCGACTCTCCTCGTATGATTTGCTCAGCCGGGAATCGCATCTCTACTCCGATATAGCGTAATTCCGGCATGTACGCCGTCAGGGACCAGAGTCCCTGCTCCCTTAAACGCCTCGGTCGCATCCCGGAGGCGTTTTTGTTTCACCATCGTATTCGCGCACTTCCTACTCTGCTTTCCGCAAGGAGTGTTCTCTGCATGGGTGTACGACGTGCTACAATTACCCGCGTTCCCAACGATTTCCTGATTGTGAATCCAAATATTCTGCATTCGTAAATAAGCAGCGGACAATTGGCTCGTGGCCTCACAGACTCCCAAGACTGAACCCATCACATACGCCGACGCAGGCGTAGACATCGACCGCGCCAACCGCACCAAAAAGCGGATTAAATACCTCGCCCACAAAACCTTCAATCGGGGAGTATTAAGCGAAATCGGCGGCTTCGGCGGCCTATTTTCCATCGACAAGACGAAATATATCGATCCTGTGCTGGTTTCAAGCGTGGACGGCGTAGGTACGAAGCTGAAGATTGCGTTCGAAATGAACGTTCACCAGACTATCGGCGCAGATTTGGTCAATCATTGCGTCAACGATATTGCAGTGCAAGGCGCGGCCCCCATGTTCTTTATGGATTATCTGGCTACGGGAACGCTGCAACCGGAAATCGCGGAAAAAGTAGTGGAAGGTTTGGCTACGGCTTGCAAGGCCAACGGATGCGCTTTGATTGGTGGCGAGACGGCCGAAATGCCCGGCTTTTATCCGGAGGGCGAATACGACCTCGCTGGTTTTATTGTTGGCGTTGTGGAGCGCGAACGGATTATCACCGGCAAAACCGTTGAAATTGGAGATGTGATTCTCGGCCTGCCTTCCAACGGCCTGCACACAAACGGATATTCCCTGGCCCGCAAGTTGTTATTTGAGGTTGGCGGCTACACGCTCGACACCTACGTAAATGAACTTAAGGGCAAGGTCGGCAATGAGCTTCTGCGTACGCATAAGAGCTATTGGCCGATCATCCGAAAGCTGATGGCCGCGGAATGTGTCTCTGCCATGGCGCACATTACCGGCGGTGGCATTACAGAAAATCTGCCTCGCGTGCTGCCCAAGGGCGTGGCCTCAGTAATTGAGCTTGGTACCTGGCCCGTGCTTCCCATCTTCGAGCATCTGCAAAAACTGGGGAATGTTCCTCAGGATGAAATGCTGCGTACCTTCAATATGGGAATTGGCATGCTGCTTGTAATCCCCGGCAAAAAATTCAAGAAAGCCCAAAGCGTTCTGGAACGCGCCGGAGAAAAAGCCCACACCGTTGGCCGCATCGTCAAAGGCGACCGCAAAGTGATGTACACGTAGTTCCAAGCACTTTAAGTTTTCATGTCATTCCGAGCGCAGCGAGGAACCCTACGGATGGCAAGATTAAATCTGCTACAGCCGGGATCATGAATCGTGAGATCTCTCACGATCGGCATTATCTCTGATACACACGGCCTGCTTCGCCCGGAAGCGCTCAACGCACTGCAAGACTCCGATTTCATCCTTCACGCCGGCGATGTCGGCGATCCAGAAATTCTAAAGACGCTGGAGCAAATTGCTCCGGTCACGGCCGTTCGTGGAAATGTGGATCGTGATCCTTGGGCGAAAGCGATTCCTGAGACGAATGTGCTGGAAGCGGGAGATGTCACCATCTACATGCTGCATAAGTTGGAAGCATTGGATCTGAATCCCAGGGCGGCAGGATTCGCCGCTGTGGTCTATGGACATTCGCACATTCCCAAGCAGGAAGTAAAAAACGGCGTGCTGTATTTCAATCCAGGGAGCGCGGGGCCAAGGCGGTTTCGGCTTCCGATCAGCGTAGGAATTTTGACGATTGAAAACGGGGCAGTTCGCGCTGAGATCAAGGAACTAAGCGTCGTAGAGTGACTGCGATTATTCTGGTCGCGGAATAACCTTACCGTTTTTCGTTTTTTCCAGATAAACCCACGCATTCTTGGGATCATGCGTGAACATCGTCAGCCAGTTCCCGGGAATCGCCTCAGCATAGAACCGCTTTTTACTCTCAATCGTTAGGAGCGGCTCCAGATCAAAAGCCATCACCCACGCGAGGTCAAGATGCGCCACGGTCGGAATCAGGTCCCCGATGTAACACGCGGTTTCGCCTTCACTGTGTACCATGATGGCCTGCATGCTCTCGGTGTGGCCGCGATAAACACGTAAGGAAATTCCCGGGACGATTTCCTGGTCGCCATTGATGAGCTTCATCTGCCCGCTTTCCACCAAGGGATCATAATTTTCGCTGATGTAACTGACCGCGTCGCGCTCCAGTTGCAGATGTCCGTGTTTCAGTTCGACTTCCTGCGCATAATAGGTAGCGTTGGGGAATGTGGGGACGATCGTTCCGTTCTTGCGGACCGTGTTCCAGCCGCAGTGGTCGAAGTGCAGGTGGCTGTTGATGACAATGTCGATTTCTTCGGGCGAAATTCCCGCAGCTTTTAAATTGTTGAGTAACCCTGCCGGCATGCCATAAATGGATGCCATCTTTGGAGTCAGCTTGTCGCCCAGACCAGTCTCGATCAGGACGGTATGTTTTCCTGTCTTCACCACGACGGAATTTAGAGACACATTAATCCGGTTTTTATCATCGGCGGGCATTTTCTTTTCCCACATAACTTTTGGGACTACGCCGAACATCGCTCCGCCGTCAAACTGATAAATTCCGTCCGTCACGCTGATCAGGTCAAATTTTCCAAGCCTGCGTCGGATCAATTCCAATGTACTTCTCCTGAGCAGTGCAGATTTTGATTCGCGAAATTCTTTTATTTTGAATCTTCGGTAAACTCTTACCGGATTGATGAACTCACGCAACATCTCACGGAGGGAGCCTGCTCCCCATCCGGACGCGCATTCGCAAGTTGCGCTTTTTGCAATTCTCGCGCTGGCATTTCTGGTGCGTCTTTGGAAGGCTTCCGGCACGTTTCTCAATCCGGACGAGGCGCTCCACGCGCTGACTGCCTACCAAAATTCTCTCACAACTGCATATAAAGCGAGCCTGGGATTAGCCCACCCGCCGCTGTTTATCATTTTCCTGTATTTCTGGCGCCAATTGGGATTTTCAGAACTTTGGCTGCGTCTGCCCTCGGTCATCGCCGGCACAGTTTTCTGTCTGTTCCTTTTTTACTGGATCAAAATTGTTCTTGGAAAAAGCGCGGCGTGGATCGGTTTTCTTTTGGCCTGCTTTTTGCCCCCAATGGTCGAACTCTCTGCTGAGGTACGGCAGTATGCATTCCTGCTGTGCTTTTTGTCGATAACCGTTTATCTCCTGGAGCGGGCTTTCCAGGAACGCAGTGCATGGTGGCTGTCGCTTTCATTCTTTTTTCTATATCTGGCCATGCTCACGCATTATTCAGCGCTGCTATTTGTGGCGTCGTTAGGAATTTATTCATTGTTGCGATTACTGCGGGAGAAATTGCCGTTTGGCGTGATTGCGATTTGGGGTGTGGGACAACTCGCGGCGTTGAGCTTGTTCGGTTTTCTCTACAAGACACACATCTCGATCCAAAGAGGTAGTGATCAGGCACAGCGTGCGCTCACCGAGTCTTTGCCGAATTCTTTTTTTCATCACGGCCATGATCATGTGTTGTCGTTCGCTTTTGCACGAACATTCGGCACATTTCAATTCTTATGCAGCCAGTTGGCGATTGGAGATATAGCAGGAATTATTTTTTTGATTGGGATCGTTTTATTGCTGAAAGCGAAACTTCCGAGAGGACAAGCCCGGCAACCGCTCTTCGCAATATTTTTAATCCTGCCTTATGTGTTGAACTGCGTGGTCGCGTATGCGGACCTGTATCCATACGGCGGCACGCGGCACTCTTCATTTCTTGTGATGTTCTCGATTGCAGGAATCAGCTATGCGGGGGATCGAATGTTTTCCCGACAGCGCATACGGGCAATTGCTGTTGTTTCGCTCGTCATCCTTCTTTGTCAGCTTCTGGGGTCACCGCATCGTCCCTACATGACAAGGACAGATCAAGCACGTGCCAACATGACGCAATCAATCACTGCGATCAAAACGCAAGCCACGCCTGGCAGTTTGTTGTTTATCGATTTGCAAACCAATTTCCTGTTGCAGTATTACCTCTGCCCGTCTGCAGTTCCGGATACAACGGCGCTCCCAGGTTTTTGGACGTATTCCTGCGCAGGCTATCGCGTCGTTTCAACTACTCCGGATCAAAGTATTTTCACGCTTGAACTTCTACGTCAAAAATGGAACAACTTCATGCAGACTGCCGCCTATCATCCCCAACAATCTGTCTGGGTTTTCCAGGCGGGATGGAACATTCATCTCGCGGAGAGTTTGCAGACAGACGCCCACTCTTCTCCACTTCCCCCCAATTCGCCCCAGTCGCATAGCATCCATCCAGAATTTTTCGGGCACAACATCACACTGTTCCGGTGGATGTAAGAAAATTCCAATCTGTTTTTCCAAAATTGAAACAGAAATGCCTGATTTATGGCACAAAGGTGGTAGGGAAATAGCGCGAAAGTGCTAGGGATTTGCAGCATCAAATTGCACACTGTGTGCAAAAATTCTCAGTCTTGACAGCAATACAAGTCGGCTTGAAACTGCTAATGGAGTTACTTATCATGCAAAAAATGTTGTTGCGTAGCTTCGGCTGTTTAGTGGTACTTGCATTTGCTCTATCCTCCCCCTTGGCCCACGCCGACTCAGTCACCTATGACGTGAGCGGCTCATTCGCCAACGGCGCATCACTGACAGGATGGGTCAATCTGACCGGCACGGGAATCTCGGCTTATAACTTAGGCCTGAGCAATTCCACGGGTTCGACCAGTTGCACTTCATCTCTCGGTTTGTGCTTTGGTGTATTGAACACGTTTTCCACTACCCAAGGATCAGAATTACTGGCAGGACTTCTTAATCCATTTGGATCATCGTTGCTGACACTGACCGGCCCTGGATTTCAATTTTCTGTGGCCGATGTCTCGTGGAATGTAGCCATGCCCGAGGGGTCTGAGGTGTTGATGCTAGTTTTGGCAATGTTGGCGATGGGATTTGCGGTTTACCGCGCTCCCAAACCTCAAGCAGCAACTGCAGGCTTGATTTAGCTGACTTCCAATTCTGTATGGGATGCCCTCGCAAGAGGGCATCACTTTTTGGTGGCAGCTTGTATTGCTTCCGGCGTGTTGCGTTCCTGCAACAGAGCTTCCAACTCCATGTGCGCTTTTGCACGCAGCATGTCTGCATAGCTCACGGCCGACTGCCGGTGCTCAGGCGTTAAAGGCGCAAAGCGCACAGCCATCAAAGGCGCATCATTGTCCAGCATGCGAACCAACCGCTCGGCACGCTCAATACGATAATTAATTGAAGGCATAGGTATGGAACCTCACAGAGTGATTTCCAGTCAGACTGCCGTGTGGACGGGCGTGTCAACAAGTCTCAACTTGGGTGCAGGCTAATTGGATAGGGGTCTAGCTAGCTTTCAATATCTGTTCATTCAGCCAATGATCGAGTTGCTCGCGTGCGGTGGTGGAAAGCTGTATAAAGCGCAGCCCGCCTCGTATCTCGCTGATCCATGCGGTTTCCGCAACTGCTGAGATGACGGCCCACGTTCCGGGAAGGGTGAAAGTGGTGGTGAGAGCTTTGTCATTCGGCAGTGGATCTTCCAGGCAGATTGCCATACCGCCTTCGCTGATGTTGGACGCGACTACGTTCCTCTTGGAGCCATCCGAAAATTGGATGGCAACTTTCAGCTCCACGGGATGCCGGAAGTAGCGGCGGCGCTCGCGTTCCATAAGTCCGAGTGCGGCGCTGAAACAGCGTGTAGCGTTTAACAGGGAGATCGGCTTTTGCAGAACGAAGTTGGCGCCGTATTCAAAGGCCGATGACGTTGTAGTTGTTCCGTTCAAAAGCGCAAATGCAATGGACCGTTTATTGCTGGCGCTTTTACGAATTCCTTTTAATACCTGCAAACCGCTTTTTAGGTCGTCGCAGTCAACAATGACCGCGTCATAGCGGTCTGCAGACAATCGGCTCGTAACATCCTGCTCGCGGCAAATCTCCACTTCAATAGCCAGTTTTTCGAGGGCAGGGCGAAGTACCCGCGCCACTTCGGTATCATGGCTCATCAATAAAGATTGCAAGTGCATGATGCCAAATCTTATTGGATAGGCGTTGCTGCGGACATATCACGAAAGTCCTAACCACGCTCTTTTTCGGCGCGGAACGGCTACAACGGAAAGTAATGCAAAAACTCGTCTATCTCTCATTAGGTTCTAATCTGGGAAATCCCGAAATGGAACTAAAGCGCGCTCTCGAATCCTTAACTTCCCTGGGAACGGTCAGCAAAGTCTCGTCGTTCTACAAAACGGAGCCAGTCGAAATAACCGCGCAACCCTGGTTTGTGAATTGCGCAGTTGAGTTGAAGACCGACAAAATGCCTCGCCAACTCATCCAGGCGATTTTGAAACTGGAACAAAGCATGGGCCGCAAGCGCACGCAGGGCAAAGGCCCGCGCAATATTGATATCGATATTTTGCTTTTTGGAAATTCGGTCGTTGATACGAAAGAACTTACGGTTCCTCATCCCGCAATGCATCAGCGGAGGTTTGTATTGGAGCCGCTGGCGGAAATAGCCCCTGGCGTACGTCACCCGGTACTCAAACGCACCGTGCGCGAACTACGGGACGAACTGCCCGTGGGGCAGGTGGTCCAAAAGATTGCCCAGCCTGAAAATTTTAAGGAAGAATAAGACTGCTCTCAGAAGCGCCGACTGGCGGTTTGTCGGGAAATTGCGCCGCCAGAAAATCTATGTAAGCGCGGGATTTCGGCCTGCCGGAAGTTCTTGCGAATGCCATGCGCACCAGAAAAACCAAACCTTGCAAGACTTCCTGATCGCGAAGGCGCACGTGGCCAATGTGCTTCTGCTCCGTCTCTTTGTACTCGCGCACCATCTTCTGCAACTCCGCGGCCACAGCCTGTTGGCGCAAGCCCGCAGTCGGCGTTTCATAAACCAACCCTGAATTCACCAGCGTTTCATAGGACTTTGTGAGTGCCGAGAGAGCCGCGATCAGATCCTGATCCACAAGCGTGCAGTCCGCATGAACCGCGCTTGCGAGAGCGAAGCTTAATCCAAGAATCAGATGTTCGTGGTGATGAAGAAATTGTTGCCCGACTTCAATATTCGCGAACAGAGCATCCATGCCGATTTCGCCAGCGCTGCGTTGCTTTTCATGCAGGCGTGCCTGTTGGAGATAGGGACAGGAACTTGGGCAGTCGAGCGTGATTTCGCGCTGTTCCCCACAGCATTGCGGGCAAATTTTGTCGTGAACCGCAAGGCAGAATCGCTTCTCTTTCCGCTTTTCACAAATGGAACAACTCACGCGGCCACACCTCCCGCTTCATTATGCCACGTAAAAAATGCATGTCGGTGAGTAGTAAAAACCCGCATAAAACGGAGGCATCCATGCCTGGGATCTTCCTGAAGTGCGATTTTGCAGGGGTTCGGGGGACACCAAGTTGTAAAGACCGCATAAAAACAGGTGAAAACAGTTGCTTTCCACAGGACGAATGGGTGTAAGATGCGCAAATTGTTCCAAAAAATTTAAAGATTAAAAATCTGGAGGGAGAAACTATGGCATCAGGTATGACCAAGACGCAGCTTGTCCGTCACTTGGCAGAGAAGATGGAACTGAACAATAAAACAGCGGCGGCATTTCTCGAGAATCTTACCGACGTAGCGGTGAAAGAGACCAAGAAGAATGGTGTGTTCGTAATTCCAGGGCTCGGACGCCTCGTGAAGGCACATCGCAAAGCCCGCATGGGACGCAATCCCCAGACCGGCGAGCCAATTCAGATTAAGGCGAAGACCGTAGTGAAGTTCCGCGTCGCCAAAGCGACGAAGGACGCGATCGCGCCCAAGAAGTAACTTCATTTCAGAGACAGAGAAGGCCGGCGTGAATGCCGGCCTTTTTATTTTTGCTATCGTTCCGGAAATTATTTCCCGTCTGTAATCACGGCGTCCGCTTCGATTTCCAACAGCATCTCCGGCGAAATTAAAGCGCTCACGGCGAGCATCGTAGCTGCGGGACGGATATCGCGAAAAAATTCTCCGTGGGCGCGACCAACTTTTTCCCAATCATTCACGTTGGTTAAAAATGTCCGCGTGCGCACCACATCCTTCAAACTGGCTCCCGCATTTTTCAACGCGGCTTCGATGTTCTTGATGATCTGAACGGCTTGCGCGTAAGGGTCCCCGATGCCGACCAGTTTTCCATCCGGGCCGGTCGCGGTTGTTCCGGAAACATGCACATGGTTGCCGACTTTTACTGCGCGCGAATATCCCACGATTGGTTCCCATGGTGCGCTGCTGGAAATATTCTCTCGTTTCATGCGATGGTCCCCTCAAAATTTCGATTCAATGGATCATGAAATAGCAGCCGATCACTGGCAGTGCTAATAACTTTGCCATAAAACCCGCAGCTGATTTTCATTCTCTAATAATTATTGGATGCGCGTGCAGGTGGGGCTTACAAAAGTCACTTGCGTTCGCATAATAGCTGCGATATGAAGTGTCAAACGTGCCGATGTGAAATAAATTAATTACATTGGCCGGGAGGGCGCATGAGTTCCGAATCGCTTTTGCTCGAACAGTTTTTTCTGGAACTGGTGGGAAGGCGCTACGCGGAACAAATTGGGATCCGTGATCCTCACGTTGTGAATTACGTCGCTTCGTTGCTCGCTGATTTCTGCGACGCCAGGCAGCTCTTCAAAATTTGCAGTTCCACCGGCAAGCCGATCAGCGATGTCGGCCAAATGCTGATTGAGTCGAACCCCGTGTACGGCCCTGCTCCTTCGTTTGATCGCGAACGCGCGGTGCGAAAGCACATTGGCGATTACACGCTATTTTTTACGGGGATGTTTCCGGAGAGCATTAACCATTCGCGCTTGCGCCGGAACCGTCTGGAAAATTATGTCGAGTGGATGAAGACGGGAAAAGAAAGTTATTACATTGTTTCCAAGTTCGAATTCTTCGAATATGCCAAAGTGGCCCCATTGTTTGCGACGCTTTCGCAGAACTTTGAGCAATGCGTGCATGGCCTGAACATGGTGAAAAATGATTTGCAGGAGATGCAGCATCCGATCATCAACAAAGCGAATGAATTATTAATGTAATCGCGCTTATTGCTTCTTTCGATAAAAGCTAAGCACCGCGTCACCCTGCTCCAGTTTCCGGAATCGCTGGAAATCTCCGCATTCTTCTCCAGGATCGAATCTCTTCTCGTGCTCTGCAATTACCAGTGCGTCCGGCTTAAGCAGATCGGTTTGCGCCAGCGCGGTGAACGTTTGCGAATAAGCTTCGTGCATCTGATACGGCGGATCCAGGAAAACAAAATCGACGATGGACGGACCGCCGACGATCGTGCGGATTCCGCGTGCAACATCTTGCTTCAGGATCCGGAAATTCGTCGCGATCTTCAAAGATGAAAGATTCTGCAGGATGAGCTCAGCTGCTTGTGGCGATGACTCTACGAAGTGGACCATGCTCGCGCCGCGGCTGAGTGCTTCAATTCCCACCGCTCCCGTTCCCGCGAAAAGATCGAGCCAGATGGCTCCTTGCAGCGCCTCGGGATTTCCGGCCGTCAGAATGTTAAAAAGCGTCTGGCGAAGTTTATCGGCAGTAGGCCGTATATCCACGTCACGCAGGGAGCGCAAAGGACGGCTGCGATATTTTCCCGCAATCACTCGCATGGGCTGGTATTCAGGTGAGGCGCGACCGGGCGATGTCCGTCAATGCCATGGTTAAAAATGGAGAGTCATTCAGTGAGTCGGTGCGTTGCAGCTCCATTCCTTGCTGTTTGGCGAAGTCTTTGAAGACGACGTCAATGTCGTACAGAACTTCAACGTGATCGGCGAGGAACCCGACCGGTTGCAGAAGAACTTTCTGATGTCCTTCCTGTTTCAACTGCAAAATCGTCTCCTCCACGGTAGGCCCAATCCACGGACCGCCAGACGCTCCCTGGCTTTGAAAGGCAAATCGCCATTGTTCTGGCTGCAATCTTTCGACTGCGGCAACGAGCGCCGCGGTTTCTTTTGCCTGCTTGTCGTAGGGATCGCCGTCTTCGATAGTTTTTGCCGGAACGCTGTGCGCGGTAAAAATGATTGGAACATTTTTCATCTCAGGATTCGCACGCGCGATTCGCAACTTCTCTGCGAAAGCTTTGATCAGCGCAGGATGGTCATGCCACGATTCGACAAAATCAACAGTGAACGTAGGCTCGTTTTTCATTACCGCTGAGCGATAAAGTCCTACACTGGTACGGGAATTTTGGGGAGCGAGGCAGATCACGACTGTCCGACTAACTCCGTCCGCCATCATGGATTGAACCGTGTCGGCGATGAACGGCTTCCAGTTGCGCATCCCTACGAAAACCGACAGCTTTAATTCAGCCGCCAGCGATGCAGCTTGTTTGCGAGTGATATCTGTCAGCGGGGAGCGGCCAATCAATCCGTAGCGATGTTTGATTTCTTCCACTACGTGCGGAGGCAAGCCGCGTCCGCCGGTGACGCGCAGCAGGAATTCGGGCACATCGTCAACAGAGTCAGGGCTGCCGTGCGCCAGCAACAACACCGCATCTTTGGAATTAGA
>DASXCC010000121.1:0-17375 GCA_036491415.1 Terriglobales bacterium | reverse complement strand
ATGCCGGCTGTATCAATAAAGCGAAACTTCCTTCCATTGTGCTCGAAGACTTCATCCACGGCGTCGCGGGTAGTTCCCGGGATGGGCGACACGATGGAGCGGTCCGTTCCGGTCAGGCAATTGAGCAGCGTGGATTTGCCTACATTGGGGTGGCCGATGATCGCGACCTTCACCTCCCGCGCTTCTTTGTGATCAGGCTCCGGCGCTTGCTCCTCAGCATTTTCCGGGTCTTCTGTCCCATCTTTTTCCGTCCCATCTTTTTCTTCTTGCTCATCGGCGCTCTCGGGAACTTCCGGAGCGGCATCTTCCAGCGGAGCAGTTTCAGTAACAGGAAGTTGCAGTTTCTCAATGATCGCGTCGAGCAGATCATCCAGACCACGGCCATGCTCGGCAGAAATGGGGAAAATATTTCTAATTCCCAGCCCATGAAATTCATCCGCCAGCCCTTCCTGCTTATCGGAGTCCACTTTATTGACGGCTAAAAATAGGGGCTTGCCGGTTTTTTGCAGCAGTCGAGCGAGTTCAAGGTCGGGCGCGGTAAGTTCGCTGCGTCCATCCACAACCATGACGATGGCAGCCGCTTCTTCGAAGGCCACCCGCGCCTGCCGGAAGATTTCCGCAGGGATAAAATTTTTCTCATCCGGAATAATTCCGCCGGTATCGACAACCCGCATTTGTCTTCCGCGCCATTCGGTCTTTCCATAGAGGCGATCGCGCGTAATTCCCGGTTCATCGCCGACTATGGCGCGTCGCGATCCTACGATTTTGTTGAATAGCGTGGACTTGCCGACGTTAGGCCTACCTACGATGGCCAAGAGAGGATTGAGATTGGTTTTTGTCTTCAAAATTTATGTGCCATGGGTTGAAGGATTATTATAGAGACTCCGTGGCCTCACCTCCTCAATCCGGATTTTCCAGTGTTGCCGGAGCCGCCAAGCCTTCTCTGTATCAGTTCTTTTCGCCGGGCGGAATTCTTTCCCGTACACATCCTGCTTACGAATTCAGGCGCGGGCAGTTGCAGATGGCCCAGGCCGTCGAAGAAGCGCTGGAACAGCGGCGGCACCTGATTATTGAAGCAGGCACGGGCACGGGCAAAACTTTGGCGTATCTTGTCCCCGCCATTCGCTCCGGCAAGCGAGTCATTATCTCGACTGGCACAAAGAACCTGCAGGAGCAGCTTTTTCACAAAGACATTCCTTTTCTGGAGCAGGCGTTGTTTCCGAATGGCGAAGCCAAACTGCGCGCTTGTTACATGAAAGGCCGTAGCAATTACCTGTGCCGCAAAAAACTCTACGACCTTACCGATCAGCCGGTCCTCAGCGGACTGGAGGAAATTGAGCAGTACCGCGCAATCGCTGCCTGGGAGAAAACCACCGACACCGGCGACCGCGCCGAGATTGCATCATTGCCGGAAGCCAGCGCCTTGTGGCACAAGCTCGACGCTCGCGCTGACACATGTTTAGGACAGAAGTGCAGCTCGTGGGAAAAATGCTTCATCACCGAGATGCACCGGCGAGCGATGGAGAGCGACATCATCATCGTGAACCATCACCTGTTCTTTGCGGACCTCTCCATCAAACAGCAATCCGACAATGCACCCGACGCCGGGATTCTGCCCGAAGCTGGCGCCGTGATTTTCGACGAAGCTCATGAGTTGGAAGACGTTGCGGGAAGTTATTTCGGCGTTTCCGTAAGCAATGGCCGCTTCGAGGAGCTATGCCGCGATGTCGAAGCCTCCTTGCAACGCAACCATATGTACACCCCGCAACTTTCCGGGGCCATCAAAAGCGCGCGCGAGAGAGCAGCATTCTTTTTCGCATTGCTGCCGCCAGGGGACAATCGCTTTGCTTTTGAGAATCGGCGTGAGTTTCTCGAAGAAAATGGGGACGAATTTATCGGACTGCACCAGGCTCTAAAACGTCTGGGGGTGGAGCTGGAGAGTATCCCTTCGAAACCGGAGGAAGTTTTTAACTTTTCCCGCCGGGCCACCGAACTGCAGGTCCAACTCAGTTTTCTGATGGAGTCTGAGGATCACAACACCGTTTTCTGGATTGAGCGACGCCGAGGCGGAAGAGAAAAGTCCAACGTATTTATCCAAGCCACACCGATTGATGTTGCGCCCATTTTGAAGACTTCTCTTTTTGATCAGTTGGAGTGCGCAATTTTGACCTCGGCCACCTTGGCGGTGGGAGGGGAATTTGGCTATATCCGCCGCCGCCTCGGACTGGAGCACGCGCGCGATTCAGTCCTGCCTTCACACTTTGATTATCAAAGTCAGGCGATGTTATATGTGCCGCCCGATCTGCCCGATCCCCGCACGCCGCAGTTCACCGCCAAAGCCGCGGACAGAATTAGAAAAATTCTGGAAATTACTCGCGGCCGTGCGTTCGTGCTTTTCACCAGCTATGCGCAGATGAATGAAATTTATCAGCGCCTGCTTGGCGAACTGGAATTTCCTTTACTGTTGCAAGGCGACGCTCCGAAGACCGCGCTGCTTGAAGAATTTCGGCTCACGCCGAATGCCGTGCTCTTCGCGACTTCCTCCTTCTGGCAAGGCGTGGACGTGCAGGGAGAGCAGCTCAGTTGCGTAATTATCGATCGTCTGCCTTTCGCCGTTCCCAGCGATCCTGTTGTCGCCGCGCGAGTGAAAGCCATCGACGCTGAAGGCGGCAACGCATTTTTCCAATACCAGGTTCCATCCGCAGTCATTACTTTGAAGCAAGGTTTCGGGCGCCTCATCCGTTCGCTGCATGATCGCGGTTTGCTCGTATTGCTGGACAACCGTATTCTGAAAAAAGCTTATGGGCGTGTTTTTGTGGAAAGCCTGCCGAACTATCGCCGTACTACCGATCTAAATCAGGTGAGCGAATTTTTCGGCATCGAATAGCCGAGAATTAACATTCGTACGCTGGGTTTTGTTAGACTTTTGTGCACTGCTTTTCAGACTTAAAATTTTTAAGGATTTAAGGTTTTAGATTTTTAAGAGGCCTCATGAAAGTCATTCCGCATTTTTCCTGGAAGTTTGCATCCGCCGTTGGGACCTTCGTCGTTCTCGCCATCATCGCATTCAGCATTCGTACCAGTTACGCGCAAGCGCAAAGCGCTGCCGCCATGCCGAATGCACCCAAGCCCGCCGAAGCGGTGTTCAAAAATATTCAGGTGCTGAAGGGCGTTCCTTCCGATCAACTGGGACCTGCAATGCAGTTCATCTCCGCATCGCTGGGCGTGCAATGCCAATTCTGCCACGTGGATGGGCACTTTGATCAGGACGACAAGAAACCTAAGCAGGCTGCGCGCGAAATGATGAAGATGATGTTCGCGATCAACAAAGACAATTTCAACGGCCATCGCGAAGTGACCTGCAACACCTGCCATCGCGGAAATGTAAGGCCCATGTCGGTTCCAGAAATCACGGAAGCCGCTATGCCTCCGCATGCCGAAGAAGCGCCTCCGGCAAATGGTCCATCTGCCGACCAGATTGTTGCCAAGTACGTCACGGCACTCGGCGGAGCCGATGCTGTGAACAAAGTCACCAGCCGCGTGCAAACGGGAACATCGGTGGTTGGCGGCTACACCACGCCGATTGAAATTTATTCCAAGGCCAACAAACGTATTTCCATCATGAAACCGCAAGGCGCTGAGAGCGTGACGGCGTACGACGGCACAAGTGGTTGGATGGTTACGACTGGCCGTCCTTTGCGGGAGATGAACAGTTCCGACCTTGACGCAGCAAAGATGGACGCCGACCTTCACTTTGCCACCGACATCCAAAAAGAATTTTCTGACTGGCGTGTATTGCCGGAAGAAAAAGTTGGCGACCATCAGGCCGTGGTAATCCGCGGCAGAATGCCCGACAAGCCGCCGGTGAAGTTTTACTTCGATGAGCAGTCAGGATTGCTGCTGCGCCTTGTGCGCTTCGCGGAAACGCCGCTGGGCAACAATCCAACACAAATCGATTATGCCGACTATCGCGATGTGGATGGCGTGAAAGTTCCCTTCAGCTGGACGATCGCTCGGCCAGGAAACCGATTCACGATCCAAATTGAGAAAACTCAACAGAATGTGCCAGTTGACGATTCTAAATTCGCGAAACCAAGTGCTTCGCCGCAACCCTAGCGGCTTCTAAGGGAAATTGGAATTGACGCATAGTGGAAGAAGGGCTAGCCTAGCCCATCTCCTCAGGAGGATTTCTATGCTCAGCGGATTTAAGCAGTTCATTCTTCGCGGCAATGTCATTGACATGGCAGTCGGCGTCGTCATCGGTGCAGCGTTCGCCTCAGTAGTTGCAGCTTTCACCAAAGACCTTCTAACTCCGTTCATCGCAGCGCTGGTCGGAAAGCCGGATTTCTCGTATATCGGATTCTCGATTAACGGCACGCCGTTTCCCATCGGCGACTTCATCAACGCCGCAGTTGCATTTATTCTGGTTGCCGCAGCTGTCTACTTCTTCGTAGTCGTTCCCGTGAACGCGCTGGTCTCGCGCATGCGTAAAGCTCCGGCTCCGGCGGACCCGACCACCAAGAAATGCCCTGAGTGCCTCAGCGAAATTCCCATGGATGCCAAGCGCTGTGCTCATTGCGCACAGCCGGTCATGATGGGCATCGCAGCAGATTAAGTTCACGACAGCAGGCATCCGGCATCAAATATTGGTATGTATTCCCGCTCTTCCACAATTGCCGGATGTCTGTTTGTCGCACTCTCCGTTGCCTGCGCGCAGAACACTTCCTCGCCCAATGCGCAAATTCCGAAATCGAATTCCGTCGCAAATAACATTTATCGCAATACAACACATGGATTCTCCTACAAAACTCCATATGGTTGGGTGGAGCGCACGCAGGCTATGCAAGGGGATGCTGGATCTTCCAGTTCGCATGTGTTGCTGGCCGCTTTCGAACGTCCTCCGGAAGCCACGGGTGAAACCATCAACTCGGGCGTAGTCATTGCTGAAGAAAGTTTGGCGGCTTATCCAAAAGTGAAAACCGCGCTGGATTATTTTGAACCACTGACCGAAGCCGTCACCTCTCAGGGATTGAAGGTTGTAAACGGACCCCATCCCTTTGCCATCGGAAATCGTGAGCTGATCCGCGGAGACTTCAGCAAACCGCGCGGAAAGTTGACCATGTATCAATCCTCCCTGGTGCTCATGAGAAAGGGTGCGATCCTGTCGTTTACATTTGTCGGGGGAAGCGTCGTAGAGGTAGACGAATTGATCGAAAACCTGAGTTTTGCGCCGCTTTCTACGTCCCCTCATCATTAAGCGATTTCCGCCCGAAATGGAGCTTGCAAGTACCTCAAATACCATGATTTATGGCAATTTTCGCGTCAGATTTTTATGGATTTTTATGCTATAATCTCAAATAGGCTCAGGGACAATAAGTATTTTTAAATTCAATCATTTGACCTGATTTTCGCGGGTGTTTGTTCGCACCCCAGCCGGGGCCCAAATCACGCATTTCCACTGGAGCTGAATGGCTACAAAAGAGATCGATACGCCCGTCGCAGAAACGAAACCAAAAAACGCAAAAGCGAACGGGGATTACACCGCCGACTCCATTAAAGTTCTCGGCGGAATGGAGGCCGTGCGTAAACGGCCGGCCATGTATATCGGTTCCACCGGAGAGATGGGATTGCACCATCTCGTTTACGAAGTCGTGGACAACTCGGTCGACGAAGCGCTCGCCGGGCACGCCGACAAAATTGAAGTCACAATTCACATCGATAATTCCGTCACGGTTATTGATAACGGCCGAGGCATTCCCGTGGACACTATGGACATCGACGGAGAAAAAATCCCTGCCGCGCAGGTCGTCATGACGAAACTGCATGCCGGCGGGAAATTCGATTCCTCTACTTACAAAGTTTCAGGCGGATTACACGGCGTCGGTGTTTCTTGCGTGAACGCGCTCAGCGAAGAATTGGATTTGGAAATTTGGCGGGACAATTTCACCTGGGAACAGACGTATTCCAAAGGCGAACCCACCAGCAAACTGAAGAAAGCTGGAGCTACGAAAAAACGTGGGACGAAAGTCCACTTCGTGCCCGACAAAACAATCTTCACTGCCACCGAATATAACTACGACACGCTGGCCCAGCGCCTTCGTGAGCTTGCCTTCCTGAATAAGGGCCTGCTGATTACGCTCACAGACGAACGCAACACGGATTCTAAAACCGGTGAAGCTAAAAGCGCGGAGTTTAAATACAACGGCGGCATCGCGGAATTTATAAAGCACTTGAACCGCGGCAAGCAAGTTCTGCATGACAAGCCGATTTACATGGAAGCCGAGCGCGATGGCGTAGCCATGGAAATCGGACTGCAATACAACGATGCCTATTCAGAAACCATTTTCTCTTTTGCCAACAACATCAATACAGTTGACGGCGGCACGCATCTCTCCGGCTTCCGCACGGCGCTTACCCGCACCATCAACTTTGCCGGGAAGCAAATGGGCATGTTCAAGGACGAGAAGGAGTCCCTCACGGGGGATGATGTCCGTGAAGGCCTGGTCGCTGTCATCAGCGTTAAGCTGTCGCAGCCCCAGTTTGAAGGGCAGACAAAAGGCAAACTGAATTCTGACATCGCCGGCACTGTGCAGGCGCTCGTCAATGAAAAGCTGGGCGCGTTCTTTGAACAAAACACCACCGTCGCCCGCAAGATCATCAACAAAGCCATTGACGCCGCACGCGCCAGAGAAGCTGCGCGTAAAGCTCGCGACTTGACTCGCCGTAAAGGCGCGCTTGATGGCGGGGGCTTGCCAGGTAAGCTGGCGGATTGCTCCGAGAAGCAACCCGACCGCTGCGAATTATTCCTGGTCGAGGGTGAATCCGCAGGCGGAACAGCCAAGCAGGGACGCGACCGCCGCTTCCAGGCGATCCTGCCGCTCAAAGGAAAAATCCTGAACGTCGAGAAGGCGCGTTATGACAAGATGCTGGGCCACGAAGAAATTCGCGCCATGATTACCGCGCTCGGCACCGGCATTGCGAAAGAAGATTTCGATCCGGCGAAACTGCGTTACGGCAAAATTATTCTGATGACCGATGCCGACGTGGACGGAAGCCACATCCGCACGCTGCTGCTCACATTCTTCTTCCGTCACATGCAGGAATTGATCAAGCGCGGCAATGTATTCATTGCGCAACCGCCACTGTTCTCCATCAAGAAGGGGAAATCGCAGCAGTACATTAAGAACGAAGACGAATTCGACAAGGTCATGTTGAAGCGCGCAGCTGAGGGGTTGATTGTCCGCTACGGCGACGGTGCGGCAAAACTCGAAGGCGCGAACTTATCGCGATTCATGAGCGTGTTGAAGGAATACCTTGGCTTCTTCGATAAAGTGAACAAGCGCGTGCGCGATGAGCGCATCACCGAAATGTTGCCCAAGATTGATCTTTCCAAGCGCGGAGATTTTGAAGGCGACAAGAATAGTCCGTCCAAGAAAATCGAGAAGCTGGAAAAGGAACTGAAGAAAATCCAAAAAGAACGTCAGTTCAAGGAAGTAGAAAGCCGCTTCGACGAAGAACACAACCTTTGGGAACTTCGTTATGTAAGCGCTCATGGCGCGGAGCATCTCGTAAACTGGGAACTCGCTTCGACCCCTGAATACCGGCAGTTGTTTTCCAAGTTCAAGCAGATCGAGACGTACATGGAGCCCCCATTCGTGGTTGAGACAATGGTAAAAGTGAAGGCCTCTGGGAAGAATGAATCCGAAGAGGAACTCAGTGACTCCGAACGTGAAGACCTCGAGAAAGTGGAGAAAGCTTCCGGCAAGACTCTCCAGAAAAAGAAAGCGGTGGAAGTTCAAGTGGTCGAGAAGACTTCCGCGCGCGAGCTCTTCGAGTACGTGAAGAATGAAGGCAGCAAGGATTATTCCATCCAGCGCTACAAGGGTCTCGGCGAAATGACCGCTCCCCAACTTTGGGAGACCACCATGGACCCTGAACGACGCACATTGCTTTCCGTGAGGCTGGAAGACATCGCCGAATGCGAAACTATCTTTACCACGCTTATGGGCGAAGATGTGGAAGCGCGCCGCAAGTTCATCGAAGAAAACGCGCTGGATGTGAAGAACCTGGATATCTAAATTAGATTGATATTTCTGAAGCGGCTCAATCGGGCCGCGTTTCTTTTTGCAAATACTTACCCGCAGCCTTGAACCATCCCTCTCACCAAATCACCCGCGCTTTCCATGTAGAATCGCGGGGATGACGGACTCCATACCCGCGTCCAACAAGCCCAGCACGACGAGCAAGTTCCTGCGTTTGTTGCGGCCGGGCCACGAGCATAGCGCATTCTCCGCAACACTCCTGCTCATGTCGGCCGTCTTGCTCTCACGCGTGCTGGGGTTTGTACGCGAGCAATACATCGCTTGGGCGTTCGGCGCAGGGCCCACGACTGACGCGTATGTCGCTGGCTTCACGATTCCTGAGTTTCTCAACTACCTTATTGCTGGTGGCGCCGCTTCCATCACTTTCATCTCGATCTATACCCGGTTTCTTGCGGAGAACAAAGAAGACGAGGCGCAAAAAACATTTTCGGCGATCATCACCATCATGACTTCCGTCCTTCTTGTTGGCGTGGTCCTGACGGAAATTTTTGCTTCTCCCATCTGTCGTTGGCTCTTCAAAGGATTTTCTCCGGAGAAGATGGACCTTTGCATTCACCTCACACGCATCGTGCTTCCTTCGCAAATTTTCTTTTATGCGGGCGGCGTGGTTTCTGCGGTTCTGGTTTCCCGAAAATTGTTCCTGTTTCCCGCGTTCGGTCCGGTGTTTTACAACGTATTCATCATCCTGGGAGGCCTGCTGTTCTCGCACCGGCTGGGAATTGCCTCGCTTGCCTACGGGGTGCTGGCCGGGAGTTTTATCGGCCCTTTCCTGATCAATGCCGTCGGCGCCAAACGAATTGGAATCGGCTACAAGTTTTCGTTTGACATCGGCAATCCTGCTTTTCGTGAATGGGTGCGATTATCCATTCCTTTGATGTTAGGTTTTTCTCTGGTTACGGTGGACGATTGGATTCTGCGTCACTACGCCGCGGTCAATGCTGGAGCTATTTCCCGGCTGAATTATGCCAAACGTTTGTTCCAAGTACCGATCGCGTTATTAGGGCAAGCTGCCGGACAGGCTTCGCTTCCATTTTTCGCCCGGCTTTTTAATGAAAAGAAATTGCAGGAATTTTCCGATACGGTAAACAGCTCAGTTTATCGGATCGTGGCGACGTCATTGCTGCTTTCAAGTTTGATGATGGTGACCGCGCTGCCGCTCGTCGATCTGCTGTACCGGCATGGGCATTTCAAGTTCTCCGATTCACAAGAAACGGCCGTCTATCTATTTTGGTTTTCGCTGTCGCTGATTTTTTGGTCGGCGCAGGCCCTGTACGCGCGGGCGTTTTACGCAGCTGCGGACACATTGACCCCAATGATTGCAAGCACGGTAGTCGTCATTGCCTCATTGCCAATGTATTCCGCTCTACATCGCCACTACGGCGTAAGCGGCCTTGCCATCGCGTCTGACATGGGCATAGCAGCCAATACTGTTGTCACCGCGATTCTGTTGCACCAGCGCAAACTTGTGCCCGGAAATGAATTGGCTTGGAAAGAACTAGGAAAAATTCTACTCACCACCACGGTTGCCACTGTGCTCGGATACCAAGTTGCCAAGCTCGTGCCCATATCCGGCAGCCGGATGGCAGACGTTAAGTCAGTTCTCCTGGTGACGATCACATGGGCAGGCGCTGGGGCGGCGGGACTCTGGATTACGCAATCAAAGCTGTTAAATGATCTTCGTCGCCGAAAAGGAACTACTTATCCGCGCGTGGCGGAACAACAATCTGAATTAAATTCGGAATCCAAACCGTAAAAAATTTAAGAGTATTCTCGCTGCAGCACGCGGAGATTTTGCAGAGCATCTTCCAAAGCCTGCCGTTCGACGGGAGTGATATTGTCGTCGGATTTGTGTAGCTTGGACTGCACCGACTCCATTGCTAGCTCTACGAGATGGGGCAATCGGTTTGGATTTACTTCTAAAAGCGCCTCTCGATACAGATCTGCCCAGCTCTTGCCTGTTAAATCCACCATAGCTTCTGACGAGAACCCAATACAGGGATAAAAAGTTGCGGTCATCCTAAATGCGCGTGGGAAAATCCGTCGGCATGATATCGAACACAGCCTTAGCGCATGCCGGTACCGAATTGCTGCATGGCGCGGTAACACTCGCAGGCAGCGTCCTCCAGGTTCTTGCGATTGAGGATTTTTACGGTGCCGCGCATGTTTTCGATCATTCCCGAGCGCTGCAACATCCCTGCGGCAAGGCTTACGCTGGGCCGACCGGTACCGAGCATCTGCGCCAGGAAATCATGGGTAACTGGCAGGAGTTCGGCGTCGATCCGATCCTGGCACATCAGCAGCCAGCGCGCCAGGCGCTGTTCAATTTCATGGAGGCGATTGCATGCAGCGATCTGCGCAACTTGCAGCCCTTGCAGCAAAACATACCGGTTTAATACCAGCCGCAACTGCGGAGCTTCCTGCAAGCGCTCTTCTAACGCTGCGGATTTAATCCGCAACGCATTTCCCGGAAGTTGCATAATGGCGCGATATGGCCCTCGATGAAGTCCAACCGCCAGTGGGGTACCAATCACTCCCTCGCGGCCTACGATGGCGATTTCTACGCTTCGTCCGTCTCTGGTCAGCACCACCAGCGAAGCAAGACCGTCGTTCAGAAAGTATGCAAATTGAATTCTTTCTCCCGCCTCATGAAGGATGCGGTGAGTGGGAAGATGTACCGGTTCCAGATTCGGCCTGACAAGATTGAATTCCTTGTCGGGAATGGACAGGAGGACCGAGTTTTTCACCGGATTTCCGGTTAAATCGGTCCTAACACCCATGCGCGGTGGAGCAGTTTTAGATTTTCTTTCGGTACGAACGTTCGTATTTTCCACAATAGTCAGTGTTTGAACATGCTTTAGAAGACGCGGGGATCAGTGCGCGTAGGCTATTCGTCGCGGTAAGACTTGTCAGTTCGACACCGAACGGAGGGGTATGCTGAGGATGGTGCTATTTCAGTCCTAAACCACCATTGAAGTGTTGAATCACTCCATAGCACTCACAAGCAGCTTGTTCAAGATTTTTGCGATTGATAATCCTTACGTTCCCGCGCATATTTTGTATGAGTCCCGCACGCTCAAGAATCCCTGCGGCAAGCGTGACACTTGGGCGACCACTCCCTAACATCTGCGCCAGAAATTCGTGAGTTAGAGTTAAGACTTCCGAATCCACACGGTCCTGACACATTAAGAGCCAGCGGGCCAACCGGTGCTCCAGTTCGTGCAAACGGTTGCAGGCAGCGACTTGAGCCATTTGTAGCCCCTGCATCAGAACATAACGAGTCAATTCCAATTGGAATGCTGGCGTCGAGGGAAGGATCTCTTGCAATATATCGGCCTTAATGCGGATTCCATTCCCGGGAATTTGCATGATTGCACGGTAGGGGGCCAGCTTAATGCCAACGGACAGCGGCGTTCCAACCATGCCTTCTTTTCCCATGATTCCTACTTCCACGCTCCGGCCGTCAACGGAGATCACTACGAGGGAAACCATGCCGGTGTTTGGAAAATAGGCAAACTCCAATTTGTCGCCTTGCTCATGCATGAGGTAGTTATGGGGCAATTCAGTACATTGCAAATGGGGACGGAGCATATCGAATTCGACGTCCGGAATACTCAACAGCAGGACATTCTTTACCGCGCTGCCATTTGCGTCGGTTCGCGCGCCAGCTTGTAACGGCTCTGGTCTTTCCAGTCCCGATTTCTTGACCAAAACATTGGCAACGCTCATAACCACCTCCAGCGAGGAAATTAGGATGCGGGTACTCCTCTTAAGTTGTATCTAGATGATTCCGGGTAGATTGCGCAGAATAGGACGGTAAAAGCTGACTGATAGAAAATTTGGACAACTAAGCTGAAGAATAAATTTAATAAATAAAAAAAGAGCGCCATGTCGACGCTCTTTCATATTCTGTCGAAGAATTTTTTACGCGCGAGCTGCAACAGTGGAGTTGCTCTCGGCAGGAACCGAAGCGGCTTTCTCTTCTCCGTTGACCTTTTGGCTTTGTCCAGCTTTGCGAATGTCGATACCGCCCTTGAAGTAGGCGCCGTCTTCAATGGAGATGCGCGCGGCCACAACATCGCCGGTGAGCGATCCATCGCTGCGAATGTCCACGCGGTCGCTGGCAGTCAGGTTTCCGCGCACTTTTCCGAGCACAACAATTTCACGTGCGTTGATGTTGGCGGCAACCACTCCGTTGCGGCCCACCGTAACGCGATTGCCGGCAAGGTTAATGGAACCCTCCACGCGACCATCAATATAAAGAGATTCTGAACCTGTTACTTCTCCCTTAATCACCAAGGACTTTCCGATGGTGGCCTGGTCAGCCGTGGTCGTGGCAACCGGGCGGGTAATTGTCTGCGTTACCGGCTCGCTCACCGTTGGAGCGCTCGGGACGGAAGCGGTTGGACGCTCCGGTTCACCGGGTCGGGGTGGGGTCGTTGTGGTTTGATTTGTGGGCTTCCACATAGGAAAAATCCTTCCTTATTCTTGGGATTAACGGTCAGACCCGCATTTCGGTGACCATTTGGGATTGTACTCCGCTAAATATAATCCGCGTTGTGGAAATCCCTGTTTATGTTGAGGTTTCCCTCTTAATTCGGAAACTCGCCTGGGCATGAAATTTCCATTTCCACACCAGCGGAATGTAAATTGTCCGTTCACAATTGTATTTCTTTCTTCGCGTATGATGATCTCTGGCTTTGCTCCCAGATCTCTATAACCGGATCTCCATAGCCAGATCGTCCCTAACCATATTGTCCTTACTAAGAGGAGTGCAGGATGAAGAGCAATTTTCAGGTTGGCAAACCGCAAGCTGGCGAATACATTCCCTACGCTGAACGGTACATTGCTCTGGTACCCGAGGGCGACATCTTGACGATCCTCGACCAACAGCGGCGCAACCTGGTCCTCTTACTTTCGGGGCGCGATGAAACTGAGGGCGATTTCCGCTATGCTCCCGACAAATGGACGGCGAAGCAGGCGCTCGGCCACATCAACGATACGGAAAGAATTTTCATTTACCGCGCGCTGCGAATCGCGCGTGGGGACAAAACGCCTTTGGCAGGGTTTGAGCAGGATGATTATGTTCGCGAAGCCGGACACGACCAATGCGCTCTTTCGGATTTGATTGAAGACTTCATCGCCGTCCGCAGGGCTTCGGTTTCCTTCTTCCGCAATTTGCAGCAAGATGCATGGATGCGGCGCGGCATCGCCAACAATCACGAATTCACAGTGCGGGCCCTGGCCTACATGGTTGCGGGACACGAATTGCATCACACAAAAATCCTCACAGAAAAATATTTCCAGGCATCGGTTGTTGCCGCAATATAGAGCATCAGCAAAAGCTCCATCTGCAAAACCCAAAAGATGCTCTCCGACTCCGACATCCTGAAAAAAATCGAGCGGCAGGCAAAACAAACAGCCGGGCTCAAGCAATTGGTAAGAGAATTCGGACTGCACGGATCGCAACGGCGCGAACTTGAAGCCCGGCTTACAAATCTCGTACATCGTGGTCAGTTACTGCAGGTCGAATCGGACCGCTATGCAATTCCTCGCTCGCTCACCGGCAAAAATCTCATCATCGGTAAATTAAGCCAGCATCGCGACGGATTCGGTTTCGTCACTCCAGAAGCGGGATCGCCGGATGAAAAGCTGCTGGCTCGCCTCGCGGGCGATGTCTTTATTCCTCCACCAGCAATCGGAGCCGCCATGCACGGCGATCGTGTGCTCGTGGAAGTCGGCGCTATCCGTCCTGATGGCCGCGCGGAAGGCCGCATCGTTAAGACCGTCAACCGCGCACATCCGACCGTTGTCGGAATCTTTCACTACGGCTCGCGCCACAACTACGTCACGCCGATTGATCAGAAAGTCACGCAGGAGATCGTAATTCCGGAGGGTTCAGAATATCCGGAAGATGCAACGAGTTCCGATGAAACCCAGAGTAAACCGAAGAATGTTCATCGTGTCATTGGCGATCAAGCCCGGCGTAAAGAGTGGAACAACTTAGAAAAGGTCGTTGTCGATGTTGAAATCACGGATTGGCCCACAGCCACGCGGAATGCCCGCGGCCGGGTTGTAGAAATCCTCGGTTACGAAGACGATTTCGGCGTAGATGTCGAAATCATGATTCGCAAATTTCACCTTCCTCACCATTTTGCGGAAGAGACTCTTGCCGAGGCGCAAAAAATTGCGCCCACAATTTCGGCCGTTGAAAAAAATCGGCGGCGGGATTTTCGTGATCTGCCTATCGTCACAATTGACGGTGAAACCGCGCGCGACTTCGACGATGCAGTCTTAGTAAAGCATCTGGAGAGCGGCAATTACGAGTTGCAGGTGCATATTGCCGATGTGGCGCAATATGTGACCGCAGGCTCGGCCCTGGACAAGGAAGCGCGCATGCGTGGTACCAGCGTTTACTTTCCCGATCGAGCCGTGCCCATGTTGCCGCTCGAACTCTCTACTGACATCTGCAGCCTTCGTCCGCAAGTCGAACGCCTGGTGCTCTCCTGCCTCATGGAAATTGATCCGCGCGGCGAAATTGTTCAGTACGAAATCTGCCAAGGCATCATTCGCTCCGCCGAGCGAATGACCTATACAGACGTCAATGCCATTCTTGAAAACGATGCGGCTTTGCGGGAACGCTATGCTCCCCTCGTTGAAGGATTCGAGGCGATGCGTGACTTGGCGATGATCCTGAATCGCAAACGCGAACGGCGTGGCTCGATTGATTTCGATTTGCCAGAGCCGGTCATCGAATTCGACGAAGCTGGGCTGATGCAGGGAGTTACACGATCGCAAAGAAACATTGCGCATCGCTTGATTGAAGAATTCATGCTCTCTGCCAATGAATGCGTGGCCTCTTATTTGGAGCGCAAGCGCGTCGCGTCCATTTATCGTATTCACGAAAAGCCTGATGCCAAGCGCGTCTACGACTTCGAACTCATCGCCGCTACCTTTGGATATTCGCTTGGCGTAGGCGCGCTACCTATTTATCGCGTGCACCTCAAGTCCGACCGGCGAGACAAATACGGAACCGGGAAACGTCCGCGGGAGATCGAGATTCCGAAAGAAGTGCACATTACGCCGCGGATGTATCAGAAGCTCACTAAAAAGATTGCCGGCAAGCCCGAGGAACGCATCCTGTCTTATTTAATGTTGCGCTCGCTCAAGCAGGCCCGCTATTCAGAAGAGAACGAAGGCCACTTCGCGCTGGCCGCAACTTCGTACACGCACTTTACTTCTCCCATCCGCCGCTATCCTGATTTAATAGTGCACCGAATTTTAAAGCAGGTGCTGCGAGAATCCGCCGAACGGCGCGACGGAGAAATTGCCGTGGGCATTTCCTCGCTTCTGCCTACAGAAGCTGCTACGCAATCTCCGACACAATCGAAAGAAACTCCACATACGGCGGCAATGAACGAACTCGACGCGCCTTCGCCTTGGTCCAAACGGCGCGATCATGGCGCGCATCGTGAAGCGGTGCATCCAGTTTCCGGACCAATTCCGCTCACAGAACTTCACAGCATCGCAGAGCAGTCGAGCCAGGCCGAGCGCCGCGCCGATGAAGCCGAACGCGAGTTGATGGAATGGAAGAAAGTAAAGTTCATGCAGGGCCGCGTCGGCGAGGATTTCGACGGCCTGATCACCAGCGTGACCAAATTCGGATTTTTCGTGGAGCTCAACGATCTTTTTATTGAAGGTCTTGTTCCGCTCTCATCCCTGATCGACGACCGCTATATGTTTCATGAAAACACGCGCGAAATTATCGGACAGCGCAATCGCCGCATCTTCAGCATGGGACAAAAAATTCGGGTGATCGTGGACCGCATTGATCCAGTCGAGAAGAAGATCCAGTTTGGTCTGTTCGAAGAAGTTCGCGCTCCGAGAAAATCGCGCAAGAGACGATGAATATAAGATTCGCGGAACGCGCCCGCTGACGCGTTTATCGGAGGTAAGCCGCGGATGCCGCGCTGCTCCTTATAACCCTCCAGACGAGATTCCATTGGCTAGTGTAGAATTTTGAAGTCAACCCTGTCCGCTGGCATTCATTGCGGATTCCTTCCTAGTCGGGACGTGGCTCAGCCTGGTAGAGCACTCGCTTGGGGTGCGAGGGGTCGGCAGTTCAAATCTGCCCGTCCCGACCAATAATTTCCTCAGCTATTAGATTAGAAAAACCCACTCTGGCGAAAAACGCGCTAGGATTGGCCACCCGCTTATGACAGCAAATAACCACCAGACAATATTTGAACTAGGGTATAGATCGTTCCCATGGATGAGGATCATTCAGCCGCTGATTTTTCTTGTAATAGGGCTCATTTTCATTCGTATATTTAAGAAAAGGGCCTTTTACATTGGGACCGGCGGGTTCATAGCTTCGATGGCATTGATCGTCCTTCTAGTGTCATTAGTGACATTCATCCCAAAGTTTGTGTCTTTGCGAAGTTCGTATGTGTCCGGCAAAAGTGTGGTGGTTGAGGGTATTATTCAGAACTTTCGTCCGGCTCCCGCGCTAGGTCCCGCAACAGAATCTTTTTCAGTCAACGGAATAGTGTTCTCTTACGACGCCCTCGAGGACACGCCCTGTTTTCATGATGCTCCGATCCATCGTGGTCCGATACAGGAAGGCTTGAAAGTTCGGATTCCTTACAATGACAGCTGCATTCAGCGCATCGACATTTTCTAGAATGTCGTCCATGCAGGAATTAACGATCTCAAAATGCCACCGCCAGTTTGCCAAGAACCTTCGGCATCAAGCTCTAATTATGCTTCCCTTTTTTGATTTACTACACGGTGGGTAATGCCCGAGGACATGGAATATGGGATGCGGTCTCATTTCCATATCCCCGGCATATTCGGATTAGACAGCTCAATCGAATTGAGAAATGAATTTTGTGGAACCAGAGGCAGAGATTCTCTGCCTCTGATTAATTGATAGTTGCAATTACTAACTATTAGTTAGCAAGGCCAGGCAAAACCGCGCAAGCAGCTGAACCAGGATCACCAGACGTGCCGGTTGTGTCAACGCGAACCACCGCATCTTCCCTTGAGCAGTAGGTCTTCGTGCCAGTCGAACCGGTCGTTACAGGCCACGCGCCAGCTTCATAGGTAGAAGTAGTGCCAATTGCTTTGTACAGGTAACCGCTCTTGCCAGGCGCCACAGTTCCCTTAGACGCAAGGTTGTCGTCGATCAAGCAAGCGCTCGTCGAAGCAGCTACGCAAGGCGAAGCACCGTTTGCACCAAGCGCTCCCAAGGTCGCAGCATAACCAACCGTCGGA
>DASXCC010000120.1:0-7439 GCA_036491415.1 Terriglobales bacterium | reverse complement strand
GTTCGCCGAAGTAGCTCTGCCATAAAAGCAGAGATTGGAAATGAAGTTAATCGCACGCAATAAACCTTCAGCAATCAGACCGCCGGCGATGCCGACAACAATGCCCAACAGAGACAGTCGCAGCATTCGCGAGGATGCGTGACTACCGGCGCCGAGTTTCTTCTCCCCTGAAAGAACAGAACTTCTCTGAGAAAACGAACCGTTATCGCTACTTTCCGACACTATACGGCGCTCCCTTTGCCTTTTTTGCCCTTGGCTTTCGCCGGGCCCCCGCCGCCATCAATAATGCGATTCAATATCTTGACCAGCGCTGGTCCTTGCGACCTGAGTTCCTCGCGGTGGGACAGAGAAAGTCGTTCTAATACCCGCTCGCCCCTGGAGGTCAATGCGAGCAAAACTTCGCGGCGATCTGTTCCGCGGCCGCGCTCCACATATCCACCGGTGGAAAGCCGGTTCACCAGCTCAACCGCGCTATGGTGTTGTATTTGCAAACGCTCGGCGAGTTCCGCAATGCGAGGCCTTACCTCTTGCGGAAGGCCCTTGAGCGACAACATCAGCTGATGCTGCCTGGGCTCGAGTCCGGCTTCACGCGCGGCCTTTTCACTAAAATGCAAGAATCGGCGGACTTGGTGCCTTAACTCTGCGAGGGATTGGTAATCTGCCGGGGCAAGTTTTTTCATTCCTATCTACATATATATCGTATCACGATACATACCAAATTCCATCCAATGCCTGGCGCAAGATCTTATTACCGGCGTTCAGCCGCTAGCCAGCGACGGGCTTGGCCATTTAAAATTCTTAGTTCCCATTTCGCAGAAAGTAACTGAGGAATAAAGACTTGATCCCACGTTATACACGGCCGGAAATGGCCCGCATTTGGAGTGACGAGAACCGTTTTCGGAATTGGCTGGCCGTGGAGATTGCCGCTACGGAGACCTTGGCCGCGTCCGGCATTGTGCCTAAAACGGCCGCCAAAAACATTCGAGAACGCGCCAATTTCAAGGTAGAACGCATTCACGAAATCGAGGCGGAAGTCCGCCATGACGTGATTGCCTTCACCACGGCGGTAGCCGAATTCGTAGGCCCGGATTCCCGCTGGTTCCATTACGGTCTGACTTCAAACGACGTCGTCGATACCGCCCAGGCGTTGCTTATAAAGCAGGCTTCCGAGGTGATCGCCGAGGACCTGAAGCGGCTGGCGGCTGTCCTGAAGCGTCGCGCCTTTGAGTTTAAAGACACGCCGATGGTCGGCCGCACCCATGGCGTTCATGCCGAGCCGATTACCTTTGGTTTCAAGCTGGCGAACTGGTACTCGGAAACACAGCGCAATATCGTCCGGTTCAAGCGGGCCGCCGAAGAGATGCGCGTGGGAAAATTCTCCGGCGCTGTGGGAACATTTGCCCATCTAACGCCTGAACTCGAAGAAAAAATGTGCGCGCGGCTAGGATTGCAGGCCGCGGCCGTGAGTTCCCAGGTTATCCAGCGCGACCGGCATGCGAACTATTTAGCCACGCTTGCGGTCATCGCTTCGACGTTGGACAAGATCGCCACTGAGATTCGGCATTTGCAGCGTACAGAGGTCCGCGAAGCGGAGGAGTTTTTCAGCGAAAAACAAAAGGGGTCCTCCGCCATGCCGCACAAACGAAACCCGGTGACATGCGAGCAGATCAGCGGACTGGCGCGAGTGGTGCGCTCAAACGCTCAAGCGGGACTGGAAAATGTTGCGCTGTGGCACGAGCGCGACATCTCGCATTCCTCGGCGGAGCGGATAATCATTCCCGACTCCACAACGCTCGTCAACTATCTGTTGCAGAAGACTTCGAATCTGATCGAGACAATGTTCATCTATCCGGAGCGGATGAAGATCAATTTGGAGAGCACCGGAGGCTTGGTATTCAGCGGGCAATTGCTATTGGATCTGGTGGAGCATGGCGTATCCCGCGAAGATGCTTACCGGATGGTCCAGCGCAATGCCATGCGGGCATGGAAAGAAGGATTGAACTTTAAAGAACTGCTTTTTGCCGACGAAGACATCACCAAACGCGTGCCTCGTCAGCAAATAGAGCGGGCTTTTGACTTAAGCCGGCAGCTGCGCAATATCGACAAGATTTTCATCCGCGTCTTCGGCAAGGGCGCCGTCAAAAGCGGCAAGAAATCCGCGCTGAAAAAGAAATCTGCCTCAAAGAAAAAACGCTGATTCTTCCCCATAAGAAACGGAAGAATCAGCGGTATAGTTAGTTCTTTTTTCCGAACAGTCCATCCACGGAATACACACCGGCGCCTGTGAGCATCAGGCAGATGTTCGCGCTTAACAAAGTCAGCGCGTATTCGTAGCCCGTCGGCATGAAGAAGCCATTCTTAAAGTGGACTAAGAGGATTGCAACGGTCATATCGATCGCGATGGCCAAAGCCGCCAGCCGGGTGGCAACTCCCAGAATTAGCGCGATGCCGCCGAAAAATTCCACCAGCGTTACGACTGCCGCCGAAATGCCGGGCAATGGAATGCCGATGTGGGCGAACATCCCAGCCACACCGCTGATGTGATATGTAAACAACTTTTGCGCGCCATGTGCGACAAATACGGCACCTACTACGATCCGCAAAACTGTGAGACCACAGGAACTAATCTTCGAACTCATATCATCTCCTTGAATCAATCGAATCAAAATCCAATCAAAAATCGTTTCTAAACAGTAGCTCGAGCCGCTAGACTTCCTGTTTTTCCCAGCAATTCCAAAAGGCTCTTCAGATTCTTTGCACCCATCTCCCCCAGCAGTTGCTGCAAAAATTGATGCAAAACCGGATCGAGTTGCTTCAACAAGTCCAACCCTTTATTCGTGATCTGTGCAACCACGACGCGCCGGTCCTGGCTGCCCCGCTTGCGCTGCGCAAGCCCCATTTTCCCCATGCGGTCAAGCAACCGCGTAATGTCAGGGTCGCGGGTGATCATTCGCTCGGCAATCTCGCTGCACGCCAGACCCTGCTTTCCCGCTCCCCGCAGGATACGCAAAGCGTTGTACTGCGTCGGTGAAAGTCCGTGCTCTTTCAACGTTTCACTGAGCCGCCACTGCATGCGATCAGCTGTCCAAAGTAGAGTCAGGAAAACTTCCTGTTCCAGACTATCGAACGGTTTCGTCTGTTTTATTTCGGCCTGGATGCTTGCATTCACTGCCAAGGATTATATTCGTTATAACGACTATTGTGAAGAGGAATTAATGTGAAGAGAAGTGAAATGGAATTTTTCACCGATGAAGGCAGGTACACTACTAAGTCCGCATGATTCATCTGATCGCGTTCATCTGCAAAGTCGTCGCCGTGCTCTGCACCGTTATGAGCATGTTGTATTACATGGTTTCCATTTGGAGTGCGGCGCAATTTCATACCGGCCAGATCCGAGCGAAGAGTGCGCGAAAAAGCACCAGCTTTACCCCGCCGATTTCCATCCTCAAGCCCCTAAAAGGCGCCGATTCCGGGATGTATGAAAGTTTTCGCAGCCATTGCCTGGACTATTCGCAATATGAAATTTTGTTTGGCGTGAGTGATGCGAATGATCCCGCGCTGCGGCTTGTAGAACAATTGAAGCAAGAATTTCCGGCTACCGAAATTCGCGTGGTCGTCTGCGAACAAATCCTGGGGACGAACATGAAAGTCAGCAATCTTGCCCAAATGTTGCCGCAGGCGCTGTACGAACATCTCATTGTGAATGACAGCGATATTCTTGTGGGCCCGGAGTATCTCAAAAATGTCATTGCGCCGTTAGCCGACGCAAAGGTTGGCCTTGTGACTTGCCTTTACCGCGGCCATGCTTCTCCGACAATCGGCTCCCGCCTGGAATCGCTGGGCATTAGCACCGATTTCGCCGCCGGCGTGTTGACTGCGAACTATCTGGAGAATGGCATTCGCTTTGGGATGGGCTCGACTCTCGCATTTAGGCGGAAGGATTTGCAATCGATTGGCGGCTTCGAAAGTCTTCTGGACTATCTGGCGGACGACTATCAAATCGGATACAAACTCGCCCAAGCAGGAAAAGAAATAAAGCTGTCAGAAACAGTCGTGCAGACTTCGGTGTCTGCGTATTCCTTCCGCGATTTCTGGCGCCATCAATTGCGCTGGGCGCGGACGATTCGCGATTCGCGCAGCTCGGGATATTTCGGTTTGATCTTCACTTTTGGGTTCGCCTGGGCCATCGTTGCGGTTTTATTGGCTCACGGCGCAGCCTGGGCCTGGATCCTGCTATGCACTACGTTGGCACTTCGCATGGTTCAGGCGATCATGACCGGACGGCTATGTCTTGAAGACCGGCAAGTGGTGAGGCTTTTATGGCTGCTTCCCTTGCGTGATTTGCTCGCGGTCACAGTTTGGTTTGCAAGCTTCCTCGGCCACACCATTCGCTGGCGTGGAGATTTGTTTTATTTGAAAGATGGCAAGTTAGTGCGACCTTCGTAAGGCAGAATTATTTCGCGCGGTCCGCTGCGATGATCCTGCCCCCTTTGACGAAATAATATTTCTCGCCGCGCCAGTAGAAAGTTCGTCCTGAAAAGCTGCCTATCCAGAGAAGAAATCCCAACAGATCACGTACGGGATACAGCCAGCACAAACTCAAAGCTCGCGGGTCTTTACCAATTCCCCATCCGACTGCAATCGATTGAACCATGCGATTGACCCAAGCCAATAGAAGCAGCCCAATCCCCAGTTCCGGTTTACCCAATGCAATCGCGGCGACCAATCCTAAAATTCCAAACGGAACAGCGAAGGTAAGCCCGCTGCCAACGTGGCCGGCAGGACGCGAATAGCGTGTACTCTTCATCCAGCGTAGTTGGTCCTTAATGGTCCGCCAGAATGGACGCGGCGTGAGCACGTGCTCCACAATGTAATGCGAGAAGATCACGCTATATCCGGCGGCCCAGATTTTCCGCCCGAGTTCGAAGTCATCGGAATAATAGTCGGCAACTTCCGGAAATCCACCGATCTTGTCCAGAACTTCGCGGCGGCAGGCAGTGACTGGGCCGAGCGCAAAGCGCATGCCTTCCAGCATGTCCGCGACGATGACACCTGAAGTCATTTCGACCGACATTCCCAACGCCTCAAGGTTTGATCCGATACCCTGCGCAGGAATTCCGCGATAAGGGCAGGTGATGAGTCCTACTTTTTCATCCAGCAAAGGCGCGACTACATTCCGCAATAATTCAGGGCCCACGCACACATCGCTGTCGCTCATCACAATGAACCGATTCGACATGAACGGCAGCATTTTCTGCTGCGAAAAAACTTTGGCGTTGGGCCATGTCGGCAGCCCAGACAACACTATGCGCGACTTCACCTGGGAATGGCGCTGGCGCAGTTTTTCCACGACCTGCAATGCGGGATCACTCGCTTCCCGAGCGCCGAAAATAATTTCGTACTCCGGATAATCTTGCAGAAAGAAGCTTTCCAAGTTTTTCTCGAGTGCCGCTTCCATTCCGTGAACAGGCTTCAGGATGGTCACCGGCGGCCACGAAGTTTCGGCAGCGTCTCTCAGAGACTCCGCCGCAGCCCGCGCATTGCCCTTATAGCGACGCGCGGCAACTACTACGAGGCACAGATAGACAGCCGAGCTTAAAAGGCCAATGATAGAAAGCCCTAAAAGTAGGATCCAATCCGCCTCATGTACCGGGAGTTTCGTGAAATTCATTGAGAAGTTAAATTGATAAGTTAAATTGAGAAGTTAAGGGATTATACGAGAACTGCGGAGATGAAACTATTTTGCCGAGGCGGCGAGGACCAACGGAGACTGCAACACTTCGCGGACCTTCTGGCTGAGTATTTTCAAACTGAATGGTTTCTGCAGAAAATTCGAAGTCACATCGATGGAACCGTAGCGTTGCACGGTGCTCTCCGCGTATCCAGAGACGAACAGGACTTTCATTTCAGGGCGTGCTTGCGAGAGTTGCCCGGCAAGTTTTGCGCCGCCCATGTGGGGCATTACTACGTAGGTGATCATCAACTCAATCGTGCCCTTGTGCTCCTCAGTGACCCGTAACGCATCTTCGCCGTTGTTGGCCTGGAGAACTGTATAACCGCGAGTGGTCAGGAATTCACAGGCCGATTGACGGACCGCATCTTCATCTTCCACCAGCAGGACGGTTTCCGAACCCGATGAATTTTCCTCCACCATTGGGTCTTGCTTGGCTTGACTGGGTTGTTTCTTTGCGCTCGGCCAATAAATTTTGAAAGTGGTGCCCATGCCCAGTTCGCTGTAAACCCAAATAAATCCGCCATTCTGTTTCACGATTCCGTAAACAGTCGCCAGCCCGAGGCCGGTGCCTTTGCCTTCTTCTTTTGTCGTATAGAAGGGTTCGAAAATATGGTTCACATGCTCAGGCAAAATTCCCTGGCCTGTATCGGTAACAGTCATCAAAACGTAATTCCCCGCCGGGACAATCGAGTGTTTCTGCAAATACATTTCGTCCAGATACAAATTTTTGGTTTCGATACTGAGCTTTCCGCCGTGCGGCATCGCGTCTCGCGCATTGGCGGCAAGGTTCATTACGATCTGCTCAATTTGTACCGGGTCGCATTTGATTGGCGATGTTTCCAGTCCCGGGATGTATCCCAGTTGAATATCTTCCCCAATAAGCCGGGGAAGAATACGCACCGCGTCTTTTAAGACTAAATTCAAGTCGAGCACGTGCAACGATTGCATCTGCTTCCGGCTGAACGCCAGCAACTGCCGGGTAAGGTCCGCGGCGCGCCGTGACGCAGTGATGATTTGATCGACATTTTTTCGCAGGGGATGTTCTTTGGTGATGGAGTCCTGCATGAGCTCTGCGTAAGCGCTGATCACCATGAGCAGATTATTGAAGTCATGAGCGACGCCGCCTGCGAGCCGCCCGATTGCGTCCATCTTTTGGGCCTGTTGCAGTTGGGCCTCCAGTCGCCGTTTTTCCGTGATGTCATGATCGCAGCAAACAAAATGTGTCATTTTCCTTTCTTCATCCTGCATGGGGGCGATGGTTCTCTCCACATAGATCGCTTCACCATTTTTTTTGCGGCTGGCCACAGTTCCCCGAAAAATCGCGCCCGATAAAATCGTCTCCCACATTTGTCGGTACGTTTCCGGATGTTCTGTCTCGACCTCCAGCAAACTGAAGGCTTGCCCCTTCATTTCAATCTTGGAATAACCCGTGACCCGCGCAAAAGCGGGATTCACATATTCGATCTGTCCGGAACTGTCCATGATGGTGATGAGTTCCGTGGCTTGCTCCACTGCGCCCCAAAGCTTGCTCAACATTGCTTCAGATTTTTTCCTTTGCCGCTCCTTGCAGTAGGCCTGGATCGCGCAGTCCAGCGCATAGAGCGCAGGCGATTCCCCAAGTCCATTAAGGCGCAATGATTGGTTTTTCTCCGGACGCAACATTCCAGCTAAAGCGGCTTCACTTACGTGATCGCTGACGAACACC
>DASXCC010000119.1:0-39351 GCA_036491415.1 Terriglobales bacterium | reverse complement strand
GCTCCCCCGGATTGGCATGGATGGTTTACGAACGATGTAAAACTCATCGATCCTGCCACGCAGATGGATAGCGTTCACGCCGCAGCGGCGATGGCGAAAAAAGCTGACGTAGCCATTGTGGTGGTTGGCGAGAACGAAAGCACCAACCGCGAAGCCTGGGCGGAGAACCACCTTGGCGACCGCGATTCGCTCGACCTGCTCGGTGCGCAGAATGAGTTAGTAAAGGAAGTGCTGGATACGGGGACGCCGACCATCATATTCCTGCTGAATGGCCGCCCACTTTCCATCAACTACATTGCCGAGCATGCTCCCGCGATCATTGAAGGTTGGTATCTGGGACAAGAAGGTGGGACGGCTGCCGCCAATGTACTGTTCGGCGACGTGAATCCGGGAGGCAAACTTCCCATTACCTTCCCGCACACCGTCGGCGCGTTGCCTGACTTCTACAATCACAAGCCGTCCGACAATCGCACGTATGCGTTCAGCACGCGTAAGCCGCTTTATCCGTTTGGCTTCGGTCTGAGCTATACCACCTTCAGCTTCGACAATCTGAAAGTCGAGCCCAGCGAAATTGTGAACGGTGGAACGGCGAAAGTCACGGTGGACGTAACCAACACGGGCTCGCGCGAAGGCGATGAAGTTCCGCAGCTTTACGTTCACCAGAAGATCGCTACAGTCACGCGTCCGGTGATGGAGCTGGAAGATTTCCACCGCATCACGCTGAAACCGGGCGAAAAGAAAACCGTGGAATTCACGATCACTCCTGAAAAACTCGCGATGTGGAATTTGGATATGCATCGCGTGGTCGAACCCGGAGCATTTGAACTTATGGTGGGCCCGAGTTCCGTCGAAACAAAAACCGTTGTGCTAAACGTTACCGGGCCGGGCGGCGAAACCGGAATGACGCCTCCACCTCCAGCCCCAGCAGGCTCTCAAGTCAGCGTCGTGAGTAATTTTGATGACGGTAAAGTTTCCGCTGCCTACGGTTCGTGGATGACGACGAGCGATGCCATGATGGGAGGCAAATCCGTCGCGAACATCAAGGTTGTGGACGGAGGAGCCAACAATACCAAAGGCGCACTGGACATATCAGGAGAAACCATTGCCGGCGCGCAGTTCCTTTGGGCCGGAGCGATGTTCGTGCCAGGATCTTCGCCAGAAGATGCGGTCAACCTTTCCAGTAAGAAAGAGATCAGCTTCTGGGCCAAGGGAGACGGCAACACTTATGTTTTTGCGCTCTCCACGCAAGCCAATCAGGGTCAAATGCCGGTGATGAAACAGTTCGTTGCAGGGCCAGAATGGAAACAGTATTCATTCCCCATGTCATCGTTTGAAACCGATGGGCATGACGTGGTGAATATGATTTTCGCACTCGGTCAAAATGCCGCTAAGTTTGATTTTGAAATTGATGATTTCCAGATCAAATAGATTTGAGATCAGGAAAGAACAACTGCGCTGGGCCTAAAAAGCCCAGCGCAATAAAGTCACACCGGAAGTAAATCCCGCACCGACTGAAGCCAGCAGCACAAGACTTCCCTTCTTTAACTTTCCTTCTTCACGCGCGGTTTGCATTCCGAGAGGAATGGTAGCTGCCGTGGTGTTTCCGTAGCGATCAATATTTATGATTACACTTTCCGGCCGCAATGAGAGGCGATCGGCAGTTGCGGTAATAATTCGCAAGTTTGCCTGGTGAGGAATGAAGACGTCAATATCGCTTCCCTTTAACCCATTGCGCTCAAGAATTTTTTCGCAAAGGTCGGCCATCTGGCGCACGGCAAACTTGAAGACTGCCTGACCTTCCTGATGCACAAAGTGCATTTTCTTATCAACGGTCTCATGCGATGCTGGATTCAGACTTCCCCCGGCTGGCATGTAAAGCGAGCAACCGCCCGACCCATCCACTTCATGAATGAAATCAATAATTCCATCTTCCCCGTCTTCGGCGGGTTCCAGCAAAACCGCGCCCGCGCCATCGCCAAAAAGGATGCAGGTAGAGCGATCGGTGTAATCCAGAATAGAAGACATGACGTCAGCGCCAATCACCAAAACTTTTTTGTGCGCGCCGGAAACGACGAACTGTGCTCCCGCCTGCAATGCGTATACAAATGCGGAACACGCCGCGGAAAGATCAAATCCCCAGGCTCCATGCGCACCCAGTTTGTTTTCCACGAGGCATGCGGTGGAAGGAAACAGCATATCGGGCGTGACCGTCCCTACAACGATGGCTTCAATATCAGTCGGGGCCCAGCCGCGTTGCGCCAGCGCCTGCCTGGCTGCTTCCGTGGCCAGATCGCTGGTAGCGACGCCTTTATCGGCAATGTGGCGTTCGCGAATACCGGTGCGGGTAAGAATCCATTCATCGGTCGTCTCGACCATTTTCTCAAGATCTTGATTGGTTAGAACGCGGGGCGGGACGTAGGTACTGAGAGCGCTGATTTTTGCTCTCAAGCGTGCGGGCTGGCTCACTGATTGGTGTCTCCGTGGAAATGGGACGGCAAGTTTGAATACTGAATACGATCTGTACTCTACTCCATGAAACGTTCGCGGAAAAGAATAAGCCAGGCACCGGCGACCCACTGCACATACAAGAGCCCGTTACCGTTGCTTCCTTCCGGACCTGGCGGGGTTGGCGGGAACGCATCGCGTAGGACCGATGCCTGACTGATTTATTTTAACATCCCGCCGGTTTTGTTCTGTCGCTACACTTACCGCAGGCCAATTCCTGTGGCAGACTATTGTTGTAGGCCTTGTTCGCCGCTCATGAACACGCTGGAATTTACGTCGCTCGTATGCGTGGGATCGTTTGTTGCGGGTTTGCTCGGTTCGCTTACCGGCCTCGGCGGCGGCGTGGTGCTCGTTCCGCTCCTCACTCTCTTCTTTAAGGTAGATATCCGTTATGCCATCGGCGCTTCGTTAGTTTCCGTAATCGCCACATCCTCAGGCGCGGCAGCGGCTTACGTGAAAGAAGGATTCTCCAACATCCGCATTGGCATGTTTCTGGAAATTGCCACGACGTTCGGGGCTTTGGCTGGAGCGTTTCTTGCCACGCGCATTCCCACCAGCGCGATCACGATTGTGTTTGGGGTCATGTTGCTCTACTCGGCTTATCTGTCGCGCAGGCCACGTTCACAAGCTGAGCGCAATCTACCTATGAATGAGCTGGCAACAAAGTTAAAGATGAATGGAAGTTTTCCGGAAGCCGGCGGCATTCGTCATTACAATGTACAAAACGTTCCTACCGGGTTTGGCCTGATGTTCGGAGCTGGCACGCTTTCCGGGTTGCTGGGAATCGGATCAGGCGCGGTAAAAGTATTGGCGATGGACCAGGCAATGAAAATTCCATTTAAAGTTTCAACCACCACAAGCAACTTCATGATTGGAGTAACCGCGGCTGCGAGCGTCGGCGTGTATTTGAGCCGGGGATATGTGGACCCAGGACTTTCGATGCCTGTGATGTTAGGCGTGCTCATTGGATCATTTTTAGGCAGCAAGATTCTGGTGGAAGCCGAAACGAAGTGGTTGCGCATTATTTTCAGTGTGGTAATCGCAGTGCTGGGATTTCAGATGCTCTACCAGGGCATTATGGGAAGAATTTGATGGAATGGCTTAAGCACTGGGACGATCAACGAACAGAAAATTTCATCGGCAATCTTCTGCGCGTCGGGGTCATGCTCGCGGCCAGCGTCGTCTCATTCGGCGCGATTCTTTTCCTCCACAAATATTGGCGAATGCCGTCGGACTATCGAGCATTTCATGGAGAACCGGAAAACTTTCGCACCCTCAGTGGAATCTTCCATGAAGCGACGGCGCTGCATGGCCGTGGGATCATTCAGTTCGGGTTGGTGCTGTTAATGGCAACTCCCATTGCCCGTGTCATCTTTTCCGTTTGGGCTTTCACTGCGGAGAGAGATCGGATGTACGTGGGATTCACCCTCATCGTGTTGGCTGTGCTGCTTTACAGCTTCCTTGGCACCGGCATTTAGCTCCGAATTTCGAAAACCGATTTGCACCAAAAGTACTCTTTTCCAATGACTTCCAGCGGCTTACCATGTGCTTATGCCGAAGTCTGAGCAAGCAATTGAGAGCGGGTTGTCGCGCACCCTGGGGCGATATCTGGATGTCTCTCTCTACCTGCTGGTGCTCACTGGGTTTGCGATTCTGGCTTCGACGGAAAGCCTGGGCATTTTCAACCTTGCGTTTGTGATTGCGGCACTCGCCACACGCGGATATTTTCTTTACACCAGCAATGCATTTGTTGTGTCGGAACGCTTGGCCAATTGGTTGACCGTTGGCTATGCGGCGTTTTACCTCGCCGACTATTTTTTCGTCTCGGGGACATTTCTTTCGGCGACGGTACATCTTGTTCTCTTTGTCACGGTGTTGCGCATATTTTCCCTGCGCCGCGACCGCGATCGGTATTTTTTGGCAATCATTTCCTTTCTCATGGTGCTGTCTGCAGCCATCCTGACCGTGAACAGCGTGTTCCTGGGTTTGTTTGCTTTGTTCATGCTGACTGCGGTAGGAACTTTCATCCTGATGGAGATGAAAAATGCCGCGAGCAAAGCCTCTACGCAGGAAAACAATCGCTCTGCAGTAAGCGGACGGCATGACATCGTACGATCACTGGCAAAGATCACGCCGATACTGGTTGTCTGCATTTTGCTTGCGGGGACTATGGTCTTCTTTCTGCTGCCCCGTATTTCCGCCGGATATTTGAGCGCATATTCTCCCGTGAATCAATTTTCTACCGGATTCAGCGATCGCGTGGAGTTAGGCGCCATTGGAGAGATTCAGCGATCGAGTGCCGTGGTGATGCATATTCAACTCGATGGCGATAAAAACATTGCAGCGAATTTGAAGTGGCGAGGCGTAACGCTCAGCACATTCGATGGCAGAAGCTGGTCGAATTCACCTCGCCGATTTCCTGCAAGCCGTTTGGTAGATGGCAGTTTTGTTTTGTGGCCTGCCGATCGAGCTCCTGATTCCGCAAACAATAGGCCCACGGTTCCATTGCATTACAGAGTTTTGCTGGAGCCAATCGGCACGAATGTATTTTTCATTGCGCCTCTGGGCAATCGTCTTCAGGGCAACTATCGCGCCATCGCCGTGGACAGCGCCGGCAATGCCTTCAATCTGGATGGCGAGCATCCGATTGGCGCTTACGACGCATGGTCAGATATTTCCCGTCCCTCAGCCGATGCATTGCGCGGCGCGGTGGAAAATCAAGACCAAAGAATTGCCCAGCGTTATTTACAATTGCCGCCGCTTGATTCCCGCATTCCGCAGTTGGCCCAGAAAGTCACCGCTTCCGAGACAAACAACTACGACAAAGCAGCGACCATCGAACATTACCTGCAAAGTCAGTTCGGCTATACATTACAACTGCCGCCGGCGGAAGTTGCCGATCCCCTGGCCAATTTTTTATTCGAGCGCAAACAAGGGCACTGCGAATATTTCGCCTCATCCATGGCTGTGATGTTGCGGACGCTGCGAATTCCCTCGCGCGTGGTCACGGGATTTCGCGGAGGCGAATTCAATGACCTCAGCGGCCAATTCGTAATCCGGGCTAGCGACGCCCATGCCTGGGTGGAAGCATACTTCCCAAATTACGGGTGGGTAAGTTTCGACCCAACTCCTTCGGTCCCAGCTACAACAGCTGTGGGCTGGCGGCGCATAGCTTTGTATCTGGATGCCTTCCAATCGTTCTGGCGGGAATGGATTGTGAACTACGACGTTTCGCATCAGTTTTCGCTGGGGCGCGAGGTTTTGCAACGCAGCCAAAAAACAAACTTTGACTTGCAACATTGGGCGCGGGAACGTTACCAGAAATTATTGCGTAAAGCGGAGAGAATCTGGCGATCGGGTTCGCTGGCGCCCAAGCGATGGACATTGAATGGATTGCTGATCCTGTTCGGGCTCGCTCTTCTCTTGAGCGCTGGGACTATTCTGCGCTGGGCCAAGCTACGGCGGATCGTATCTCATCCGGCAAACGCGCCGGAGCTTGCTTCGAGCATCTGGTATGAACGCATGACGCGATTGTTATCCAAACGCGGATGGAGGAAATCCACAGCGCAAACGCCGCAGGAATTTGTACGTTCCATTCCCGACGATTCGGTACGAGAGCGAGTCTCGCGCTTCACCCAACAATACGAAAGCGCACGCTTCGGTGGCTCTCCGGAAGCTGCCGAGCAATTGCCGGAGATTTATGAAGAAATCTCCAGCAAGTAACCCGCGATATCCAGGGCAGCAGTTTGACGCTCCTCTGTGCCTTTGTTAGCGTTAATTCCAGTGCGTTCTGCACCAACGAGGTTTTATGGCCATCAAATTCCGCCGAGTTGACTTCATTGAATTCGATGCCCTCCTGAGCGATGACGAGCGGCTTGTTCGCGATACTTCGCGGAGTTTTATCGAAGACAACCTCGTCCCCATCATTGAAGAGTGCAATCGCGCCGGCCGCTTTCCTCGTGAGCTCGTAAAGCCCATGGGTGGCCTCGGATTTTTCGGCGCATCGCTGCAAGGTTACGGCTGCGCGGGAATGTCCAATGTGGAATACGGGCTGGTGATGCAGGAACTGGAGCGCGGAGACTCTGGCATCCGTAGTTTTGTGAGCGTGCAATCCGCATTAGTGATGTATCCGATTTACGCCTTCGGCAGCGACGAACAAAAACAGCAATGGCTCCCCGTGTTGCAATCCGGTGAAAAGCTCGGGTGCTTCGGTTTAACCGAACCGGATTTCGGATCAAACCCCGGCGGCATGCGAACGCGCGCCCGCAAGGTTGGCAATGAATATGTACTCAATGGCGAGAAGATGTGGATCACCTCCGGCTCAATTGCCGACGTCGCCATCATCTGGGCCAAAGTTGAAAATGAAGAGAATCGCGTGCGCGGATTTTTAGTAGAAACCGATCGCCCCGGATTCAAAGCCGAAGATATTCACGGAAAATGGTCGCTGCGGGCATCTGTAACGTCTGGGCTTTCTTTGCAGGACGTGCACGTACCGGAATCTAATTTGTTGCCGGGCACTGGCGGATTGAAATCGCCTCTTATGTGCTTGAACCAGGCGCGCTACGGAATTTCCTGGGGCGTTATTGGCGCAGCGATGGCTTGTTATGACTGCGCCCTGCAATATTCCCAATTACGCAAACAATTTCATGATCTACCGATCGCCTCCCGCCAGCTTGTGCAGGAAAAACTTGCATGGATGATTACGGAAATTACCAAGGCACAACTATTGGCGCTGCAAGTGGGTCGACTGAAAGATGAAAACAAAGTGCAGCACCAGCACATTTCCATGGCCAAGCGAAACAACGTTTGGATGGCTCTGGAATGCGCTCGCCTAGGCCGGGACATTCTCGGCGCAAATGGCGTGGCGGATGATTATCCGATCATGCGCCACATGATGAATTTAGAATCCGTGAAGACCTACGAAGGCACGCACGACATCCACACCCTGATCATCGGCCAGAGCGTAACCGGGATTGACGCGTTCTAAAATCAGAAGGGATTTTCAATTTTCATCCCTTCGACCACTCTTCCCGTTTGCAGATCTTCGCTTAACAGAGTGGCGCATTCGCCTTGAAGCGCACCTGCCACAATCAAAGAGTCATACCATGCAAACTTATGACGACCGCTAATGCGGAGGGCTTCCAGATAAAGATTCGAGGACGAATGTATTGAGAGCAATGGGCGGAGCACATTCGCAAGATACTGTTCAGCTTCGGCATGAGACATAGGATGTGAAAAACGGCGCATAGCGACGTTCATAAATTCCTGCACAACCTGATAACTCACAATTCCTTGCCGAGTGGCAATGGCTTCCCGAATCAAATTGGATGCGATGCGTTTTTTGGCCTGCGCCGTATCGTCGAATGCATACACGAAAATATTTGTATCCAGGAAAAATCTACCGCTCATTCATTTCGTCCCGCGAAAATTTTCGCCCTGCTTTTACGTGACTCAAACGGCGCATTAAGTTGTCGAAATCGCGCACGCTTCCCTCGTTTGCAGTGTATTGCTCAAGCCATTCGCGGAAGGCAGAGTTCAACGTCTTGTGCTGAGACCGTGCAATCTGCCGCGCGTGCTCGATCAAATGCTCTTCGGCGCTTAAAGTAATATTTTTCATGCTTATTTAGTGTACACTATTTCAGTGTTCCAGAAACAACTTTATGATGGGGTGAAATGAGTTCCAAAGTGAAGCAAATCACGATAGGCGTATTCGATTCGGGCATGGGCGGTTTGACCGTGCTCAAGCAATTGTTGGCGCTCATTCCTGACGCGAATTATTTGTATTTTGGGGACACGGCGCGGCTTCCCTATGGATCGAAGTCGGCAGAGACGGTGGCGAAATATGCTTTGGGTGCAACGGATTTTCTGGAAAAGCAGGGTGCGAATTTTTTAGTCATCGCCTGCAACACGGCAACGGCGTTGGCCCTCGACAAAATCACGCAATCCGCTCATGTACCGGTCGTAGGCGTTGTTGAACCGGGAGCCGAACATGCCGCGGCATCGAGTAAAAAACGGAAAGTTGTAGTGATTGGCACCGAAGCAACGATCAACAGTCACGCCTACCACAAAGCATTGAAATCCCGTGGCGTGGATGCCAGGGAAAAGGCGTGTCCGCTATTTGTGCCTCTGGTCGAGGAGGGGTGGGCCGAGCATTCCGTCACCGAAGAGATTGCGAAGATTTATCTGGATGAAGCATTTAAAGACGGATTCGAATCGGCGGATGTGCTTGTACTCGGATGCACGCACTATCCGTTGATTAAGCCTGTGCTGGATCGTATTTCTCCGGCGAACGTGGAAATTGTGGACTCTGCGGAATCTACAGCGAAAGCAGTAGCGGAAAAACTCGGAATCGTGCCTGGAGACGCCAATCAAAAACACTCGGGCAGTTTGAAGTTCTTCGCTACCGATTCCGTCGAAAAATTCCGCCGCCTGGGTGCAAAGTTTTTAGGACGTCCGATTGATGTCGTTGAACACGTGGACCTGAAAGAATAAATTCAAGAAGATAAGTTTCCCAGCTCGCATCTTCCAGCTAACATCCCCTAGCTCACATCCCAACTAACTTACAACGCAAAAGAAAAGGCCGCAATCGGCGGCCTTCTAATCATTTGAAACGAGAATTTAGTACAGGTGGAATTCCACTTGCACGCTGATGGCGACTGCGACCGGCCGGCCATCTTTCATGGCGGGCTGGAAAGTCCATCCCTTCACAGCTTCGATGGCCTTTTCATCCAGACCCAAACCAAGGCTGCGGGCAATGTGAATATTGCTTGTGCGACCATCCGGGCCGACGATCACGCTAAGCACACAAGTTCCCTGGAACTTGGCTTTGCGCGCTTCTTCAGAATATTCAGGATCAGGGGTCAAAATGGGTTTAGGCGCAGAAACTCCGCCACCAACGCGGAACACGCCGCCGCCCGTACCGCCGCCATGCCCAGGGCCAAAGCCGGGACCTTCTCCAGAGCCTACGCCGCCGCCAGAGCCACTACCGATGCCGCCGCTCGAGCCTACACCGTTGGAAGGCGGACCCGAAGGAATTGCCGCCATCGGATTGCCCAGGTTCGGCATATTGTTTATGGCGATCTTCACCTGCGGAGGAACCGCAACCGCCGGCTCAACCGCTAGCTTGGGAGCCGGATTGCGAACCACCATCATGGGCGGAGTAATCGGCTGCAAATCCTGCTTGGGCAGCTTGCCTTTAGGAGCCTGGAATTTGTCGCGATCACCGCCGCCGCCACCGCCACCAACCTGTGTCTTGGAAGGTTTCAAAGTCGGCGTCTCGGAAATCGGCATGTACGAAATAATGGCGTCGGGCTTGATGATATTTTTCACCAGTCGCCGTGCAATGATCGTGCCCACGACGATGAGCGTCAAAATGACGATGTGTGCGATCGTCGAACCGAGAACACCATTCTTTTTGTTGTCGTAAAAACCCCAAATATCCCGCACGGGGATGGGCTTGGAAGTCAACACGAGAGGTGGCAACTTCTTGGGAAAGAAGAAGTCGTCAAGGTTCCGGAACAAGGACTTGAAGACAGACGTCTCCGAATCCTTCGGCAGTAAAAGATTAAATTCAGGTTCCGGTACGGTGCGTGGATCGATTTCTACCATATTTGACCCGAGATCCTCTTAGCTAAAGCCTCTATATTTCATGATGAGCACCTGTGCTGCCAAGTTGCATGGCAAATCGGTTTTCCACCACAAAATCGCTCAAGTTCTCCATCTTGCAGGAGCGGTTTTTAAAACCAACTCTTAGATGCGAACCCTCGGGAAACGTCACTTGACGAAAATTGTACATGGATTTGCCCCATTTCTCACAGTGATTTGTAAATGCCTTGTAAACCCGATCCTGGGATTACGGTCATGCCCCAGCCCACCCTCTACGGGCTAAATGGACGTTCCCTGCCACCCTCCCTATAATGGAGGAAAATCAATCATTTGGGAGAAATCTGCCGAGTGCCGTTCGAACTCAAGACCACCATTAATCTGCCAAAAACTGACTTTCCCATGAAGGCCAACTTGCCGCAAAACGAGCCTAAAGCGCTCGCCCGATGGCAGGAAATGGGGATTTATGAACGCATTCGCGAAGCCCATAAGGGCGAACCGATCTATGTTTTGCACGATGGCCCTCCCTATGCAAACGGCCCTCTCCACCTTGGACACGCTCTGAATAAGTGCCTGAAAGATTTCATTGTGAAATCGAAGAGCATGGCGGGTTTTGACTCTCCGTACGTTCCTGGCTGGGATTGCCACGGCTTGCCGATTGAAATCAAAGTGGATCAGCAACTGGGCGGCAAAAAGTTGCAGATGAAGGCGACCGATGTACGCCTGGAATGCAGAAAGTATGCACAAAAATTTCTCGATCTGCAGCGCGAACAATTTAAGCGATTAGCGGTCTTCGGGCGCTGGGAAAATCCCTACTCCACCATGACTCCGCAGTATGAGTCAGAGGTGTTGAAAACTTTTTATGCATTTTTTGAAAAGGGATTTGTCTATAAGGGCCTTCGCCCGGTGTATTGGTGCATTCACGATCGTACTGCTTTGGCGGAAGCGGAAGTGGAGTACGCAAACCACACCAGTCCCGCGATCTATGTAAAGTACCGCTTGCAGTCTGACCCGCGAACCATTGACACGGCGCTGGCCGACGTTCGCATCGCTGCGGACAAACCCATCTTCACCATCATCTGGACAACGACTCCGTGGACGCTACCCGCCTCCATGGCTGTAGCATTTCACCCGTCGGAAGAATACGTCGCGCTGGAAACCGAGAAAGAAATCTTCATCGTTGCCGAGACTTTATCGAAGGCGGTGATGGAGAAATGCGGAATCAGCAATGCCAAACCGATTGCCCATTTCCCCGGACAGAAAATGGAAAACGCGTGGTTTTACCATCCATTCCTTCCATGGGAGCAGCGCCGCATTCTAGGCGTACTTGCGGATTACGTCACGATGGACACGGGAACGGGTGTGGTCCATACCGCTCCGTCGCATGGCGCGGATGATTTTGCCACCGGCGTTCGCTACAAGCTCGACCTGAAGACGAATGTAGATGCGGCGGGCGTGATCCGAAATGGCTTGCCTGAGTACGACGGCAAAAAGGTATTCGACGCGAACCCCATCATTGTCGAATTGCTGAAAACTCATGGCGCATTGCTTCACGCGGAAAAGTTAGAACACTCTTATCCGCATTGCTGGCGTTGCCATAATCCGATTATTTTCCGCGCAACCGAGCAATGGTTCATTTCCATGGAAACGGAAATGGAGAGCCAAGGTTCGTTGCGGCAGAGCACATTGGATCAGGTGAAGAGCGTGAAATGGGATCCGGCATGGGGTGAAGAGCGATTTTCCAACATGATCGCCACTCGGCCGGATTGGTGCATTTCGCGGCAGCGCATTTGGGGCGTACCGATTGCGGTATTTCTCTGCGAAGGTTGCGGCGAGCCGGTAAAAGATGCGGCAGTTCATAAGAAGATCATCGAATTGTTCACGACTTCCGGAGCCGACGCGTGGTACACGCCAGAAGCTGACGCTTTAGCTGCTGGCGCGCAGTGCGCGAAATGCAGTGGCAAAAGTTTTAAGAAAGAAACCGACATCGTGGATGTATGGTTTGAGTCTGGGTGCAGCCAGGCTACAGTTCTGGGCCACGAATCGAACCTTCCCTGGCCTGCCGATCTTTACCTGGAAGGCGGCGACCAATACCGCGGATGGTTTATGTCATCCATGCTGTGCGCGATGGGCACGCGCGGCAGTTCTCCTTATCGCGGCGTGGTCACGCCGGGGTGGACGCTGGATGAAAAAGGCCAGGCCATGTCGAAGTCGAAAGGCAATGACGTTGATCCGGTGGACATTTCGAACCGTCTCGGCGGAGAGATTGTGCGGTTGTGGGTGGCGTCAGTGGACTTCCGCGATGACGTGGTTGGCTCCGAGCAGTTGATGCAACGCATCGCGGAGAATTATCGGAAGATCCGCAACACGTTCCGTTACATTCTCGGCAACCTCAACGGATTTGATCCGCAGCGCGATGCGTTGCCCTTCGATCAACTGCAGGAGGTCGATCAGTACATGCTGCGGCTTACGGTCGCCATGTCGAAAGACATTCTGGGGTGGTACGAAGAGTTTGCCTTCCACAAGATCTACCATCGCGTGAATCATTTTTGCGTTGTGGAATTGAGCGCGTTTTACTTTGATGTGCTCAAAGACAGGCTTTACACCTCAGCACCGCGCTCGAAAGCCCGGCGTTCGGCGCAAACGGCAATCTGGAAGATTGGCGAGGCGTTAGTGCGGTTGCTTGCGCCCATCACCAGCTTTACCTGCGAAGAGATCTGGCCGTATCTGCCGCAGGCTTCGGACCGCTCCGCGAGCGTACATTTGACCAACTTTCCTGATCCAGTAGAGCTTCTGGGTACAGCTTCACTTGTGGATGACAAGCAGAGAGAAGAGTGGGCGACCATTCAGAATGTTCGCGACGAAGTTTTAAAAACGCTGGAAGAAGCGCGCAATGCGAAAGACAGCATTCTTTCCGGCACAAATCTTGCGGCACATGTGAAGATCCAGGCTCCGGAGCCGACTTATTCCGTACTGGCAAAACATAAAGATCAACTGCGTTATGTCTTTATTGTTTCGGCGGTCACGCTGACTCCGGCTACCGGCAATGGAAGCAGCGGACTAAACATAACAGTTGAAAAGGCAGAAGGACAAAAGTGCGACCGTTGCTGGAACTACTCGACTCATGTCGGCGAGAATGCCGAGTATCCGACGATCTGCGAACGCTGTAGTGCGGCGTTGAAGGAATTAGAAGCGGAATCATCGGCAGCAGAATCCAAATAGCGCACACGCGACGACCGATTTAAAATAAAAAGGCCTGATGTTCAAAATGCGTAAGTTTCATCTACTGATCGCCGTTGGCGTGGTGCTGCTGGATCGCATCACGAAGTTGGCTATTGCCAATCGACTGGCGATGTACGGGAGCATCCAGGTCATTCCTAAATTCTTCCGCATTACCCATGTAGAAAATACCGGCGCGGCTTTTGGTTTGTTCGCCGATTCTCCCTCGGAATGGAAGATCGCATTATTGGTGCTGTTCTCGGTGATTGCGTTAGTCATTGTTTCGGCGCTGCTGTGGCGCAACAGCAACGTTATGACGATGACCGGAATTGGATTGTCATTGATTCTCGGCGGAGCTTTGGGGAATTTATGGGACCGCCTGATGCATGGCCGGGTGGTAGATTTTCTTCTTTTTTACGTCGGCCAATATCAGTGGCCGGCGTTCAATGCGGCAGACAGCGCGATTGTGATTGGCGCAGGATTGTTGGTTTTTGAAATTATTTTCGCGAAAGCTCCAGCTACGGACAGCACCGCCCTCAAACAATAAACCCGGTTACGGAGTTCCATACAACTGCCGGTACACGTAAGCATTCCGCACAATCGCCTGCACATATTCGCGCGTCTCGGTAAATGGGATGGATTCGACGAACTCCTGCGGATCGCGATATGGACGCTGTCCAAGCCAGTCCTTCACCCGGAAGTCTCCCGCGTTGTAGGCGGCAAGAGCATATTCAAATCCGCCGAACTGGTCCACCATACTGCGAAAGTAGCGTGTGCCGAGTTTTAAATTCACTCCGGGGACGAATAATTGTCCGGTGGTGAATCCTCTGATTTTTTCCTGCTTGGCAACCAGCCTTCCAGTTTTGGGCAGAAGCTGCATAAGGCCAAGAGCGTTGGCGCGAGAGACGGCGGTTGGACTGAATTCCGACTCCTGCCGGATGAGCGATGCCACAAGATAAGGATCGAGTCCATTGCTCGCCGCCGATGTTTTGAGGTCAGGCCAATAACCTTTGGGAAACAACGCTTCCCAGTAAGACCGCGGAAGATTAGGTAGATCGAGCGCGAAGTAGTTTGGCACCGCGTGCTTCAACGCTTCGATCGCGAGATCGTATCGGCCAACTTCTGTATAGATTTTGGCGGTTTCCGCGGGAAGCCACGTGGGTTTGCCGGGCTCAGCAGCCTGCAATTCGCGGATAGCAAAATCAGACAGCGCGCCGTTGGCAAGCAGCTGCGCTTTCTGTACGCGAAGGTTGTCCGCTGGAACTGCACTCTCTGCGACGTTCGCAATATCCACCGGCGGCACATGATCGAGCAGCGTGGGATGCACGGGATCATCGCTTGCAGGCAACTTCGTCATGCGCTCGCGCGCTAGAGCTCCGTAATAATAATTGCGGAAACGGTCCGAAAGTTTCTGGTAATACGCACGGGCAAGAACGGGATCTTTATCTTCCTCGGCGATACGGGCGCGCCAATAGATGGCTGCGGAAACCTGCGAAGAATTTGGATAGAGAGCGATCTGTTGTTCGAAGCTCTGACGTGCGACATCGGTGCGATTCTGGCGGAAGTTCAGCCACGCCACTCGCCAATGCGCGTCCGGCGCATGACTTCCTGTGGGGAACCGCTGTTCGACTTCGCGATAGCAGTCAATCGCTTTATCGTAGTTCCACTCCAGAAAATACATGTTACCGGCAGAAAAGAGCGCTTCTTCCAGCCACGGACTTGTGGGCGCGGACTGGCGAATGTCGCTGAGAATTTTTTCGACGGTGTCTTCTTCGTGCTGCGAACGCGCGATTTCGCCGAGGTTAAATAGGCGCTGCGCATTCATCTCTGGCGTCGTAGCATGCAGCGTATCGAGTAAATTGCGGGCCTGGCGAGCTTCTCCAGCACGCCGCAACGCTTCGGCGATGGAAAGCTCGATTGGCGAGCGCTGATCCGGCGTCACTTGATTTTCCAGCACGCGGTACTCGTTGGCGCCTTCTTCGTAACGGCGTCCTTTTACAAGCAGCGCAGCGCGAGACTTTCGCAGTTCGACCAGTGACGGCGAATTGAAATCAAAATGCAGCTTGTTCAGTTCCGACTGCGAAGCCACCGCTTCGCTCGATAGCGGCGAAGCAAAATAAATATTCTGGAAAACCGCAATGGCTTTGGGATTATTTCCCGATGACGCGTAAGCGCGGCCCAACGCAAATTCCAAATCCACACGTTGCGGCTCACGGTCCTTTTCGAGTAGAGCGACGGCCTCGGCAGAGCGTCCATCCGCGATCAACACATTGGCATACATGACATGCGAGTCACGAATGAGCAGCGAGGCCGCATAATTCTTGTCGAAAGCGCCGAGAATGGCCCCGGATTCCGCCATTCTTCCAGTTTGAAAATAAGAAACGCCCAGGTAGTAATCGACATAGTCTTCCAAATCACCGGCATGAGTTTTCGCTCGATTCAACGGCTCGATGGCTTTGGCATATTCATTGTCGAGCGTGTGCGCGTATCCATCCACAAGCCAGGCCAACGCTCCGGCATCTTCTTTAGAATGGCGGCGGGCATACGCTTCGACTCCCGAGTAAGCCGCGGGAACACGGTTCTGGAGAAGCTGTTGCGCCATGGGACGAAGATCGGTGGAAGCAACAAATGCAGCATGCATACGCAGCAATCGCGGAGAAAGTTTTCTGCGTACCGCCGCATTGGAATAAGCGGGATGTTTTTTACTTTTCGACTTGGCTGCATGTTTTTTAAGCGAAGCCGACGAAGAAGACGAAGCAGAAGAAGTCGATGGAGATTTTGGGGTTGGCGAGGGAGACGTCGTGGGTTGGGCAGCCTGCGCGCTTACGAAACCAGTGCACGCAAAGCACAACACAAAAAGGAGAATACGAGACAACTGCTTATGATTACAGACCACGGAAACCTGATATCGCTATTTTCGCTGGAAATTTGTGCCCATTAAAGAACTATCGTCTTCCGCCAGGCTGCGCACAAGCTCGGCACTGAAATAATCTACGCTTGCTGCCGCAGTGTTGCCATAACGTTTCGTGTACATGGAGCGGCTTTTTTCGATGTCCTGCTTCAGGCGATCGTAAATATCTTTGTGCTTGCGACCTTCGGTGACTTTTACCTGATTGTAGAGTTTAATTTCATCAATCAGCAAACGCGCAAAACGCTGCGCCTTGCGATGCGTGTCGGCATCTTCCGGCGAAAGCTGCGGACCTGCATCCACGCTGACGCTCGAACCTGATGCGCTCGCCGCCGCGGCGATTGCTACGGGAGCTTCTTCTTCCACGACAGCTGCGGCCGTTACAGCTGGGTTGTGCGCCGGAGCATGCCCGGCAAAAGGATCCGAATAAGCAGGCGAAGCTTGTGCGACAGCGACAGGATGAGAATCGTCTCCAGAAACTTCCTTTTGCTGGACCTGCTTACGCAGGGAAACTACTTCCAACCAGGCGCCGGTTGCCGCAACAACTACTTCCAGAGCTGCGCGATCCAGTTTTTCTGACTTGCCGCCATTGTCGGCATACACCAGCGCGGCAACTTTGTCTTTCAAAAGCAAAGGCAGAACGATGACATCATTTTCCGCGGGCGCGCCGAAATTTGTAATGAAATTGGCATCCGCATCGCTGGTGTTTCCCGCGGCAGGCGTGCGTTGCTCCATTGCATGCGCACCGAGGCCCGAGCTAACGTCCAATGCAAAATCTTTGATCTCGTCGTTCTTTTCGAATCCGTGCCCTTGCCAACCCACGGCGACGCCGGATTTCACCACGAACAAGGCTGCACGGCTGCTGAACTCTGTGGTGCCATCAAGGAGTGCGCGCAGAATTTCTTTCTGGTTTCCACCTTCATGAATATTGGAAATCGCCTTCAATAGACTGCCGGCGTTGCTGCTGCTTCCACCCGAGGATTGTTGATTCAGCTGAGCGGGAAGCTCATCCAGAACACGCTGCACGAGCGCCTGCTGAAGCTTGGGAACGTGAGATTCCAAAACCTGCGACACTACCTGCTCAACGATTTGCTCAATTCCCATGAATAGTCCGGTCGGGGTAAGGCGTGCACACTACCGTTAGGTTTTGATTATATTGTACTTGTATGATTTGGCACGTCACGATAGTAACCAGCTGCTGAATCCAAGGTGCCTTTCTGGAATGTAGCGCAAAGTGGTTAACGAGGAAACGCCAAAACAGTTACGCACGAAAGCTAGTTACCAAGTAAAATAACACTTTTGCCCCGACCCTTTTGGGTGAAATATCTTGCATCGGACTGAGAATGGGTGCCATCCAACCAAAAATAGGTGAGCCAGTAAGCGAAGAGCTTGCGCTGGTACAGGCTGCGAAGGCTGGTGACGTCGGCGCTTTTGAGGAGCTCGTCAAGCGGTACGACCGCAACGTGTTCCGCATCGCGCAGCACATCACACAGAATCGCGAGGACGCGGAAGACGTCGTCCAGGATGCGTTCTTAAAGGCCTATCGCAATCTGGCACAGTTCCAGGGTCAGTCCAAGTTTTACACCTGGCTGGTTCGCATCGCAGTGAACGAAGCGCTGATGAAACTGCGCAAGCGGCGACCGGAGCGCATGGTTTCACTGGATGAAGAGGTAAAGACGGAAGAAGATTCCGTGCCGCGCGAAGTCGCGGACTGGAGTCCGAATCCCGAGCAGCAGTACACCCAGGCTGAGTTGAAAGAACTTCTCAGCAAGACGATCCAGGGTCTGCCACCGAGTTTCCGAACGGTGTTCGTGCTGCGCGATGTAGAAGGACTTTCGACGGAAGAGACTGCGGACGCTCTTGAATTGAGTATTCCGGCGGTAAAATCACGGTTACTGCGCGCCCGGCTCCAATTGCGCGAAAGACTTAACCGTTACTTTAAGCGAGGTGGGAATGGAAACCTGCGCGATGAAAATGGAGATGGCGACAAGTGAAGTGCTCTGAATTTCTGCAGGAGCTAACCAATTACCTTGACGGCGTCATGGACGCTCGTACAAAGGCGGAGCTAGAGGACCATTTGTCGTGGTGCCACAACTGCTACGTTGTTTGCGACACAACCAAGAAAACCATCGAGATTTATCGCGACTCCCAGCTCTACGAACTTCCTGACGATTTACGATCCCGCCTTCGCTCAGCAATCATGTCGAAATGCCAGGCACGCAAGAAGGCCGGACCTCAATAGTTTTTGTACTCCTAGTTTCATCATTCAATTTCTGAAAACCAGAACTCCTGTGGAGATCTCGCCGCAACGCGCGAAGCGAGGTCTTCGGTTTTTGCAAAAGTGCCGATTCCCTAAGTTCTATCATTCTCTAAGCTCTATGAATTGATAGAGTTTCCCGCGAATCTCAGTGTTTTACCCCATAAAACGAACCTTTTGCCTGGTATAGGAATCTAAGTATTTGAAAGGTTCATGGAGGACGGTTTCGTCCGGTTTGTCCCCGCATATCGGTGAACCGTACATTTATGTTATCGAAATTTGTTGATGCCTTTTTCGGATGCTGGCACTCCCATTACAGCTTTCCCATCACAGTGCGCCCAGGCTTGCGGCGCGGAGCAAGCAACGTAACCGGCACGTATGTAGTTTGTTTGGATTGCGGAAAAGAACAGCCGTATGACTGGAAGCAGATGAAAGTCATCTCTTCGGTCGAGCAATACCGCCGCAATGAAGTGCGTGCGCTCGCGACCAAAGAAGCAGTATAAAAAATTAGACTGAACACCCCATCGCAGGATGTAACGAACACAATTAAAAAGGCTGCGCTTTTGCGCAGCCTTTTTTAATTGTCTTGTCCTTCGTTAGTCTTGATCAGGCGTTAGTCTTGATCAGGACGGCGCTTCAACGTCGGGCGATCATCATCCGGATTATCGCCTTTATCTCCACCGGTTTTGTCAGCCGTGGAAGTACGTCGCAAGCTCGGACGGTTCGCATCTTTCTTGTCCGTCACTTTGTGACGATTCTCAATCGCGGCAAGCCGTGATTTCACGTCATCAAACTCCGAAGTAGAAACAATGTATTGAGGACGCGCGGGCAGAATGCTGGCAATCTCCTGCTGCGTCTTTTCAATACGGTCCGGAGTCTGGGGATGCGTGTCGAATGCCTTGGCTAACGAACCCGGCTTCTTCTTGTCCATCGCTTCGATCTTTTCGAAGAAAGTGATGAAGGCGGAAGGATCATAGCCGCTCTTATACATGTACTGCACACCCAGGTAGTCGGCCTGCGCCTCGAAATCACGCGAGAACTTCAGGAAGGTCATGGGCAGGGCCACGCCGGCTGCTTCGTATCCGGCATAACCAATCGGGCCACCGATGAAGATGAGCGGAATGGAGGCCATCTGCATCAGGTTGCCGCGGGATTGTTCACGGGCCGCATGGCAGGCGGCAACGTGAGCGATTTCATGGGCCATGACGCCGGCAAGTTCTGCTTCTTCATCCGCTGCGAGAATGAGGCCGGAATTCACGTAAAAATATCCCCCCGGCAAAGCCATCGCATTCACGACGTCGGAGTCAATCACCTTGATCGTGAAAGGAACCTGCGCGTCGGAGTTACGCACGATGTTCTGGCCGATGCGATTCACGTATTCGGTCACCACCGGATCGGCGATCATCTTCGACTGCGACTCGACCTGCTGCGCATAACCGCGGCCCATCGCAACCTGCTTCTCGATGCTGTACCAATTGCCAAGTCCCTGCTTACAGCCGACGTTGCGGTTGCCGATTGCATCGACGTCTTCTTTGCCGCCGTCATGCTTTACTTTTTCGGGATCAGCCAGTTGCACCGGCTTGTCATTCTTCTTGGCCGCGTCATTGTCAGCGCTTGCGGGCTGCGCGGAGATGTCCGGCTTCTGATTCGAAGGATCCGTCGGACTGCTCTGCGGCCCGGTAGGAGCTTGCGTTGGAGAATTTTGTGGGTTTGGGTTCTGTGCAAAACTGCCGTAGGTAAACAGGCAGAAAGCGGCAACTACCAATAGTGGCCGGTACTTCATCGATTGGAAGCTCATACTACCTCCCCTTAAGCGGGGTTGTTTGAATCAATTATACGTTGGAAAGGCAACTTTCCCCAGACATCTCTATAACATTGGACGCAGCCTGTCGGCATATGGTTATCTTCAATCTTAAGAGGCCTTTGCGGGCTGAAAAATCAGGGATTCCCGTAATTCCATTGTAATTTTTTTGGAAACTTTTCTCATCTTCCTGGAATATTCCGAATCTATTAAATGTTCTGATATCTACGCATTCGGGAGCTGGAAATGCAGAACAAAACTCGACCGCACGTTGTTGTGATAGGCGCAGGGTTTGGCGGATTGCGCGCCGCTCGCGGGGTGGCAAAACACGTTGCCCGCGTGACCCTCATTGACCGCACCAACCACCATACATTTCAACCGCTTTTGTATCAGGTAGCCACGGCCGGGCTCTCGCCTGGGGAAATTGCCGCGCCTATCCGCTGGATCGTGCGCGACAACGAAAATATCGAGGTCTTGCTGGGCGAAGTACGCGATTTCGATCTGGAGCGGAAAGTTGTAAAGCTTTCCGATATGGAGATTCAATACGACTATCTGGTCGTGGCTGCTGGAGCAACCCACGCCTATTTCGGACATGATGATTGGGAGCCGTTTGCGCCGGGATTAAAGTCGTTGGAAGACGCCGTGGAAATCCGGCGGCGGGTGTTGCTGACCTTTGAACTTGCCGAGCGCCGCGCCGCCAATGGCGAAGGCCAAATGCAACTGAATTTTGTGGTCGTGGGTGGTGGACCCACAGGAGTCGAATTGGCCGGAACTCTAGCGGAAATTACACGCAAAGTTCTCTCCAACGAATTCCACTCGATTGATCCCAAACGTACGCGCATTATTTTGCTCGAAGGCGGCCCACGGGTTCTGCCTGCATTTGCAGAAGATTTATCGGCAAGCGCACAAAAGCAGCTCGAACGGCTTGGCGTGGAAGTTCACACTTCCGCTCTAGTCACGCACATCGCACCCGGGTCCGTATATATGGGAGAAACACGCATGCCGACGGCGGTCACGCTCTGGGCGGCAGGCGTGGCTGCCTCTCCGCTGGGCAAAAAGCTGGGCGCTTCTGTGGATCGTGCGGGGCGCGTCCTTGTGGCAAACGACCTTAGCATCGCTGGCCATCCCGAAGTATTTGTGATTGGGGATTTGGCCGCTTTGAAAGATGAACAAGGCAAATTGCTGCCGGGACTGGCTCCAGTCGCCATGCAGGAAGGCGTGGCCGTCGCCAAAAATATACGGCGCGATCTGGATGGCAAACCGCGTCGTGATTTTCATTATCTGGATAAAGGTACGCTGGCTACTATTGGACGCGCTGCAGGAGTGGGACAGTTCCGTAAATTGCATATCTCCGGTTATTTGGCGTGGCTCGCGTGGTTGTTCGTTCACATTTTCTTTTTGATCGGCTTCCGCAACCGGATTCTTGTGCTCATTCAATGGGCATGGTCTTACATTACGTTTGAACGCGGAGCGCGCCTCATCACTGGCGACACACAATTACCGGGATGGACGGAACTGGAAAGGGACCATCCTCCACTCGGCGTGACGGAAGAACCGGTTGGAACACGGCGAACGGAAGTTTAGCGCAGTGAGTTTTGCGCGGCTATAATAGAGTTTTGTCCTCTTTCGCAGCTCGGTTGCGAAGAAAGCGCCCGCGTTGCCGCATGGATGAAGATGAAAGCGAAAACCCTTTCGCGTTTGTTTTGCAGTTTGTTGACCTTGCTGTTTTTGGCTTCGCTTCCCGCATCTGCCGAAGTTTTAAAGATCGTCGTTGACGACACAATTCAACCCATTACCGAGGAATATATCGGTCGCGCCATTGACGAAGCACAGCGCGGTCACGATCAAGCATTGCTGATCGAACTCAACACCCCCGGTGGATTGCTCGATTCGACCCGCGCCATTGTCAACAAGATTTCGAATTCTCCGGTTCCCGTGATTATTTATGTCTCGCAGACCGGAACCCGCGCGGCATCCGCAGGATTTTTCATCCTGGAGAGCGCAGACGTGGCCGCTATGGCGCCCGGCACCAACACCGGCGCGGCGCATCCCGTGCTCGCGGGTGGCGGAAAAATGGACGACGTAATGAAGGAGAAGATTGAAAACGATGCCGCAGCATTTATGCGGTCGTACGTCTCCAAGCGCGGACGCAATGTTGAAGTCGCGGAGAGCACCGTGCGGCAGTCGAAATCTTTTACCGACGAAGAAGCGCTCAAGCAAAATTTAATTGATTACATTGCTCCGACCGAGAAAGACCTTTTCAAACAGATCTCGAGCAAGCCGGTGAAGCGGTTCGATGGACACATGATGACGTTGAACATCGCCAACGATCCAATTCGCGTGTACGACATGACGCTGAAGGAACATATCCTTGGCTATCTGATGGATCCGAATATTTCCTTCATCCTGCTGGCCATCGGAGCACTGGCACTTTATGTGGAATTCAACCATCCGGGAGCGGTGCTGCCGGGAGTGGTAGGAGTGATCTTTATCCTGCTGGCGGCGTTCGCGCTGAATTTGCTGCCGGTGCGCTTCGCGGCGATTGTTTTGATTTTTGCTTCTTTCGTGCTCTTTGCCCTGGAAGCAAAATTCGCTACCCACGGAACGCTGGCCATTGGCGGCATTGTCACGATGACGCTGGGCGGACTTTTGCTTGTGGATGCTCCGATCCCGGAGATGCGGGTGCATCTTCTGACCGCCTTGGCGGTGAGCATTCCGTTGGGATTTATTACCGTGTTCCTGATGGGTATTGCGCTGAAAGCCCGCGCCAATAAAGTGACTACCGGGAAGCAAGGCTTAGTCGGAGAGATTGGCATGACTAAGACTGCGCTTTCGCCAGCCGGCAAAGTATTCGTCCACGGTGAAATTTGGAATGCAATGGCTTCTACTTCCATCGAAGCGGGGCAGACCGTAATAGTTCGCAGTGTCGATGGACTGATGCTGCAAGTCGAACCATGTGCCGCCATGGAGCGCGTTCTCTCCACGGTGTAAACATTCATTCTCCCGGCATCCGACACGGTACTATCCGGGCCGGGAAAGCCGGGATTTCGCAGGTAGGTTGCGGTAGAATCCGCGGTAGATCACATTCACGGAACTGGAGACCAAAGGTCTTATGGAAATCGGCGTAGGGTTCTTTACGGTTTTGTTGATTATTGTTGTTCTCTATTTTCTGAGCTCTATTAAGATCCTGGCCGAATATGAGCGCGGCGTCATTTTCCGCCTGGGACGATTGCTACCAGAGGCTAAAGGCCCTGGCGTGATTTTTGTGTTTGCTCCTATCGACCGTATGGTGCGAGTTTCTCTGCGGCAGGAGGCCCTGGAAGTTCCACCGCAGGACATCATTACCCGCGACAACGTCACGTTAAAAGTAAACGCCGTGATCTTCCTGCGTGTGATCGAGCCGCGCAGAGCGGTGGTGGAAGTTTCCAACTACGTTTATCAGACCTCGCAATTTGCGCAGACGACTTTGCGTTCCGTGCTTGGCGAGCAGGATCTCGATGAACTCCTTGCCCATCGGGAAAAAATCAACCTCCGGCTGCAAAGCATTCTGGACACGCATACCGCGCCGTGGGGCGTAAAAGTTGTGAACGTGGAAGTGAAGCAGGTGGACATGCCAGAGTCCATGCTTCGCGCCATGGCCAAACAGGCCGAGGCAGAGCGCGAAAAGCGTTCCAAGATTATTCACGCGGAAGGCGAATTCTCCGCCGCACAGCGTCTGGTGGATGCCGCCCATCTGTTGGCGACTGAACCGGTAAGCGTGCAGTTGCGCTATCTGCAAACGTTGACGGAAATCGGGGTGGAGAAGAATACGACCGTGGTCTTCCCGATCCCGATGGACTTCATGTCCGGATTACAAAATATTTTGGAGAAAACATCTGCGACAGGCACGCAGGTAAAAAATGGCTAATTCACCTACTTCGCAAGACGATTCGTATTTACTGGAAGAGCAGTCGGAAGATACGGAGATCACACTCGGCACCGGGAAAATGCTGTTCCTGTTTTTCGGATTGGTGGCGTTGTGCGCCGTATTCTTCGGAATGGGATTTAAAGTCGGTCGAAGTTCCGTGAAAGGCGATTCGCCCTCTTTACTGACAAGCGTGACGGGAAGCGCGCAAACTTCCACTAACAAGCCCTCTGCTTCGCCCGACATGAGTTTCTACAAGGCCGTACAGCAGAGCAATCCTGACAGCCAATTGCCCGCAACGGCCAGCACCGCACAGCCTGCCGCAACAGATTCCAATGCGGCTTCTTCCAATACAAGTCTGACTTCTGGTGCCGCAACGGCCGGGGCAACTACTACGCCCTCCACAAATAGCGGACCAGACCAACTCTCCAATACAAATGGATATTTGGTGCAGGTTGCCGCAGTCACAAAAGAGGAAGATGCAGACGCGTTGGTGGATGCGTTGAAGAAGAAACAGTATCCAGCGTTCGCCACGACCAATGCCGTAGACAAGCTTGTGCACGTCCAGGTGGGGCCTTTCAACGATATGAAACAAGCCGAGGACACCCGCACGAAGTTAATGAATGACGGCTACAATCCAATTTTGAAAAAGTAATTTTGCGCGTCTCATCCCTGTCCACATTGACACTGATCTATTTTCCATTTACAACCTGCATGTGACGACTACCGAGCAGGACCTTACGCGCCCTCTGCAAGCCATCGCCGACCCTACGCGGCGGAAAATTCTGCTGGCGTTAAAAGAGAAGGGTGGATGCTCGCTGGAGAAAGAAGTGGGCCTGTGCGCCTCGGACATTGAAGTCCGCATGAAACTCACGCAGCCGACCATTTCTCATCACATGGCAATCCTGACAAAAGCTGGCTTGGTGGACGTAAAGAAGATTGGTTTGTGGCGCTGGTATCGAAGAAATGAAAACGCGCTGCGCGAGCTCACAAAGAACCTGAAAGACCAGCTTTAAATTTTCTGAAAAATTATTTTGATCCCGCTGAGGCGGCCTGCGTTTTATGCAGCAAGCGGCGGGCATTTGAAATGAGATCAGCGACTTCGAAGGGTTTTACAAGATAATCCACGCTGTTGTCATTCAGGAACGAGCGCAGTTCCGGTTCGTTGAGGCTGGAGAAGGTGAACAGAATATGTTTCTCCATGCCCGGCTTCTCCTTTTGCAGCCAGCGATAGACTTCAGGGGCGTTCCAACCGCTCGGCATTTTTCCATCCATAATGATGGCGTCAAACGAACTTGCGGAAATTAATTCTTTCGCTTCGTCTGATTTCATCGAGGTCACAACCTGCGCTCCGGAACCTGCAAGCACGTCGCGTTCGAATTCCAGGACGGCGGGTTCCGCTTCAACCAACAGGATGCGTCCCTGAATCACCAGTTCACGGCGCGTGATTACTGGAACTTGTGGGGCCAGCGGCGCGTGATCGGCCGCGGGGAGCGTGATCTCCAGAATGGCTCCGCCATCTTCACGGTTGCGGGCGGTGATGTCGCCATTGTGCTCTTTAATGATTCCGTAGCAGATACTGAGTCCGAGGCCTGTTCCCTTGCCCACGCTCTTGGTGGTATAGAACGGATCGAAGATGCGATTGGGCTCTTTGATACCCGGGCCTGAATCTTGAAATTCGATGTGCACGATTCCATCGCGAGTCGACACGCGAATGGTCAACACGCCGCCCTTGCCTGCTTCAAGCATGGCATCCACGGCATTGTTGATGATATTGAGGAAAACCTGCTCCAGTTGGTGGGAATCAGCAGTGACCGGCGCAACTAGTGGAGCGATTTCGCGAACAACCTGCACATCGTTGACTTTGAGATCGTAGTCTCGCAGGACCAAGGTTTCATCGATGACTTTGCAGATATCCACTTCCTGCTTCTGTGGTTTGCGTTGCCGTGCGAAGGAAAGCAAGTTCTGCACCACGCGATGGGTCCGCTGTGCTTGTTTGAATAGTTTGGCTACAAAATCAGCTGCACGCTCGCTGAGGCCTTCGCTTTCCAAAAGCTGTGCGTATCCCAGAATCGCCGTCAGCGGATTATTTAACTCATGCGCCACGCCTGCGATCAACTGACCGATGGCCGACATCTTCTCGCTCTGCAACAGTTGTTCCTGTGCAAGGCGTAGATCGTCATAAGCGCGGCATGTTTCTTCATAAAGACGAACTTTCTCGATGGTCGTTGCCAGCTGACGTCCGATGGCCACGAGGAGATTTTCGTCGTTGCTGTTGTAGTCGCGGGCTTCCCGGTTGCTGATACCCATAATGCCGATCGGTCCGTCCTTGCTCCACAGCAACACCCAAATCCAAGTGGATAAACCGTCGGCGCGAATGAAGTCGGCAAATAAAGTTGGAAGGTGCGGTAGATATTCGGGCGTAATCACTTCCGCGCGCGCGCGTGTGACGAGATCGCCGAAACCTTCCGGGAATTTTACCTCCGCGAATTTCGCACGGTCCGCGCTGCGTAGCCCCCATCCAGCGCGACGCCGGAAGGTGGTGCCGTCAGCCGCAGCCAGGTAAATTGAGCCGGTCTCTCCACTGAGCATGGAAACTACCTGGCGGAGCGTGAGATTTAGAATTTCGTCCAAATCGAAAGACTGAGTTGCAATCACGGCCATTGCATTAAGCGCGTTCAACTCGCGATTGCGGCGGCGGATTTCGTCTTCCGCATGCTTTTTTTCGCTGATATCCAGCAGGAAGCCTTGATAGCGCTCAATCTTGCCTTCCGCATTCCGCGTAGCAAAACTGCTTTCCATCGCCGTGATCAGCGAACCGTCTTTGCGGAGCAGCGTTACTTCGAAGTTGCGGACATAGTTGTGCAGCTCCATCGCACGGCGTAGCGCGTCGCGCTGCTCTTGCGAAGCATAGATTTCATTTTCGATGTTCAACGCCATCAGATCTTCGCGATTATTGTGGCCCAACATGCGCACGAACGCGTCATTGCAATCGAGCATTTTGCCGTCAGCATTGGCGACAAAAACGCCTTCCTGCACTTGTTCGAACAACTGGCGATATTTTTCTTCCGCTACGCGATGATCAGTTACGTCGCGCACAACGTGAATCGTGCCCTTCGCATTGCTTCCCTGCTCGCTATAGGAAGAAGTCGAGACCGTAGCGAAGCCGCCAAAGCACGGGTCCACGCCTTCGAAAAAGAAGTCGTTCGAGTTGGAGCAATAGGGGCAACTTTTCCAAGTGCTGTCCTGTGGAAGCACTTCTTCGCAGGTGTGCTCGGCGACGTCTGCTGCGGCCTTTCCCAACCGTTGTAAAAGAGCGCGATTGGCTTTCATAATCTTGAATTCAGAATCGTGCAATAGGACGGAATCGTGAATGGAGTCGAACGTATTGCTCCACTGGCGATGCGAACGCAGAATCTGCTCCACCAGCCGGAAGTTCTCCGAGGCCAGTCCTAACTGATGTCCGGTATTTTTCAGGAACTTGAGTTCTTCTGCCGCGTAGGAAACGCGATGACGGCAGCCTAAAGTCAGAGTTCCGATCAGGGATTTTTTGCCGATGATGGGAACCACAACGATGTGGTGAAAATTTTCTGTCCGGTAGAAGTCGCGCAGCGTTTCTGCGGCTTCACGAATTTTCAGAACCACGGGTTCTTCCTGTCGCAAAACATCTTTGAAAATACCGTTGGTCGGTACGTAGTTCCGGTCGCGAACAAATTCAGTGGACAAACCGATTTGCTGGGTAATCGCCATACGCCCGTTTTCAATCAGGCGGAACCATGCGGCGTCGGCTCCCATTAGACCTTTGAGTTCTTCAAGGGCCGCCTCCATCATGGGGCCGTGTTGTTGGGCCCGAGCGATGCTGGTGGTCAAAGAATTAATGACGGCCAACCGGCGCATTTGCATGCGTGAATCGTCAAACACAACGAACAGCATGCTGATGCCCAGCAGAAGATCGGCAGCGACGGTAATCCCCAATGGGAAATATGCGTTTACCGGCGCCCAATTCAAATGCAGGCAAAGCAAACTGGCGCTCAGGAGCACGACCGAGAAATCTTTTCGCGTCCAGCGAGATTGCAGCAGTTGTCCTGCCGTGGCTATGAGGACTATGCGATATGCAACCTCGAGGGCAACACGCAACGTAATGGAGTCGGGCCAGAGTAAGGATTGAACAAAAGCGAATCCCATTACGGAAATGGCAATGCACAGCAATGGAACCAGTAAGTCCTTCGCATGGGTGTAAAGACAAATTGCCGCGGAAAACATACACACGGCCAGCACGAACTCAGCGTGAGAAATTCCTAATAGATATTTTTCGGGAAAATAGGTGTGTCCGCCATGTAAAGTCCAACTTGAAGAAAAATAAGCCGCCCAACCCAAAATCCACAACAACAGATAGCGCTCGCGAAATGTCCGGAAAACCAGCAGGCTGGCAGCAAGAAGGATCAATGCAGCCGATTCCTCGGCAGTACGGTGCGAAATGGCGAACTGGCTAAGTGCTGACCAGAGGTTGAGAACGGAGCTATTCATAGCGATCCCTAAAGAGAGATCGTCATTTGAATATCATGCCCGATATAGCTATCAGTGGCTTTTCCGGGTATGGATGGTTACTATCGGAACCTATAGCTTGGGGTAGAATTGGACATACCTAAGGCATATTTATTCAGTCCGGGATATATTTTATCTAGTCCAATGCCAGCCGAACCAGTTCGCATCCTAGTGGTGGATGACGAGGAAGCAATTCGCGAGATTGTTTCCTCCATGCTTACTTCTGCCCATTACAAGTGTAAGCAAGCCCGTTCGGGCGTCGAAGCCCTCGCCTTACTCGATTCAGGGGAAGAGTTTGAACTGATGCTCTCTGACCTGATGATGGCGGAACTCGACGGCATCGGTTTACTCGAGCGCAGCAAAGAAAAATTCCCTGACATGCCGGTAGTGATGGTCACGGCTGTCCACGATATCTCTGTGGCGCTGGGGGCCCTGCGCAACGGCGCCTACGATTATGTCCTGAAGCCTTTTGAACGCGAGCAGTTGCTAGCCACCGTTCGCCGCGCCCTGGAAAACCGCCGCCTAAAGCTGGAAAACCGCGAATACCAGATGAAACTGGAAGCGCTGGTTGAAGCGCGAACTGAACAACTCCAGAAAGCCATGAACAGCCTGGAGCGTTCCTACGACATTACGCTGGAAGCTCTCGGCGATGCCCTCGACTTGAAAGACGCGGAGACCGAAGGGCACTCGAAACGCGTGACGGCTTTTACCATCGCGATCGCCCGGCAAATGGGAATTTCCACCGATCAGATTCGCGTCATCGCTCGCGGGGCGTTCCTGCACGACATCGGTAAGATGGCAATTCCTGACGCCATTCTTCGCAAGCCCGGCGCATTGAATCCCGATGAAACCGCGATCATGCGTGAGCACTGCTATCGGGGCTATCAGATGCTCAAGAAGATCCCATTTCTTGCGGAAGCCTCTGACATCGTTTATTCGCATCAAGAAAAGTATGACGGCACGGGTTATCCGCGGGGGTTGAAAGGCGATCAGATTCCCTTAGGCTCCAGGATTTTTGCCGTGGCCGACACACTGGACGCTATCACGTCGGACCGGCCTTACCGTCCGGCACAAAGCCTAACTGCAGCGCGCAAAGAGATCGAAGCATGGTCGGGCCGGCAATTTGATCCTGAAGTGGTTTCGCACTTCCTGGCCATGCCGGATGATATCTGGGAAGACTTGCGCAAGCAGATTGATAAGCAGGTCTATCGCTTTTCGTACACCGCCGCTGGGAAAAACTCCTAAATCCTTCTACTTAGTTCGCATGATTTCCCGCAACGGTGATGCGGGTCTTATCGAGAGGCACATCGCGCTGAATTATCATTTGGATGGTCGTTCCCGGTTCAAGTTTTACGTCCGAACCGCGGCTGAATAATCCAATCAGCGCGCCCACAGCGGCACCGCTGGCGCCGCCGATCTCCGCACCCTTCACACCGCCAGCTAAGCCTCCGGCAACACCGGCAGTGCCTCCAACGCCGGCATCTTTCGCGGCAGTGCCCAGCTTCGAAGCAGTCTGGCTATCCTCGCGCACCGTGCCTTCCTGATCTTTCATGGAAGTTTTATCAGCGCCGGGCATATTTTGAATGGAACCGGGCAACATGACGGTATATCCGGAGGGATAAATCAACGTTGTGAAATGAATCAGAATCTCTGCGCGACCCTTTACACGCCCCGCACGCTGCACATGCGAAATTCTGCCCTGCACATAAGTTCCGGCTGGCACAATGATGTGATCGTTCAGCACAAACGGAAACGTTGTTTCCGCGTAAACCGGATCGTCTTCCTTGGCATTCTTCGTGGAGATGGCCTGTTTTAGCGACAGCGGGATCTGTGTTCCGGACGGGATGATGACTTGATTGGGATTCGAAGGATCTGCTGAAGTGATGGAAACAATCGGCGTGATCGGCACATCGGACGGCTTCGCTTGCGCGGCCAGCAGCCCCGCTGCGAGCAACAAAAATGCGAGTGATTTCAAGGTCACCTCCGGAAAACGGTAGCAAACTTACATGTACGATGCCGCAGCGGTAAAAATTAGTTATCTGAAATTTGCTGGAACGACGGGGCCCGAAACTTACTTCCCGATGCGCTTCAACTGATTCTCTCTGACGTTTCCCATGAACTGCGACTGCAATTTCTGTACGCAACGCTCGCCGCAAACGTGCAATGTACCTTCCTTTTCGGCGATGTCTTCATCCCAAGGGCATAAGTATAAGACCGGAACTTTATGATCGGTGAACGAAGTCCACATCAACCACCAGCGGTCGTGGGAACGCTTCACCTCCGGGCAATTGGGACCGGCACAGCGATAAACGGAAATTGCACTGGAACCTTCTAAATTCATGCTTTGTTCATTATGGACAAGTGTGGCTTGTGATTGCAATCGCTGTATGAACAAGCGATTAATAGAGCAGGTATTTCTTTCGCAGCTGTTGGAACTTGTCGAGCGAGTCCTGCCAGTCGTCGGCGATGCGGCGCGGATCTTCCCCTTGCAGGATCGCGTCATACACCGCCTGGTTGGCCAGAATGGTCTGCATCTTCTCGATGTGAAATTCGTCGGGATAAAGCTCGTGGAGAGCGGAGGCCAGCTCAACGCCCAATTGGGGCGCGTCGAACGCATTGCGATCGAGCAAGACGAGATTTACGCCTTCACATCGTTCGCCGGTAAAGTTGCTGTCGTTGGGAGTAAACGTAATGGGAACAAAGCGAACTCCGGAAATATTGCGCGCATTCAAATACTGCGTGAATTCCCTGCCTTTGATCCACGGCGCGCCTACGACTTCAAAGGGTGTATCGGTTCCACGTCCTACGGAAAGATTTGTGCCTTCAACAATCGCGACTCCGGGATACAAAGTGGTCTGCGTAAGGTTGCGCAGGTTCGGCGATGGATTCACCCAAGCCGCTCCGGTGGAGTCAAACCAATCGCCACGCAGCCAGCCCTGCATGGGGATGACAGTAAGCCTGGCATGAATTTGCCGCTCGCTGTTGAACATCTTCGCAAGCTCGCCCATGGTCATTCCGTGGCGGACGGGCAACGGAAAATAGTTCACGAAGGCTTGTTTATCGGCATCCGAGACGGGGCCTTGCACAATGGAACCCGTCACGGGGTTCGGACGATCCAAAACAACGATTTCTGTTCCGGTTTCCGCGGCGGCTTCCAGAAAATATCCGAGAGTTGTTTCGTAGGTGTAAAAACGCGCACCAACATTTTGCAGGTCGATGACCACGGCATCGAGAGTTTTCAGAACATCCAGGGAAGGATGGCGGTCTTTATCGCTCGCCCCGTATACGCTGTAAACCGGCAAGCCTGTAGCGACGTCTTTGGTATTGCTGATGTCCGTTGTGTCGAGCGTTCCGGTAACGCCATGCTCTGGACTGAAAATCGCCTGCACTGAAATTCCCGGCGCATGCGCGAGAACGTCAATGGTGCGCTGGCCCTGGGCATCGAGTCCGGTTTGGTTTGTAAGAATTCCAATTTTCTTTGGCGTCGTGGCATTTCCGCGAAGCGCGGCGAAGTCCTGTTTTTCGAGGACATCGATTCCCGTGAGTACGTTTCCATTGCGAAACGTCAGCCGGTGCGAAGCAGTCTCGGCTTCGTTGTATCCGGTGATGCTTTGCAGACGAAGTTGCACCTGCTCATTCTGAGTTAGCGGGATCTGCGAAGCCACGGCATTGGCAACTTTGGCGCGAAGCGCAATAGCGCTTCCCTTCCCATTCGGATGCACAGAGTTCGTGAGCAGGATGATGTAAGTCTGCGTAGTTGGATCAATCCAAATGGAAGTGCCGGTAAAACCCGTGTGGCCGAATGATCCGACGGGAAACAGATCGCCACGATTGCTTGAATAAGGAGAATCAATGTCCCAGCCGAATCCGTGAAGTATCGGCGCGGTCGGCGGCTGCTCGGGAGTTGTCATCTTCTCAATGCTCAACGGTTGCAGCACGGAATTGCCGCTGAGCAAGGATTGAGCAAACTTTGAGAGATCCTCGGCTGTGGAGAAAACTCCTGCGTGCCCCGCGACTCCACCCATACGGCGCGCGGTTGGATCATGCACAACTCCGTGCAGCATGTGATTGTGTTCGTCATATTGCGTCGGCGCGATGGACGGCAGCCACGAAGCGGGAGGCAGAAACCGCGTATGCGTCATGCCCAGAGGCGTGAAGATATTTTTTTGGCAGTAAGCGTCGAGCGTCATGCTGCTGACACGTTCCACAATCGCGCCGAGCACGATGAAATTAATGTCGCTGTACTGGAAGTGCGAACCCGGAGGAAATTCCAGTTCGGAGAAAAACGCTAAGCGGTAGCCGGTTTCGCGGCCCTGCCATTCGTAGTTCAACGGCAGATCTTTCGGCAATCCGGAAAAATGTGTGAGCAACTGGCGCACGGTCACATCTTGTTTGCCGTTTTGTCCAAACTCCGGCAGGTAACGCACGACCGGATCATTCAGCCGAACTTTTCCCTCTTCGACGAGGCGCATGATAGCGGTAGTTGTCGCCACGACCTTGGTCAGCGAAGCGATGTCGAAAATCGTATCCACGGACATCGGCAAGCGCGCTGGCTCGAGTGAGCGATAGCCAAATGCTTTCTGGTACACCACTTCTCCGTTATGCCACACCAGCAAGACCGCCCCGGGAACCTGGCCCTGGCGAATGGCATCTTCCACGATCGCGTCGAGGTTTTTTAGTTGATCGGAAGGGTTAGGCCCGGTGAATTGCACTCCAGCAAAAGATTTTGCGCTGCAGAAAAAAAGCACCACGGTGAGGAGTGAACAGAGCCAACGCTGCATATGAGATTGTAAGTCCGGAGATACTTCGACTTTACACAACGCGCTGCCGCCGACTCAAGGAACTGAAGTAAGGGGGTATCGCCTGTGACACAGGCGGCTTTACCACCATTTTGATCTTTGCTATAACCCGAGCATCGACTACTCAAGCCATTCTGTTACGCCTGCGCCTGCATTCGACCAGCAGGATGAAATCTTTTGCGATGCATTTGAGGTTTTGCAGGAAGGCATCGCACAGCAAGCTTTTCCGGCGGCGTCGGTGGCCGTGACGCATCGGGAAAAATTAATCGCGCTCAAGGGACTAGGACAATTCACTTACGAGCCAGACTCTTCGCCGGTAACCGCGCAAACGATTTTTGACCTCGCCTCAGTTTCCAAAGTCGTTGCCACCACTATGATGGCAATGGTTCTTTACGAGCGCGGATTTCTGGATTTGGAAGCGCCGGTGGTTGGCATTGTTCCAGAATTTTCGAGTGCTGACGAACGCCACGAAGCAATCACATTCCGCATGCTGCTGGCGCATTCCTCCGGTCTCCCTGCACACGAAAAGTTTTATCTGCGGGCGAAAACGAAGCAGGAACTTTTAAAGACAGCGTTCGCAACTCCGCTTGCGGCTGATCCAGAAACGAAAGCTGTATACAGTGACATTGGGTTCATAGTTTTGGGAGTCGCTCTCGAACGCCTGGCCGATACGACTCTCGATGAATTCTGCCAGGCAGAGTTCGCCAGGCTGGGTATGAGCCAGACGGGATTCAATCCTCCGGCTTCGTTACGGTCGTCGATCGCTCCGGCCGCCAATGACACGACTTTTCGCAAACGAATTATTCAAGGGGAAGTCCAGGATGAAAACGCCAGCGTGCTTGGCGGTGTTGCCGGGCATGCCGGATTATTCGCGCCGGCACACGACCTCGCGACTTTTGCCCATATCATTTTGCAAGGCGGCAAACCGATGATCCGGCCAGAAACTTTAAAGCTATTCACGCAGCGGCAGAGCACTCCGTCGGGGACATCTCGCGCTTTGGGTTGGGACACACCATCTTCCCCCTCACAATCGGGCAAATATTTTTCGGCTTCTTCGTTCGGTCACCTTGGTTACACGGGAACCTCGTTGTGGATCGACCCTGAGCGTCAGCTTTCGGTAACCTTGCTTACGAACCGGACGTGGCCCGATTGTTCCAATCAGGCGATCAAACAAATCCGTCCGAAATTTCACGATGCAGTGGTTGAGGCCCTGGAGGCAAGTCATTGAAACGTAAGAAAGAAAACTTAAGCAAGCTCACCACGGAACAGCCGAACCCTGCCTCTGCGAATCTGGACCTGAAGTCGTCGCTGCAAATTGCCCGCATCATTAATTCCGAAGACGCAAAAGTTGCCAAGGCCGTCAAGCGAGCCCTGCCACAAATCGCCCGCGCGATGGATGCCGTCGCCAATTCGTTGAAGCAAGGCGGTCGATTGATCTACGTCGGTACCGGCACCAGCGGCCGCATGGGAGCGCTGGATTCCGCTGAATGTCCGCCAACTTTCCAGACCGATCCGCATATGGTTCAGTATGTGATCGCCGGAGGACTTAAAGCTTTAGGTGAAGCCGTTGAAGCTGACGAAGACTCTCGCAAGTTTGGCGCGAAGGAGATTGCCCGAAAGAAACCGGGCAAGAAAGATGTAGTCGTCGGCATCGCGGCCAGCGGACGAACTCCGTTTACTATTGCGGCCGTCGAATACGCACGAAAACATGGATCGAAAACTATCGCGGTCACCTGCAATCACAATTCTGAGCTAGGTCGGGCATCTGAAATTGAAATTGCCGTCGAGGTTGGGCCAGAAGTTGTTTCGGGATCCACGCGTATGAAGGCTGGAACTGCGCAGAAGATGGTGTTGAATATGATCACCACCGGGGCCATGACGCGGCTGGGCTACGTTTTCGGCAACTTGATGGTGAATGTGAAGCTGAAGAATTCCAAGCTCGCCGAGCGCGGCATCACAATCCTGCAACATGCGGCGAAAATTTCCCGTCCCGAAGCCGAGCGTGCGTTAAAGGCCGGGGGCAAAAGCGTGCCGACAGCCATGGTCATGCTGCAATCCGGCGTAAGTCGCGCCGAAGCCGAAAAGGCTTTAAAAAAAACTTACGGCCACGTGCGCAATGCGATCACACTGGCAAAAAGTTAGCCTGAACAAACTGCAAACCTACTAGGCCGTGCACTCCCGATTAACAGGGTGCATACTTTGCGCATCAAAATTCCCATTAGAATGGAAATGCGCTCAGTTCATGCACGCGCAAGTTTAAGGAACTTTCTAGGTTATGGATAAACTGATTATTCGCGGCGGCAACCCGCTGCTTGGAACCATCCACGTAAGCGGAGCAAAAAATGCCGCGCTGCCATGCATTGCAGCCGCACTGCTCACCGATGAGCCGGTCATTCTGGAAAATATTCCGCAGGTCCGCGATATTGAAACCACGCGGAAGCTGCTCGCCGCCATGGGCGCCGAAGTAGAACTTGGATATGGCCGCGCGCAGCATCGCACAACAATTTCCTGCAAGACGCTTGCCAGCCCCGAAGCTTCGTACGAATTGGTGAAGACCATGCGCGCTTCGACTTTGGTGCTTGGGCCGCTCGTAGCTCGTTGCGGACGCGCTCGCGTTTCTCTGCCCGGCGGCTGCGCCATCGGAGCTCGCCCAATCGATCTTCATATCAAAGGGCTGGAGCGGCTAGGCGCGAAGATCACGCAAGACCACGGTTACGTGGAAGCCAGCACAGACCGCTTGAAGGGCGCGGAAATTATTTTCGACAAGATCACCGTCACCGGAACTGAAGATTTGCTTATGGCTGCGACTCTCGCCGAAGGCGAAACTGTGATGCAGAACTGCGCTCGCGAACCCGAAGTGGCCGACCTCGCCGATCTACTGAATAAGATGGGCGCGCAGATTGAAGGCGCGGGCACCCCGACCATCCGGATTAAAGGCGTTTCCAAACTGCATGGGGCGAAACACAGCATTATTCCTGATCGCATTGAAGCGGCAACGTTCATCATCGCCGGAGCCATGACCGGAGGCGATTTGATCGTTGAGAATTGCGATACCGGACATCTTGGATCCTTACTGCAGAAATTGCAGGAAGTCGGCGTGAAGACCACGACTACGAAACATTCTGTCCGCGTGATGGGAGACTATCCGTTGAAAGCTGCGGACATTGTCACCGAAGAATATCCGGGATTCCCAACCGACATGCAGGCGCAGTACATGGCGCTGGCGACACAGGCCGAAGGTACTTCGATTGTTACGGAAAATATTTTTGAGAACCGCTTCATGCATGCGCAGGAACTGGTCCGCATGGGCGCGAATATCAAGATTGAGGGACGGCGCGCTGTCGTTCGCGGCAAGACCCAATTGAGCGCTGCGGCTGTGCTGGCTTCGGATCTCCGCGCTTCCGCTTCTCTCGTTCTTGCGGCTTTGGTCGCCGACGGAGAAACGATCATTGACCGCGTTTACCACATTGACCGCGGTTACGAGAATATTGAAGGCAAATTTAAGGGCGTGGGCGCGCAAATTCGCCGCATTGGCGAGATGCTGCCCAAACGCCACAGCGCAGGAAATTAACCGTTTAAGGTTTTCGTCCCTCTGTGCTAATCTTCCGCCGTACCTCGCGGGCCTCGTACGTTGAAAAACGCCACTTACAATGAGCGGCCCTACCTGCGTTCCTTCTCTCGCTGGGATCGTGGATGGAGGAGTTGCGAGCACACTACAGGTGTGCGTGCGCTCTTTCGACATGACACACCAGAAATCTGAGGAGAAATACAGATGAAATTCAATAAACTTACCCCAAACCTGGTGGTCCATGACGTTGCTGCCTCTATGAAGTTTTATGGCGACGTACTCGGCTTCAAAAAGGCCTTTACTGTTCCCGGAGAATCTCCTTACATCTTCGGCGCCATGAATAACGGCAGCGTGGAAATCTTTTTCAACGATAAGAAGGCTGTCGCCGAAGATTATCCGACGCTTGCCGCGCGTCCGGCAGGCGGAGCGCTTACGCTTTTCATTGAAGTAGAAGGCATTCACGAAATTCTAAAAGCGGTGGAGAAATCCGGTGCAAAAATAGTCATGCCGCTGAAGAAGCAGTTTTACGCATGGAGGAGTTTGCCTTCGAAGATCCCGATGGTTGGATCGTGACCATCGCGGAGCGCGCCAAATAACTTTTTGCCGAAGAAATTAAGGGCCGAGATTTTTTCTCGGCCCTTTTTGTTTTTGTAAATCTATTTTAGAAGTGGAAGTTCGTCTCTGCATAAAACAACGAACCGTTGGGATCTTTCGGATAAATTGCCGAGATCACATTCCCACCTGTCGCGTGGCCATAGTAAAGCGTGGCGGCCAACATCTTGGTGAGTTGATAATCAGCGCTCAAATCCCAAACTGTCGCGAGGTAACTGCGTCCGTTGCTCGGCCGTCCTTGATATCCAAACGTTTTCGCCTGGAACGCGCCGCCGCCGTTGTACCAGAGATCCGCCGCGTTCGCGAGTTTCAGGTCGTGCCCTTCGGTCCGCAACGTCAACTTCGAAGTCGGCTTCAGGTTCAACGTGGCGTAGAAATCTTTGTTGTTCATCATGTTGTAAAACGGGAAGCGGGCATACTGCCGCGGCGTGGTCAAAATCTGGAAGAACGTACCGTGACGGTTGTCATTCGGATTGCCGTCGCCGCTTCCGTACGAGTAGCCCATACTCACCCAGGGCTTGAGCACTTTGACTTTAGGCTGCCACCCTGCTTCGCCGAAGTAAGCTGCGGCATGTTGCTCTAACACTCCCCACGAACCGCCCTGCACTACGCCCCATCCCATCAAGTCAAAGTTGCCGCCTGTGGTGTGGAAGACATGCGCGTAATCAACGCCGTACGTCCCAATTTCAATTTTGTCGATGTCTGCCGCTTTGGCGGCAGCCGAACGGTTGTCTGTCTTGAGCGTAAGCGTGCGGTGATCAATGTAGCCGACGGCGAATACGCGAAGTTCTCCGGAGCTATTCTTGCCTGCATACGAATGTGTGTAAGCGCCGTAATATGTGTCGACATCGAGCTCACCCATACCGTCGACCTGCAAAACGCCTTCTGTGGGCCGTGAAGCAAATAAGGTGAGGTTGTTGGCTCCGGAGTTAACCGAGAGCGCTCCACCATCGAAGGAGCGTTGCACGGCGGTGAATGCAAAGTTCGAGATCAAGCGGGAAACGATGCGCGTGTTGATAACAGTCGCTAGCAGCGGATCCTTCGGCTTCACCTCCGCACCGTCGAAATATTCAAAGCGGCCAAGCTTCAGAGCGGCAGGGCCAAGATGTTTGAAATTGATGTAGCCTTGCTTCAAGAATCCGTTGACGTTGTTTTGGTTGTTTCCATTGGCCGCGTAGTACGAACCACCCAGTCCCAACTGTCCCTGAGGAGCACCGACGACTGCGTCGTTGGGCAAGCCCACCACCATGATCTGTGAGCCTTCCAGGTACCAATCAAAGTTTTCGCGATTCTGGCCAATGCCTACTCGCAGCAACGAATGCTCCAGCGGATAATCGCTGTTGCCGCTGGCACCCTGGAACCAATTCCAGTCTTCTACGCGAAAGCGCCAATTGACGGTGACATCCAGCGATCCAATTTTGTGCTTGTCAGGCGCGGACGTTGCCGCTGGAGCTGACGTCTGCGGAGCTGGCGCAGCATTGGCCGCAGCCGGAGATGGATTCGCATTGTCAGCAACTTGCACATTTGCTGGTTGCGAGGATTGCCCAAACATTTGGGTAGCGCACAATAATAGGGTCGCTACACCTGTGACCACTACGGACTGAATTTTCATGTGAATCCCCAAGTAGGGC
>DASXCC010000118.1:0-21663 GCA_036491415.1 Terriglobales bacterium | reverse complement strand
CCCGGATTGCGCATTATCGGAAATGCAAAAGAAAAAGCTGGTGTTCTTTCTTTCGTGCTCGACAGCCTGCCACCGGAAGAAGTTGGCAAAGAGCTCGACCAGGAAGGCATTGCTGTGCGCGCTGGACATCATTGTGCGCAGCCAATACTGCGCCGATTCGGTCTCGAAAAAACCGTCCGCGCCACGCTCGCGCTTTACAACACGCGCGAAGATCTCGACGCGCTCGTTGCCGCTCTACAACGTATACAGGCAGGCCGGACCAATTCTTAATCCACCCCTTGCTCTCCTATCCCGCAGGCCGTACAATAAATTGTAGTAAATTAGTCCTATTTAGCCAAAGCTTAATAGAAGCTCTTGTACAGCAATGAGTTACCCATGATTCGTCTTGGAAAACTAACCGACTATGCGCTGGTCTTAATGACCGAAATTGCCCGCACACCCGCGAGGCAGTTGCATACCGCTCGCGATCTTGCCGTGCAGTGCCACCTGCCGTTGCCGACCGTCAGCAAGTTGCTGAAGACTTTGCTGCAGAGTGGATTACTGGCATCGCATCGCGGAGTAAAAGGCGGATACAACCTGGCGCGGGAGCCGCGGATAATTTCGCTGGCAGAAATTATCTCCGCGCTCGAAGGTCCGTTCGGACTGACAGAATGCAGCACCGACGTGACGGGTCTTTGCGACCTCGAGTCGTCATGCGCGATCAAAGATAACCAGAGAGTCATCAGCCAGGTAATACGCGGAGCGTTGGAAAGCGTAATGCTCTCCGACCTTACTCGTCCCATGCAGTTGACGGGCATCCGTGATCAAAAAGGAAATTTAGTGCCAATGGCGAACGCCGCAGGGAGAATGCAATGAGCACAAGTGTAGATGCCATTCGTGATCTAGCGCAGCAGGATTACAAGTGGGGCTTTGTAACGGATATCGAAGCAGAGCGAATTCCCAAAGGCTTGAGCGAAGATGTGGTCCGTATCATCTCGGCCAAGAAGAATGAACCGGAGTTCATGCTGGAGTGGCGCCTGAAGGCGTACAAGTATTGGGAAAAGCTCGAAAAGTCTCATAGCGAGCCGAAATGGGCGAACGTGAAGTTTGCTCCGATTAATTATCAGGACATTATTTATTACTCTGCGCCTAAGCAGAAGCCGAATTTGAAGAGTTTGGATGAGCTTGATCCGGAAATTCTGCGTACATACGAGAAGCTCGGCATTCCTTTACAGGAACAAAAAATGCTGGCAGGCGTGGCCGTGGACGCGGTATTTGACAGCGTTTCGGTTGCGACTACGTTCAAGGCGAAACTTGCCGAAGCCGGCGTAATTTTTTGTTCTTTTTCAGAAGCGGTGCAGGAGCATCCGGAATTGGTGAAGAAGTATTTAGGATCCGTCGTTCCTCATACAGACAATTTTTTCGCAGCGCTGAACGCTGCGGTCTTCAGTGATGGTTCGTTTGTATATGTTCCCAAAGGCGTGCGATGCCCAATGGAGCTTTCCACCTACTTCCGCATCAATGCGGCTGAAACCGGACAGTTCGAGCGCACGCTCATCGTTGCCGAGGAAGGCGCATATGTCAGCTATCTCGAAGGCTGCACCGCGCCAATTCGCGACACAAACCAGTTGCACGCGGCGGTAGTCGAATTGGTTGCGCTGGACAACGCGCAGATTAAATATTCGACGGTGCAGAACTGGTATCCGGGGGACAAAGAAGGTAAGGGCGGAATTTATAACTTCGTTACCAAGCGCGGAACCTGCAAGGGCGTGAACTCTAAAATTTCGTGGACGCAGGTGGAAACCGGCTCAGCGATTACCTGGAAATATCCGAGCTGCATTCTGCAAGGCGACAACTCCGTCGGTGAATTTTATTCAGTCGCGCTGACCAACAACTATCAGCAGGCCGATACCGGTACGAAGATGATCCACCTGGGCAAGAACACCAGCAGCACGATTGTTTCCAAGGGAATTTCTGCGGGGCATGGACAGAATACGTATCGCGGTCAGGTGAAGATCCAGAAGGGTGCGACCGGAGCGCGTAATTACACGCAGTGCGATTCGCTGCTTATCGGCGACAAGTGCGGCGCGCATACCTTTCCTTATATCGAAGTGAAGAACTCTACGGCTCGCATGGAGCACGAAGCTTCGACTTCGAAGATCGGCGAAGACCAGCTCTTCTATCTGCAACAACGCGGCTTGAAATTAGAAGATGCGGTTTCAATGATCGTAAATGGATTCTGCAAGCAGGTGTTTCGTGAACTGCCCATGGAGTTTGCCGTGGAAGCGCAGAAACTGCTGGGCGTGAGCCTGGAAGGCAGCGTGGGGTAATCGCTCTTTGGTTGGTGGCTGGGGGTCTTTGGCCAACAACAAACGACCAATCGCAGTAAAAGTTCAGGAAGCGTAAAAGGACAAGAACATAATGAGTTTGCTCAAAATTAAAAACCTGCACGTGAATGTGGCGGGACACGAAATTTTGAAAGGGATTGATCTCACAATCAATCCGGGCGAAGTGCATTCCATCATGGGCCCCAACGGATCGGGCAAGAGCACGCTGGCGCAAGTTCTGGCGCGGCGCGAGGCCTACGCAGTGACCGCCGGTCAGATTCTTTTCGACGGAAAAGATTTGGTCGAGATGAAGGCCGAAGTGGCCGCCTGCGAAGGCGTCTTTCTCGCATTCCAGTATCCGGTGGAAATCCCCGGCATTGGCAATACGTACTTTCTGCGTTCCGCGCTGAATGCGATCCGTAAATATCGCGGTGAGGACGAAATGGACGCCATGGATTTCCTGCCCATGTTCCGCGAAAAGTTAAAGCTGCTGGAAATGGACGACAAGCTCATGAACCGTTCGGTCAATGAAGGCTTCTCGGGCGGCGAAAAAAAACGCAATGAAATTCTCCAGATGGCGGTTCTCGAGCCGAAGCTGGCAATTCTTGATGAAACCGATTCCGGCTTGGACATCGATGCCCTGCGCATCGTCGCCAGCGGCGTGAATGCTCTTCGCAACAAAGACCGCGGCATGCTCGTCGTAACCCACTATCAACGCCTGTTGAATTACATTGTTCCGGATTTCGTTCACGTTCTTGTGGATGGCCGCATTGTGCGTTCGGGTGGCCCTGAACTCGCGCTGGAACTCGAAGAAAAAGGCTATGGCTGGATCGAGACCGAGGCGAAAGCCCCGGCTTCGGCGTAGGAGCATTTGTGACGACGGCCATTCAAAATGTCGACAACTATTTAGAAACTTTCACGGAGTTCGAAAAGCGCGCCGCGGGGACCAATCTCGGATGGCTGCGCAAACTCCGGGCAGAGGCCTTTGCGCGTTTCTGCCAGGTTGGATTTCCCACCACTCGTGACGAAGACTGGCGCTTTACCAATGTCTCCGCGATTTCCCGTGCTCAGTTTGCGTTGCCAGGAAAAAGCGATGCAAGTCTTTCCGCTGCTCACCTGAAAGCGTGGCGAATGGAATCATCGGCCACGCAACTGGTTTTTCTGGATGGACAATTCCGTTCTGATTTATCGCAGCTGGGGGAATTGGGCGGCGGCATTACCGTTTCCACCATTAAAGAAGAGGCTGCGAAATCAGCAAAGTTATTGGAAGCGCATCTTGGCCGCTATCTTGATATTCAACGGGATCCATTTTCCGCGCTGAACACTGCTTTTGCAGAAGACGGAGCATTCGTTCACGTCGCTCGCGGCACTGCGTTGGAGCAGTCGATTCACTTACTGTTTATTTCCACGAAAGCGGATTCTCCGCGCATGGTCCATCCCCGCAATCTTTTGGTTTTTGAAAAAGAAACGCAGGCGACAGTCGTGGAAGAGTACGTTTCTTTAGGCGGAGGGACAATCCTCTGCAATAGTGCGACGGAACTTGTTGCCGGAGAGAACGCGACGATCTCGCACTACATGATCGAGCGTGAAGAAAAAGACGCGTTCAATATTTCCACGTTGCGTATAGAACTGGAACGAAGCGCAAATGTGGCGTCGCACTCGTTGCTGCTCGGTGGCGGACTTGTTCGCAACAATGTGCATCCCGTATTGGCCGGTGAAGGCGCGGAGTGCCTGATTAACGGTCTGTTTGTTGGCAACGGCAAGCAACATCTCGACAACTATATGCACGTCGAACATGCCAGTCCGCATTGCAGCAGCCGCCAGTTTTACAACGGCATTCTCGATGATCAGTCGCATGGCGTTTTCCACGGCCGCATCGTTGTCCATAAAGATGCCCAGAAAACGGACGCCAAGCAGACGAACCGCAACTTGTTGCTTTCCGATAGCGCGCAGATTGATACGAAACCGCAGCTGGAAATTTACGCCGATGATGTGAAATGCACGCACGGCGCGACCATCGGACAGATCGAAGAGAATGCATTGTTTTATTTGCGCTCCCGCGGAATCGAAGAAGTTGCCGCACGGCGGCTTTTGTTAATGGCTTTTGCCGGCGAATGTCTCGATCGTATGAAAACGGGAACAGCGCGTGAGCATACGGAGAAGCTTATCCAAAAGCATCTCCACACCATCGCGAACCATTTGCCGGGCGCTATCTCGCCGGGCAGCGATGCGCAGCGTAACTGGGAGGAATTGGGATGAAGGCTTTGATTCACGAAACCGTGGCGGGTTTTGACATCCAAAAGGTCCGTGCGGATTTTCCCATCCTGCAGGAAAAAGCCAACGGACACCCGCTTGTGTATCTCGACAATGCTGCTACCTCGCAGAAGCCGCGCGCTGTGATTGATGCGATTGTGCGCTACTACGAACAAAGCAATGCCAATATTCATCGCGGTGTCCATTATCTTTCGCAGAAGGCCACTGACGAATTTGAAAACGCGCGTAAAGCTGTGCAGCAATTTCTGCATGCCGCGCGGCCCAGCGAGATCATTTTTGTCCGTAGCGCGACCGAAGGCATCAATCTTGTGGCGCAAACTTATGGGCGCGCGCATGTCGGCGCCGGGGATGAAATTGTAATCACCGCGATGGAGCACCACTCCAACATCGTTCCCTGGCAGTTGCTTTGCGACGAGAAGAAAGCAAAGTTGCGAGTTGCGCCTATTAATGACAAGGGCGAACTGGTCCTTGAAGAATTCGAACGCCTGCTGAATCCACGAACGAAAATCGTTGCCGTCGGCCATATTTCCAACGCGCTGGGTACGATTAATCCGTTGGAGAAGATCATTGCGCTGGCGCACGCCAAAAACATTCCTGTTCTGGTGGATGGCGCGCAGGCTGCTCCTCGAGTTCCCGTGAATGTGCAGGAACTCGATTGCGACTTTTATGTTTTTTCCGGTCATAAAGCATATGGACCGACGGGCATTGGCATTCTCTACGGCAAGCTGGCTTTGCTCGAAGCCATGCCTCCTTATCAGGGCGGCGGGGACATGATCAGCTCCGTTACATTCGAGAAGACGATTTACAACAAAGTTCCACATAAATTTGAAGCGGGAACTCCGGACATGTCCGGGGCGGTCGGGCTGCATGCGGCGATCGACTACTTGAACAACCTTGGTTTGGAAAACATTACGGAGTACGAGCACGAACTGCTTACCTACGCCACCGAAAAAGTTTCCGCAATTCCCGGCGTTCGCCTGGTCGGAACAGCGAAAGAAAAAGCTGGAGTACTTTCATTCGTGATCGAAGGCGTGCATCCGCACGACATTGGCACCATCCTCGACCAGGAAGGTATCGCCATTCGCACTGGTCACCACTGCGCGCAGCCAGTGATGGAGCGCTTTGGCATTGATGCCACGGCCCGCGCCTCTTTCGGTCTCTACAACACAAAAGAAGAGATCGATGAACTGGTGAAGGGCATCAAAAAGGTGCAAGAGGTTTTTGGCTGATGGCCGATTTACGCGAACTTTATCAGGAAGTCATTCTTGAACACAGCAAGGCCCCGCGAAATTATCGCGAGCTGAAAGCTGCTGACCACAAGGCGGAAGGTTTCAATCCGCTGTGCGGCGACCGCTTCACCGTGTTTCTTGAAATGGACGGCGAGTCCATCAAAGACATTGGTTTTCAGGGTTCGGGTTGCGCAATCTCTAAAGCCTCCGCTTCCATGATGACGCAGAGCTTGAAGGGCAAAACCCGCAATGAAGCAAAAGAATTGTTCGAACGTTTTCACCAGACGGTTACGGGCCATGCCCAACACCAGGACAGTCTGGGCAAATTGACGGTGTTCGCGGGCGTTTCGGAATTTCCTTCACGCGTGAAGTGCGCGACGCTTGCATGGCATACGTTGCAGGCGGCCCTCGATGGCAAACAGGAAGCTATTTCTACTGAGTAATGTATGTACGCAATGACTGCGACAACCCGCGACTGCGAAGCCATTGAAATCCCCAGCGGCGTACGCCGCTTGCTGCCCGCCGGAACGACATTCAGAGTCTCTCAGTTTTCAGGCAGCAGTTACACCATCGTCACGGACCTGGGCTACATGTGCCGTGTGGAAGCGAAAGATGCCGATGCTCTCGATTTGACTCCTCCCGCCGAAGAAGAAAAACGGGCAATCGAACCCTTCCACGAAAAGATGGTTTGGGAGCAGTTGAAGACGGTGTACGATCCCGAAATTCCCGTCAATATCGTTGAACTCGGACTGATTTATTCCTGCAAGATCACGACGTTGGAGGATGGCGGAAAAAAAATTGACGTGCAGATGTCCCTGACTGCGCCGGGCTGCGGCATGGCCAACGTTTTGAAGGCCGATGTTGAAACCAAGTTAGGCAGGCTCCCAGAAGTTAAAGAGGTCAACGTCGAAGTTGTGTTTGATCCGCCGTGGCATGCAGGCTTGATGTCAGAAGCAGCCAAGCTGCAATTGGGTTTCGATCTTGATTACGGCAATGCCCCCATCACCCACGTCCGCTAATTTATTGCATGGGTACGGTTGCGGCACGAGCCGCATCCTTCAGGTCCAGATTACGAATTAAACGATGCAAATAGTTCGCGTGCACGCCTAGAATGCGCGCACCTTCGGTGTAATTTCCATTCGCTTCCTTCAGCGCACTCAGAATCAACTGCTTCTTCAAATCCTTGACGGCCATGTGATATTTTGCGGATGTCGCTGGTAAAGAAGTATCGCGCTCGAGGAATGACTCCGGCAAATCTTCAGGACGAATCACGTCGTCGAAGCTCAGTACCAAAGCCCGCTGCATTACATTTTCCAGTTCGCGCACATTACCGGGCCAATCATGATTTTTCAGCAGCTCTAAAGCTTCCGGTGAAATTTGCGCAGTTTTAGCGCCAGACTTTTTTGCGTACTTCGTGATGAAATATTTTGCCAGCGCGAGAATGTCTTCGCGCCGCTCGCGCAGCGGCGGCATGGTGAGCGAAATTACGTTAAGCCGGTAATACAGGTCGGCGCGGAACTCCCCGTTTTTTACGGCCGCTTCCAGTTTCTTGTTGGTGGCCGCGATCAGCCGCATATTTATCGTGATCGGCTTTGTGCCGCCCACCCGCTCAAATTCATGCTCCTGCAGAACCCGCAGTAGTTTTACCTGAAGCGCGGGGGCAAGCTCGCCAACTTCGTCGAGAAACAAAACGCCACCGTCGGCGAGTTCTATCTTTCCTCTTTTTAGTGTCGCTGCGCCGGTGAATGCGCCGCGTTCGTGGCCGAACAGTTCGCTCTCCAGAAGCCCTTCGGGAATCGCCGCGCAATTGATCGCAACGAATGTCTTGTTTCTTCGTGGACTGTTCCGGTGGATGGCGCGCGCCGCCAGTTCTTTGCCAGTCCCGCTTTCTCCGCCAATCAAAATGGTTGAATCCACCGGAGCCACGCGGGAAATCAGCTGATAAATCTCCTTCATCTTTGCGCTTTCGCCAATCATGTTGTGTTCAAGGTTAATCTCAGACGTCAGGCGCAGGTTTTCCTGCTCCAGCCAATGCAGGCGGCGGGCATTTTCCAGCGCGCCGGCGGAAATTCTGCCGACGGCCGCCGTGAGCTCCAAATGCTGTTCATCAAAAAGTTGAGCTGGGTTGCTGGTTTCCAGATAAATGCAGCCGATTGTTTTCTGCTGGGCGAACAAAGGAACGCAAAGCAGAGAGCGAATTTTAGAGAGGACCAGGCTTTCCGCTTTTCCAAAGCTGCTGTTGGGAACGTCCGTTCCAAGCACAGCGACGCCGCGTTCCATTACTTGATTCGTGATCGTGCGGCTCACGCGCACCAGGCGGGAAATGCCTCTACGCGACTTTGTTTGTGTGATCGAAACCTGATCGCTGGACAGTCCACGCAAAACCAATGCGCCATTTTCCGCGGGAATGGATTCGAAGAGAACATCCAGAATTTTTGTCTGCAAATCCTGCAGATTGGAGGCCGAATGCACGACCTGGCTGATTCTGAGCAGCGCTTGCAGGTCTTGCTTTAAACGCGAGGCCTGAGGAAGTTCCGCCAGCGCCTGCTCCGGATGAAGATACCGCGTATCGTCAGGATTTAACTGAACCGTTGCCTGGGTAAGGTTGTCGTCAAATTCACCGTTTTCGCTGAGAATCTGCTCGTCGGTGTGCAGCAGGAAAATAAAAACGGAATCTCCAATCGAAATCTGATCGCCGTGTTGAAGCTCTTTTTCACGGATGGCAACACCGTTTACGAAAGTCCCATTGCGGCTTTCCAGATCGGTGATCCTGTAGGCTGCGTCCTTTTTCGATAACATACAATGGCGCCGTGAAAGAGCGACGTCGCTCACCGAAAGCGCATTGGCGGGATCGCGACCCACGGTGACTTCTTCCGTTGTAGTCGCAAAAGTGGAGTCTTTGATGGGGCCGGATACAGCGAGCAACCTGGGATTCACCTTGTTTACCTCAGAACAGTATCTTTTTAAATAGCATTCAAGGCGGAACGTCATTGAAATCTTTCTATAAATTTACGCTATCCGAACAGATAGTAGCTATCCGAACAGATAGTTTTACGGCTCGTATTTTGGTTAGCTCTTGAGGCGATATTAAAATTAAACGATTGATACAAAAGCACTTAGAGATATTAGAAAATGCGGAAATCATTGGCGGGTAACTTGCTTTTAACAATAACACCGAACAGTTGGGCAAAAGCGATGGGGGAAGCGCTTTCAGCAATTTCGCCTAACAAACGGCACTTTCAGAGACCCGAGGGACCCCCTCATCGGGTCTCTGAACGATTTTTAGTTGGTAGTCAGCCGGAGGCCGCTTCGCTGATTAATAAAACAGGAGTGGTCTCAACCTCGACCGGAACTCCATCACGGTAAGTCACGGATTTTCCTGAAATCGCTGGAACTCGCTCTCCCGGCACCAAAATCCCAACCAGATTCAGAGGATCGGCGGCAGAAATGGTGATGGTTTCTCCTGTCGGAAGCATTCTACGGGTGGCGCGCAGCGATTCAACCGCAACTGGGAGGGCAAACTGTTCGCCAAGGAATCCATCTATAAACCGCCCACCACGAATTTCTGCACGATCTTCCAGACGGCGGAATGCGATCTGTAATTCGCGCCACTTGGGGAGATTGCTTTCTCGCGTCAGCACATCGCGAAAGACTACTCCGTAACGCTTCAGCAACATCCAGCAGGTGGCTTCCACGGCGCGATTACGGTCAGGCTCGGTATCGGAATGCAACAACACCCATCGTCCGCTGGAGTGCCGGGGGCGCGCCGTTCGTCCATGGCCCTGCCCGGAACGGCGTTTAGGATCGATCAGGGAACGTAAATTGTCGAAGCCGTCGGCGGTCACGAATCCTGCGGCGACGAGTTCCCACAAAGCCGTTTCTATTTCCGATTTCAGCTTTTCTGTACCGCGCACAATGTCGGTAAAGAAAGATGCGCCACGCTGGCGAAGAAAATCCAATACTTGCCGCGCACCATCGCTCAACCCGCGGCGGGATTCGTCATGCTCAACATCCGCATGATGTGGGGAAGGCGCCATCCACGCCGATTCCTCACGCACAAAGAATGTAATGGGCGCGACGCTGGTGGGAATTACGCGCCGCTTGCCCGCGGCAGAATCTTCCAGAGTAGCCGGATGGGGCGACAATCTTCCCCAGCCTACGGCTCCTGTGAGGCACAACTGATCCAACCATTTCGGGTCGTAATTCGCAATGCGCCGTCCCAGTACTTGCCGCTCCCATGCATTGGCAGGCACTTCGAATCCCTGGAGCTGTTTCAGGACATCGAGCGTGCCGCGTTCTCCCTGAAGTTGGGCGCCAGAGTCGACATGTTGCCAGCGCAATAACCAGCGCATGAATTGAGCCCGAGTTACAGGTTCGATCTGTTTGCGAAGCGTCGCTACCGTCAGGCGATGAATGCGCGCCAGCAATCGCCGCTCGCACCATTCCGTGGCTTCAGTTTTGGTGTCGGTAAACTTGCCCCGAAGAATGGTTCCATTGGCTTCCATTCGCAGCAAGGCTTTTTCAATCTCTGAAGAAGGAAGTCCGAGCACCGCGCCTAATTTGCCGGCGGTTGTTGGGCCGGAGTGCGTCATCCATCCTGAAACAAGCGCGAGTAAGGCATCATCGCGGTTCGTGATGGAGGAGCGAGTTTCTTCGCCCGGGGACTCAAAGTTTGCGTCAGGAAACAACAAGCGGAACGTTTGCGCCCGCTCCGTTGCAACCCAGTATCTACGCGAGTCCGCCGTGGCTCTTACTGCGCGCCTTTGCTGAGTAAGCCGCTCGTAATGAATAGCCCAGTCGTGTGCGGGATCCCATTGTACGGGCAGGACGCCTGCACCTGCATCGAAAACAGAATTTCCGGATAGAGGACTCGACGCAGATTCCGCTGACAAAGAAAAGCTCTCCGGCAGCGCGACTAGCGTATGCAACACGTCATGCAGTTCATCGGCATCGCGAACATCGGGCCATGCCTCGTCGCGGACTTGCGCGATGGCTGCTGCGTCCAACTTGCCCACTTCTTCCAACACCGACTCCGGCAACATGCGGCGCATCTCGACTGCGCGGGCGCGACGTTCTTCGAGTGGAGCGTCGTCTAGAAACGCGTAGGGATTTGCATTCAATATCTCGTGCGAGAATTGCGATGGAACCGGCGTATCCACGGCTATACAGCGGATACTTCCAGTTTCGATGCGGCGCAATAAATTCCGCAGGCCGTCGATGTCCATGGCTTCATGAAGAACATCCTTCATGACTTCATTTACCAGAGGATGATCGGGAATCTGGATGTCGCCCGCGATATTTTCCTGGCAGGCAGCGACGTCAGGAAACACCGAAGCCAGTAGATCGTCGGAACGAATGCGCTGGATCTGCGGCGGCACTTTCTTTCCGCCCTGGAAGCGGAGCAAAGCCAACGCGCGATTCGCATCCCAACGCCAGCGTGTGCCAAAAATCGGCGAAGCTAACGCCGCTTGCTCCAAAATTGGTTGGACGGTCTCGGCGCTCAAGAATTGAAAAACATCGGCAAGGGGAAAGCTGTGCTGCTCAGCAAGCGCGATATTGAGTCCATTGTCGGTGGCCGCTGCCTGCAATTCGAAATTAAAACTGCGGCAAAAGCGCTTGCGTAAGGAAAGTCCCCAGGCTTTGTTTACGCGGCCGCCGAACGGGGCGTGGATCACCAGCTGCATTCCGCCGCCTTCGTCGAAAAAGCGTTCAGCAATAATGGTGTCCTGCGTGGGCACGGCGCCAAGCACGGCGCGTCCCTGGAGAATATATTCGACCACCTGCTCGGCGCCGGAAGTGTCGAGGCCGCATTCGTCTTTCAGCCATGAAACCACTTCCATCACTTCGGGCAGGTTACGGGAAGCGGGCGTTGGCATGACGTGCGGCAATCGATCGCTGATCTCCTGCCGCAATGAGGCAATGCGCTCCGAAAGTTCCTGGGTGCGGGCTGGCGCTTCTCCCAGCCAAAAAGGAACTGTAGGAGGAGCTCCGTGTGCATCTTCCACAATCACACGTCCCGTTTTTCCTTCGATCCGCCGGATGCGCCACGATGCATTTCCCAGCAGAACAATGTCGTCGCGATTACTCTCAACGGCGAAATCCTCGTCCAGTGTGCCTACCGTCATTCCTTCGGGTTCGGCGACTACGGTGAAAAGCGCTGTTTCAGGAATCGCGCCGCCGCTGGTGATGGCAGCCAATCTTGCACCCCGGCGGGCGCGCAACTTATGGTTCACGCGGTCATGGTGTATGTATGCGCCATAACGGCCGCGCCGCGCGGCGATTCCTTCGGAAAGCATTTCCAGAATGGTTTCGTAGGTTTTCTGGTCAAGATCGCGATAAGGATAAGCGCGGCGAACCAGCGCAAGCATCGCATCCTCATCCCATTCTTCGCTGGCACAAGCCGCCACAATCTGCTGCGCGAGAATGTCTAATGGAGCTTCGGGGATGATGAGGCGATCGAGGTCTCCGTGACGAATTGCGCGCACCAACGACGCACATTCCAGAAGGTCGTCGCGAGTTGTGACGAAAAATCTTCCCTTTGGAACTGCGCCCCGCCAGTGTCCCGAGCGTCCGACTCGCTGCAAGGCCACCGCAATCGCGCGCGGAGAGCTGATTTGTACGACAAGATCGACCGTGCCGATATCGATTCCCAACTCCAGCGACGCGGTTGCGACCAGGACTTTAATCTCGCCATTTTTTAATTTGTTTTCCGCTGTCAGACGCAGTTTGCGCGCGAGGCTGCCATGATGTGCAGCGACGTTGTCTTCTCCCAATCGCTCGCCAAGATTGTGAGCGACGCGCTCCACCAAACGCCGCGTATTCACGAACACCAGAGTGGAACGGTTTTGCTCGACGAGTTGCACAAGACGGTCGTAAATCTCGTCCCACATTTCGTTCGTGGTGATTGGCCCGAGTTCACTGGAAGGGACTTCTACAGCCAAATCCAGTTTGCGCTTGTGGCCGATATCTACGATGACCGGATCAGGCCGTCCATTGCCGGTGAGAAAATGCGCGACCTCTTCAATTGGCTTTTGCGTGGCCGACAATCCAATCCGTACCGGATGACGATGGGTGAGGGCCTCCAACCTTTCCAGCGAAAGAGTCAGGTGCGCGCCGCGCTTGTCATCCGCTACGGCGTGGATTTCGTCCACAATCACGGTTTCGATATCCCGAAGAATCGCGCGGCTACGCTCGGCGGTCAGCAGAATATAGAGCGACTCTGGGGTCGTGACCAAAATGTGCGGAGGACACTTCAGCATGGCGCGACGGTCCGACGCCAGCGTGTCGCCCGTGCGAACGGCTGTGCGGATTTTTGGCATGAGCAATCCGCGAGCGCCTGCCATCTGCTGAATCTCGCCCAGGGGACCTTCTAAATTTTTCTGGATGTCATTGCCCAGCGCTTTGAGCGGAGAAATGTAAAGCACCTCGGTGCGGTCCTGCAAATCCCCGGCGAGAGCTTTGCGCACCAGGCGGTCAATGCAGGCAAGAAAGGCGGTCAGCGTTTTACCGGAGCCGGTTGGAGCAGAAATCAGTGTGGTATGGCCTGCAAGTATGTGCGGCCAGCCTTGCTCCTGGGGCTCGGTGGGAGTTTCGAATTTGTTGACGAACCACTCCTGTACAAGCGGATGGGCCCATGCGAGAGAGGCGGGAACGGAAGACATGGAAACTCTATTTTACCACGGCAAGTTTCGCAAAATATTCGCCTAAATGCTACAGCAGAATTCCACTCACAAATCGACTCGATGATTGACTCTGCCGGGGGCCGGTGTCAGAATCAGCCGTCTTATTTTTAATTTTTTAATTTTAATTTTTATTTATCGCCTGCTGATCACTATGTCAGTTTCCCAAAGTTCAGAAGCTCCGGCCCGCGGTCAATTGCTGCGTATTCTCGGAGTCAGCTTCGGAGTCGCCGTCAGCATAGGAACGATCATTGGCGCGGGAATTTTACGCACTCCCGGGGAAGTGGCCGGGCACCTGCAAAAACCCTGGCTCATCATGACAATCTGGCTGCTCGGCGGCATTTATGCATTGCTGGGGACACTCTGCGTCGTGGAATTGGGAACCGTGCTGCCGTTGGAAGGCGGATGGTACGCCTATGGCCGCCGCGCCTTCGGACCGTATGGCGGATTTGTGATCGGCGGCATGGATTGGATTGTGCAGTCGGTCAGCATGGCTTATTCCGCAACCGCGCTGGGCGAATTTTGCGTTGAGTTGTGGCCGTCGTGGCAAGGAAAAATCCGGCTGATTGCGGTGGTAACGGTGGTCGCACTCACGGTGTTGAATTGGGTGGGGTTGAAACTGGGTAGTCGGGCGCAGGAGGTGACGAGCGCCATCAAGGCATTGGCCTTGATGGGATTGATCGTAGTTTGTTTTGCGCTTCCGAAAGTTCACTCCATCCCAATTGTCATGAATGGGAATATTTCCCAAGAAGGACTTCTGCTGGGAATCGTTTTAGCTTTCCAGGCTGTGATCGCCACGTACGACGGATGGTATAGCGCGGTTTATTTCATGGAAGAAGACCGCGATCCCGCGCGTAACCTGCCACGTTCTGCCATCGGCGGAGTGCTGCTAAGCATTTTTATTTTCATGCTCATCAATCTGGCATTCCTTCATGTGCTGCCGATGAATATTTTATCTGCGTCAAAAATTCCTGCAGCGGATGCGGCTGCGGTAATTCTTGGCGATCATGGCCGTCAATTTGTTCTCGTCATTGCTATTGTCGCGCTGCTCGGTCTCATCAATTCTTTACTGCTCATCGCACCGCGCATTCTGTTTGCCATAGGCCGCGATGGATTGTTTTTTCGAGGCGTGACCGGAATCAATTCTGGAGGAACTCCGGCCATAGCGCTCGGCTTGAGCGCAATGATTGCAGTTGGATTGATCCTTTCGGGAAATTTTTCTCGGCTCATCTCGATTGCGTCGGTGATGTTTGTCGCGATTTACGTCTCAGGATTCGCAGCATTGTTTGTGCTTCGCAAGCGCGAACCGAATCTTGCGCGGCCTTTCAGGGTATGGGGTTATCCGTGGACGCCGCTGATCGTTCTTTTGGGTTCGATTGCTTTTCTGGTCGGATCGGCGGTGGAAGACTGGATCAGCGCAGTGTTCACGCTGGGAGTAATTGTGTTGACATATCCGGTGTATCTACTGATGCAGAATAGAATCGGCACAAAGAGCTAAAACGCTTCCGGCCATTGTTGAGAACCGTGATAGACCGCCAGAATTGCGATTCTATTGTCTTCCAGTGTGTATGCAACAATAAAAGGTGTGTTGGGGATTATCAAGTCACGCGAGCCCGCGACTCGTCCTCTTCGGCCTAACATAGGAAAGCGCGCCAATTGTTCAACGCTGGCAAGGATTTGAAATACAACGTTGAGAGAGACTTCAGGGCTATTGGAAAGAGAAATAAAATCCTGAACCTGGTCTAACTGCCGCGTGGCCTGTTCCGTCCAAACAATCACTTACTGGCGCGTCCGGTTTTTTTGATGCGTCTCACAACTTCTTCATGACCGGTGAACTGGCCTTCGCGCATTTGTTGAAGACCTTTGCGGACGAGTATGTCTTGATATGCGTGGAGTTCGATGTAGTTTGCGATGGCCTCATTGATGAGATAGCTACGCGGGCGGTCCTGCGCAGCGGCCAGAGAGTCAAGCGCATCAATCTTCCCAACGTCAGCACGGAAACTAATAGTTTTTTCTGTGACTCGCATAATACATGAAAATATCATGCATTATGTTGTAATACAAATCAGCAAACACACGCGCCGAGGCTGACCTTTATAAGGAATTGGCAATTTACAGTTTGGGCAGCACGATCCCTTTCTGCGACTGATACTTTCCTTTGCGGTCCGCGTAGCTGATCTCGCAAACTTCATCTGATTGGAAGAACAGGATTTGGCACAAGCCCTCATTGGCGTAGATCTTTGCCGGCAGCGGAGTAGTGTTGGAAATTTCCAGCGTTACGAAGCCTTCCCACTCCGGCTCAAAAGGCGTGACGTTCACTATAATGCCGCAACGCGCATAGGTGGATTTGCCCACGCAAATTGTCAGCACTTCGCGGGGAATCTTGAAATACTCCACGGAACGGGCCAGGGCGAATGAGTTCGGTGGAACAAGACAAACGTCTGCTTGTGTAGTGACAAAGGATCTTTCGTCAAAGTGCTTGGGGTCAACGATGGAAGAGTTCACATTGGTAAAGATTTTGAATTCATCGGCCACCCGCAGATCGTATCCATAGGAAGACAGACCGTAGGAGATGCAACCTTCCCGTACCTGCTTCTCGGAAAAGGGGTTAATCATGTCTTTTTCTTTGGCCATCTTGCGGATCCAGCGGTCACTTTTCAGCATAGTTCTCCTAGGAAAATTTATCGTTCAGGCAATTTTGGCTGGTAAAAACTGAGGTGCCAGCATCTTACGGGACAACGTGGCCCGTTGACAATCTCTGTTATGTTCCTTAGCATCAATAACTTGGTGGGATTTGATTTCGCATTGGGGGTGGCCACCGTGATTAAACTCGATATTATTAACGAAGTTTGCGAAAAGATGGGCTCCGGCTTTACCAAGAGCAAAGCCGAAATCGCTGTCGAAACCGTCTTCGACAGCATGAAGAAGGCTTTGGCCAAGGGCGATCGCATTGAATTGCGAGGATTTGGCGTATTCAACGTGCGTCCGCGCAAGACGGGCATTGGCCGCAACCCTCGCACTGGCGCGGAAGTTTCCATCCCTCCGGGCAAGGCTGTACGCTTCAAGCCCGGCAAAGAATTGCAATCGATCGATTAAGCTGGCCGCAAAGAATGCGCACGCTGCAGCCTGGCTCGTGCTGTGTTTCTTCGATAAGGATTGATTCCGGTATTCCTGATGTCTGATCTCACGCCTTCGGTTTCTTCCCCACAACTTTTCCATCCGATAAAAGTGGTCGTGGTAAAGCCAGAAAAAAAACATTACTGGCTTTACGGATTGCTGTTTCTGGCCACGGTCTTTACGACGTTAGTTGTGGGGGCGGGCTATGAATTTAATTTTCTTCAGGGAAACCCGACATTTCTTTTGACCGACAGTATGTTCGGTTTCTTTCCCATCCGCTGGATATTGGCCGAGCCTTCGCGGCTGTTGCTAGGAGTTCCATTCGCCGCTTCGTTGATGCTGATTCTTTTCGCGCACGAAATGGGACATTACATTGCGTGCCGGTATTACAAAGTGAACGCGACTTTGCCCTTTTTCATTCCGGCTCCGACTTTGTTTGGGACGATGGGAGCGTTCATCCGGATTCGCTCGCAAATTCGCTCCCGCGCGGCGTTGTTTGATATTGGAATCGCCGGACCGATTGCCGGATTTGTTTTTGCGGTTGCAATTTTGTTGATTGCCCTTCCGTTTTCGCGCGTGGGAGTGCAGGTGGCAATACCTGATGTGCAGCTCGGATATCCGTTGATTTTTGATTTAGCGTTGCGACTGATTCCGATGCACAATGCCAGCGGCGGAGTTGTGCCGTTGCAGGATGTTCATTTGCATCCCATGGCCATTGCCGCCTGGGTAGGCATGTTTGCCACTGCGTTGAACCTGCTTCCCGGTGGGCAACTTGATGGCGGCCACATTGTTTATTCGCTTGGGCCGCGCATACATCGTTATGTTTCGTGGGCGGCGATTGGCGTGCTCGTTCCGCTGGCTGTTTACTGTTGGGCAGGATGGGCGTTATGGGCTGTATTGCTTGCGCTGACAGGAATGCGACATCCCGCTGTTCCCGAATATCCGGCAATTGAAGGCAAGCGCCGTTGGCTGGCGATTGTTGCCCTGCTCATGTTGATTCTGACCTTCGCGCCCGCGCCTACAAGTAGCGCTTCCGTCCTGAAAATCATCCAGCAAAATCGCGCCTCTCACTAAATGCAAATCACCAGAGTTGGATCTCAAGCTTCCGCGAAAAGGAAACTCAGAGTGTGTTCACTGGAACGTTCGGCAAGAAAAAGGGTGGGCACAAAAATGGGCACAATTGAAATCAGCGGCGGGAAAGCAAATTACGGAAAAGCACGGAACCTATTGCGGAATCAGAGATTTATTTGGTGAGCGCGGATGGACTCGAACCATCGACCCATGCCTTAAAAGGGCATTGCTCTGCCAACTGAGCTACGCGCCCGCCTTTAGAATCAAAGCACTAGCGGCTGTATCTTGTGACGGTTGGGAACAGATGGGAACAATCATCTGAATAACCTTCCGTTGTGCCGCTCGTTTCACTGGCATAAGCCCTTGCGTGTACGTGTCTAGCGTTACTTTGCTGTCCGCGTGTCGCAAAGATTCCTGTACTGTTTTCACATCCTCACCATTGCCCTTTAACAAAGTTGCAAATGAGTGGCGGAAAACATGCCAGCGAACGTGCTTGCGAATCCCTACCCGCTTGGCGGCGGGCCGGATGTGTTTTGCCATCGCTGAACTAGGCCACAATGGTTGCAAGCCCTTTTTGTCCAGAGACGCGAACACGTAATCCGCATCTTGATTGTAAGGGCATCGCCCTCGCCAGTCCAGCAGCACATCCGCTAAAAACGAATCCATCGCAATCGGCTTTCTGGATGTTTCGGTTTTCAACGGGCCAACGTGCTGAGACACAATGCCTCGGTTGAGTCGGATTTCCTCGGCTGCAAAATCAATGTCACTCCACTTGAGCGCCAGCAATTCACTAACGCGCAAACCCGTGACGACGGCTAGGAACGTCATCGCACTATACGGCACGTCAAGCTCGGCAAGTAGCGCCCGGATTTCTTCAACCTCTAAAACTTCCGGTGCACTTAATCGCTTCGCTGATTGACGCACTAACCGAATCGGATTTCTGTCCGCCCATTCATAACGCATCGCATGAGTGAAAAGCGCGGACATAATATTCCGTATTTTTGCTTTGGTGCCGGGTGCCAGGGACAGGGAACGCAACCACTCTTCTACGGCCACAGTCTTTACGTCTGAAATTCTGTGACCGCCCCACACAGGAACGAGCCAATTTTTGAAATAGGATTGGTACGCCTTACGTGTCGAATATGCTTTGTTGCTGTCCTCTGGCATTTCCTTCTCTTTGTAATGGTCAACAAGTTCGGCCACAGTACGCGGCGTCCTCGTTTCCCGGTTAATGCTCCTACGGATCAATTCACAAGCTATCGTTGCGTTCTTCTTAGTTGGGAATTGGTCCACGGTTCCAATTTGCTGTTTTCGGTTTGCCTGTCCGTCGCGCCATCTGAAAACCCAAACATCCGGGCCAGCTTTCCGGCGCTCACGGTATAGACAACCGTTTTGATACCTTCCGCTCATTAGGTAATTTCCTTTCCGTTTGAGCGGTCGGATTGGCCCGACGATTTTAACCGAAGCCATTGGTCTAGTTCACTAGCCCGAAAGAACCATGCGCGCCCGATCCGGCGGCTGGGCAGATCCTTGGCGCGGGCCATGCGTTGAAGCGTTTTAACGTGGATGCCGCCCAGCATTCCGGCGGCTTGTTTCGCGGATAGCAGCGGTTCAAAAATCAATCCTGTAGCGCCCATAGTTGTTTTGTCCCCTCACTACATAGGGAAATGGGCGGGAAGTAACAGGAAGATAGAGGGATAGCGAGTTAATTAAAACCAGCGGCGGCTATTTGACGGACAGCCTTTTTAGAACGCGCTCGTAGACGTGAGCCGGAATACGAATCGAGCGATAACGGCGCTTGTGCATTTTTAGGCCGCCATCTGGGACTTGCGAGGACTGCGCCAATTCAAGATGCGAAATGAAAAACTCTGTATCTTTAACGACAGTACTCACTACGTCGAGCAATACAGCTATCTCTACTTCTCCGTCGTTGAGTCGTATCCCTAATCTGCCGTCAATGCGTTCGGTGGTTTGCACTATCCAGCGTTCCGCACTTCTCGGTCGGCGGCTCTCGCAGCAATCAGACGGGCTTCTTTCTCATCGAGTAGCTTGTTGATTTCTTTAATGAGTTCCAAAAGTTTTTGTGGATCTTGTTCGGTAGCTGCATCTTCGCAGAGGAGCCGCCAACGTTCCCCAGTTTCACCCTTCATCTTCTCTCCCACTAGTCTTTCGGTTTAAATTGATTCAAAAGCGTGCAAAGTTCTCCAATGCGAATGCGCCGCTGGTCGTACCGCTCTGCCTCTTTTGTCGACATCTTCCCATACGCTGAGCCTTGCAGAGCCAAGGATTGCTGTTTCGATAGCGTCGTCGAGTTCGTCAGCTATTAATTTAGCTTGCTGGAATGAGGTTTGATCGGCCAAGGATATTGAAGGAAAACACCATACCAAAAGGAACGATGCCGCAGAATACATTAAATCGTGTAGGTTGCGGCAAACCTAAGTCCTCACGATTTTCTGAGCAGGGGTACTATTTAGTAGCGGCTGTAGTCGAAGCAAGATGGAGCGCTGTAGCAGCACCGGGTAAAGATGAACGATTACACCCGGCAATAGCATCCATAGTGCCGCGCTCCACGGATGCCTGCTGAAAAGTGCGAGTACGGCCAGGAGTACGTGGATGGCGAAGCAGATTCCGTGTGAGACAACAGCGGCTCGCAACGACTGTTCCAGAGAGAGTAAGCCGACCCTTTTGCCCGAGAATCCTCGCAAAGGTTCGAGCACACGGCGATTCCATCCAGAGACATCGAGCAGCCAACCGAAAATTCCGACGCCGACGATGCGGTGGAGTATGCGCTCGACCGAAGGCACGCGAAACCATTGGCGAGGCACAGCTCTCAGAACGGGGGCGGTCGGCACTGCGATCACAAGCCCAAATGTTCCGCAGGCCACACTCACCGCATACCACGGAGTGGTTGCCCACGCAACTTTGGATGCAGGCCCCAGGACGAACCAGAGCACACTTATATATATCGCCAAGAACAGCAAGTAAATGAGCCGGAACCAGATGCTCTGAAAGAAGACATCCATGGGATTTGCTTTCGGTGACGGTTGGAAGAATAGAACGACGGCATAAGATTGCCGCAAATTATTTTCGCAGTGGATCTACTAGCCAAAGGCGTATCGCTGGAAGATGTAAGCAAGCTACTCGGACATTCCAGTGTGAAAACGACGGAGCAACATTACCGCGCCTTGGGTGCAAGCGCGTCAGGACCGACTAACGACGTTGTTATGGGGCTTGGAAATCGGGGCGTACGGGCTAAAATCTTCAGAACTAACGCCTCACAAGGCCCGTAATTCTTTTTTACACACAAACATCAATTCTCGATTTTCGTATTTTATTCGCTATTATCCAAATAACCTTCGAAGTTTTGCGTGACGCCTTGCTTTAATGGGCGGCGAAGTTGAGGACAGATGGTCACGATAATATCCGCGCTGATATTCCTTCCTGCGGTTCCGACCTTTTGGAGTTTTCTCGTATCGTTTTTGCCGACACTTCGGCGAACAGCATTCTTGATTTTGTTTAATCCGAAAGATCCAATGTTCCCCACACTGGGCGCAAAGAGCGAGCCGATCTATTGATTCATTTCGCCATATCTCTTTGAGGCATTCAACCGCTGCTAGCGCCACCGGCTGTCTCAGGGTTGCGGTCAGGAAGGTACATCGGGGCTGGCCCTCTGCTATGCAGAAAAACGGGCTCAGTTTGTAGCGGCTGGTGATCCTATAGATGTCATTCTCAAGCCGCCCTGCTTTCGGATTATTGAACGAATCAAATTTTTTTGAGGTGAGCGCTATAGAGGCGAATGATTGTAACTTGCGAATCAAGGAGATAATCCGATTTCGCTCGGCTATGGTGTATTGTCCAAAACACCGTGTGCGACTTTTTCCGCCGTAAGGATCATTCAGCCAATCCACGACCCATTTACCCGATTCTCTCGTTTGGTTCGTCATAACGACTCTAATTGTAACGTACGGAACTATGTGTCTAAACGTC
>DASXCC010000117.1:0-29737 GCA_036491415.1 Terriglobales bacterium | reverse complement strand
TACATCCAGAAACAACGTGTAGTTTGTGCCCGTCGGTCCGGGATATTCGATGGGAATGGTGCGATGAATCCCTTGAAATGAACCGACAAAGACGAGGGTGATTTCTTCGTGGACGGTCGCCGTTCCGTCCTTCTCAATCGCAATGTCATCTTTAAAATCGGCGATGCGCCAGCTGCGCGCGAAAACTTGCGGAACGAAGAATAAAACCAGCAGAGCGGATAAGAGAAACTTCTTCGCGCTTGAAGTCATAGTGAAAGATGTATGCTGCCTGTTTCGCGAATCTACGAAGTTAGAACTTCACCGCCACCGGTTCTTTGTCTGCCGCGGCAACTTCAAAGAACTGCCGCTGCTGGAAGCCGAACATTCCCGCCAACAGATTCGTGGGGAACGATTGGATCTTCGTATTCAAATCACGCACAACCGCGTTGTAGTAGCGACGCGCGTTCTGGAGGGTGTCTTCCACTGCGCTCAGCGAGTTCTGCAATTGCGTGAATTGCGTGGAAGCCTTTAACTCTGGATAATTCTCAGCCACCGCAAATAAAGTTTTCAGCGCCCCGGTCAGTTGATTTTCTGCTACGGCTTTATCGGCAGGGGCGGTGGCTTGCATGGCCACGGAGCGAAATTTTGCGATGTCCTCGAACGTCCCTTTTTCATGGGCGGCGTAGCCTTTGACCGTCTCCACTAGGTTGGGAATCAAATCATGGCGGCGCTTGAGTTGTATATCGATATCGCTCCAGGCGTTGTCCGCGCGAACGCGCAGCTGCACCAGGCTGTTGTACATCCCGACCAGCACGATCGCGATGAAAATGAGTATGCCTAAAATGATCCATCCAACCATGGGATTCTCCTGGAAACCTAAATCAAGGGGACGGTAACACAATGGCCGAATGCCGCGCAAATGACAGATTGTGAAGTGAGGAACGCCTTCAAATTCATGGTTAACGAACCTTTCCCGGCGTTGTAAGCTGTTTCCAACATTTTCCTGATGAATTGCATCGTAAGAAGGAATCCATGAGCACCTATAGCGGCAAAATCACACGCAATTTTTACTGGTTTCTAACTTTCATTTTTGCAGTCTCATTTTTGGGCAAAGCGCAGGCGCAAACCTGTTTTACCTCGGAAGATATGGACGCAAGTGTTCATACGGCCCTTGAGACTACAGCCAACAATTTCTTGAGCATGGTCGCCCGCGGCGACGTCGCAAGTTTGAAGCAGAATGCCGCTGCCAGCCTGGCCTCGAATTTTGCCGGCATCGAAGGGGTCATCGACGACAACAAAGCCAATTTGTCAGGAGCTACCGGGACTGCCCGGCCTCCTTATTTGTTGAAGCTGGATGGAACCGCGCCTTCGGCCCGCGCTGAATTTCTATGCGGCGTGTTTGGTGCGAATGGACAAACCTCTAACAGCGCAGTGTTTGTGTTGAACAATCTTGTGCCCGGCAGTTACGGAATCGAAGTGTTAGACGTTAAAACAGCAAAAGCTCCCTATACAGTTTCGTTCGTGTTGCAGCAGGAGGGCGCGAGCTGGAAGCTGGGAGGGTTGTTGGTCAAGGCCATGCAGATCAATGGTCATGACGGCAATTGGTTTCTCGACAAAGCCCGTACTTACAAGACGCAGAACAAACTGCACAATGCGTGGTTCTACTTTATAGAAGCGCATTCCTTGCTGACGCCCGTGGATTTCATGAGCACCCAATCCACCGATAAGCTTTATGACGAAGCGCAGACGGCCAAGCCTACAGACCTGCCGCCGATGGATCTGGCTGCCGCGAATGCGAAGACTTACAAACTGATCGCGATGTATCCGCTGCTGGTGGGCACAGATTTGGATTTGATTGTGAAATTCCAGTCTGCGGATGTTTCCAATAGCGGACAGGCATTTCAGGACAACATGGCCGTCATGAAAGCTCTGATTGCCAAATATCCGGAGTTCCGTGACGCTTTTGATGGAGTGGTGGCTCGTGCCACGGAAACCTCCGGACACGATTACGGCACGATGCTGCCAATGAAAGAGATTAAGTAGCGATGAGAAAAGAAAAAATGCCAGCTACTTTTCGATGGGGAATGCAGCTTCACAACTAACACATTGTTCTGCTGAGCGCAGCGAAGAACCTATGCATCCGAGCCGATGCTTTGTTCCGCGAAGGTGCATTCTTCCGGTTTTTTATCTTCGCGCAAACCCATGAACACAGGGGCGCGGAGTTTCACTCCGCCATCGGAAGTTTCATGCGTCCATTCGGTGAATTTAATCTCCGCGACCAATTCCGGCTTGCTCCAGTGCGGATGGGGCGCATCCACGTCCCCATAAAACGGATTCTTCTTCGTTCCCAGCTTGGTGAGCACTTTAGAAATTCGCGCAAGGGCCGCGTGATCGAATCCCGTGCCGGCCTGTCCCACATGAATTAAATTTTTCTTCCTGTCATACAAGCCAAGCACCAGCGATCCGAAGTGTGGTCGGCTGCCTTCAGGATCGGTATAACCTCCCACAACACAATCGACCGTCTGCGTGATCTTGACCTTCAACCATTCCCGGCTGCGGCGTTCTTCATAAACGCTGTCGCGCCGCTTGGCGATGATCCCTTCCAGTCCCTGCTGCTTGGCCACATCGAAAAGAGCTTTGCCATGATCGAAGTGGTCGGAGTAGCGGATGAGGCCGTCGGTCTTTAAAATCTCCGCCAAAAGTTTCTTGCGATCTTCGAGTTTGACGCGGCGCAGGTCGTATCCGTCGATGTAGAGAACGTCAAAGATGTAATAAACGATCGGAATCCCCGACTTGCCGGCAACTTGCCGCCCATGTTTACGAATGCCGGTGCGCTGTTGCATCAAGCTAAAAGACGCACGGCCTTTTTCATCGAGCGCTGCGACTTCACCATCAAGGATCACGTTCTTCGCATTCACGAATTCCGGAAGCGCTTGCAGTTCCGGATAGCGTCCACTCAGATCATTGTGGGTCCGCGACATCAACCGCACGGAACCATTCCTGATAAAGGAGACGGCCCGATAGCCGTCCCATTTGATTTCAAAAAGCCATTCTTTGCCGTCGAAGGGTTGCTCGACGGAAAGCGCCAGCATGGGTGTGATTGCTTCAGGCATGGCGCGCTTGGTGGCGCCTGCGAGATCTTTCACCGCAGCGGGAGATGAGTGCGAAGAGGAGGACTTTTTGGGAGGAGATTTTTTAGAAGAAGTTGCTGGGGCTTTTACGCCAGGAAGTTCATTTTGGCGGTCGTCTTTTTCTTTTGGTTGTTTTGTTTTTCCTTTGGGTTTCTCTGCTGCCTCCGCCGAAAGTTTTTTTTTATCCGCTCTGGCGATGGCGTCTGTCAACCATGCTGCTTTTACTTTTCCCGGAGAAGCCTTTCGATTGCTCTCCCATTCATCCGACTTCTGGTCGCCGCCTATCTTCTTCATCGTTCGTCCGGTAAGCGCGGATTTATCGAACTCATCGATGTTGTAGCCTTCGACCACATCATCATCGTGCTTTTTAATCAGCAGCCATTCGGTGCCTTTGCTGCCCGGCCGGCGTGCTTTGATGTGGATCAGCGCAAAATCGCCGTTGAGTTTTTTTCCATGCAGGCGAATTTTGAAGTCGCCCTTCTTCAGCATCGCTGAAGCTTCAGCGTCGGTCCCTGCTACATGTTTTCCGTTGACGGCTTGCGGCGAAAGCGGCTCCCACGTGCCCACGTCCCACACCATCACAGTGCCCGCGCCGTAATTGCCTTCCGGAATGGTCCCTTCAAAATCAAAATAAGAAACGGGATGGTCCTCTACCTGCATCGCCAGACGCTTGTCCGCTGGATCGAGCGATGGGCCCTTGGGGACGGCCCATGATTTCAACACTCCTTCCATCTCCAGGCGGAAGTCATAATGCAGGCGCGAGGCGTGGTGCTTCTGCACCACAAAGCGATGCTTCGATTTCTTTTCAACCTTCGGCGGAGGCTCCGGAGTGTCTTCGAATTTCCGCTTGCGTTTGTATTCTTCGAGGGCCATAAGTCTATCCTGCCGATTAAGTAAGACGTATTCTATGCCGCTTGGTTTGTCTGTGGTTGGTTCGTTGGTTTGTCGATCTATTAGTTTGTCGATCAGTCGATTTGTCGATCCTTTGTCAATCTAAGATAAGCTGGCCCCTTTATGAATCGTGAATATCCTGATCGCCCATTTGTCGGCGTCGGCGCCATCATCGTTGATCATAGAGACGCGGAAAAAGGTCGCGTCGCGCTCATCAAGCGTGGACATGCGCCCGCGTTCGGGGAATGGTCTATCCCCGGCGGAACAATGGAAGTCGGCGAGACGGTACGTGAAGCTGTGGTGCGTGAAGTCCTGGAAGAAACTGGACTGATCGTCGAGTCGGGAGCGTTGCTCGGCGTGTTCGATCGCCTGTTGCGTGATCCAGACGGCCGCACCCAATACCATTATGTTTTGATCGACTTCGAATGCACGTGCATTGGCGGAGAATTCAAAGCCGGAGGGGACGCCGCCGAAGCTCGATGGTTCACCGCGGAAGAAGTCGCAAAGCTCCCATTGCCCGAAGACACCGCGGAAGTGATTCGGCGAGGGTTGAAGAACCGGCCATAATTGCTCATAACTACTATAGATGTGCCGCGGATGGTGTTTTCGCTGAAATCAGTCCGCCGAAGCGGCGCTCGCGACGATTGAACTCTTGCACCGCTGCTTCCAAATCGTTGCCATTAAAGTCCGGCCACATGCGCTCGGTGAATATGAGTTCCGCGTAAGCCGATTCCCAGAGTAAAAAATCTGATAATCGTTTCTCGCCTCCGGTACGAATCAGCAAATCAACATCGCTGCTCTCGGCACTAAGCGCGTGGGTCAGGTTGCGCCGCAAGAGATCTGGCGAGCGGGAATCTTCGGCAAGAATTCCTCCTGCTGCCCGACTGATGGCGTCGCGCGAGGAATAGTCAATCGCGAGTCGCAAGTGCAGGCGTCGTTCTTTCGCTGTGGCGAATTCGGCCTCCTCAAGATCACGCAGCAACGGGTGCGGCAGACGATCGCGGCGTCCGATCGCCTGAAGCCGTACGCCTCGCTGTTTCAGCTTTTTCGTTTCCAGCCGAAGGTACGCGCGCATGAGCCAGAAAATGCTCCGGACTTCCGACTCCGGGCGGTTCCAATTGTCGGACGAGAATGCATAGAGAGTCATGCGCCCGATGCCGAGATCAGGTGCATGTTCCACCACGTTTCGTATGGCCGCCACGCCAACGCGATGGCCTGCAACTCGCGGCAATCCCCGCCGCGTGGCCCAGCGGCCATTGCCGTCCATAATGATTGCTACGTGCAGTCCTTCTTGCTTTTGTTGTCGCGTCATAGTCGTTCCTCTCTGTTCAGTTCAGTCATCCGCATCCACTCAGGAGAGAGGTATGCTTTGCTTCTCGCCCAGGCCGCCCGCCGGGATCGAGCTATACCAATCGATCTTCCGCGTGAAGTACATGACCGCAGCCACCGCGAGGAAGCTGGCGATTGCACCTACCAGCAGGGAGTTGTCCTCAAGCCGCAGCAACATGTAAATGAGTACGTACAGCAAACTGAAAACAGAAAAAGCCCGCCAACCCTGCTTGCGGCTCGCGAAGATCCAGCCTGCATTAGCGGAAAGCAAAGCCACCGTTGCCAGCCCTGCAATGAGGAAGCCGAAATCAAATCCAATTCGTTCGGCAAGCGACAACAGAAGGAGATAAAAAATGATCTGCGCGATTCCCACCAGGATGTATTGCGCCGGGTGCAAGCGCTTTTTCGTCGTCACTTCAAAGACAAAATAAGAAAGGAATACCAGTCCAACAAAAAGAGGCATGTATTTCACGGCACGGTTCACGGACTGATACGGGTCGGCCACTTCGATAAACGAAACGCCAAGCGCCGTAGCATCCAGCCCTGTAACCGCCTCGCTTGAACCCTCGGAGCGCACACCCCGCGCGATAAACGGGATCGACCATTCCGCTTTGAATCCATCGTGCGCTACAGTTCGATGAACGGGCAAAAATCCGCCATCGAATCCAGGGCTCGCCCAATCTCCCTGCATGGTCAAGTTTGTCGTCTTGCCATAGGCAAGGACTGCGATTCTTTGCGCACCGGAAAATCGCAGCGCGGAGGCCACATTGAATTGCTTGTTCGGTTTTGCAATGTCTCCAACGTTCGCGCCCAATAAAACCAGCTTGAGATTTTGGTCTCCACCAAACGACATGTTCTGAGAAATTGCGGAAGGACCCAGCGTGAAAGTTTTCCCGTCAGCAGTAATGGTCGCGTCGGCCAAAGCTCCGCGCGCATCGCTCACCCCTACGACGATCTCTGCGCGGCTCCAATCGAATATCGCTCCCGCCGGTGCAGAGCTAGGTACGCTTGCCAGATCAAACGATGCATCGAATTTCGAATCCGCCTGGAACACCGGAACTTTGAAAAGAGAGCGGCGGCGCTCCTCCGTAGCAACATGAAAGTCGGCAGATGCCTTGGCAGGGAACACGAAATACACGCCATATTGTGTCGAATATTCCTTGGAAATTGGGGGAATGCTGTAAGGAATCGCGAGGGTAGGCCCCAGGAATGTCTGCTTTCCACCAACGTACGTGCTGATTTCCTGCGCCACTTCCGCAGCGCGGGACGTTCTGTCCTGCACCACGTTATCTACCAGAGTTGCCGGGATGGCCATGAGCAGGGCTAGAAAACAGACAACGATGAGCTTGATCCCCATAGACCGGGATTTATTTCTTAACTGCGTTGTGAACGGCAAAGTTAAATCTTCAGTCATATTTTCTCCGTATCGCAAAGTACTTTGTAATGCAAAGTTAAAGTGCAAAAAATTTTATGCCCGCGAGGGTGCGAAGTTGTGAGGTAAACCTGCCATAGACTCCTCTTCGCTTAACTTCGCCGCATCTTTCACTACCTGTTCAAGCGTAGTGAGATATTCCAGATATCTTTTTCGCCCGGATAATGTGATCCGGCAAACCGTCAGCGGACGGTTGTGCTCGTGCCCTTTCACAATCTCCACCATCTTTCCTTGCTCAAGAACCCGCAAATGACGGCTCAAATTGCCATCAGTGAGGGAACACAATTCTTTGAGATCACCGAAGGTGAGTCCTTTGGGATTGGTAATGAGGGATGTCAGAATGCTGAGCCGCGCTCGCTCATGAATGACCCGATCCAACCCTTCGTAGGCAAAGCGCCCTTCAGTCGTTGGAGCAGGAGCAGGCGTTTTAGTTTTCATCGGCGGGCTCCGGCGTGTTGAAGAAAAGAATTCCTGCGACGAGCAATTGCCCCGCGCAATAAGGAATCCCCATTGCGAAAGGAGAAAGCGCGCGAGTGTTGCCGCAGCCGATGCAAATCAATCCTGTCATCAGATACCATGCGCCGGCGATCCTCATGCGGCTGGGAAGAAATCGGCATGAAGAAAAAACGCCGAGGCTGAAAACCACCTGCCAGATTCCTGGAAGCAGCCATAGCGCTGACGGAACGTAAAGATAAAGCACGGTTGTGATGAGCGCCCCGGCAACAACCGATGGCAGGAACTGCTCAATGGCCATATGCAACATCTCATCGGCCAGTCCGGAGTGAATGCGGCGTGTACGTGTGATCGTCTGCACGCCAATCAGAATGGTGGCGGCGACCGCTGTCCAGATCCAGATGCCGAGGTAAGTTCGGATATGCGCGGCCGGATTCGGTATCCACAAAGCTTGCGTGCCAGCAGCAGCCAGTGCCATACCTGCAGTACCGGCGAGAGTAAGCGGGCCGTAGCCGCGAAATTCCGTGCTGCGGGCCATCTGCCTGCGCATGCTGCTAATGTCGCCAAGCGCTTTATGGAGGTCGTTCATATACTCACTTTGTAATGCAAAGTAATCCTGGGATCGCCACTTGTCAATCGGTCATCAAAAGGTAAAACAAGAAGGTAAATTGTCCACATACCGACCGGTCGGTATGTTAGTATGCATCCATGAGCTCGCAACCAAATATCAATCTCTGGAGTTCACCACAGCATGCTTTGGAATATTTAAGCCGCGCGGATTCCATTCCGCACCGCACCGAAGGCGAAGCGACGCTATTGGAATGTTTGCCGGCACAAATGAATCGCGTGCTGGATTTAGGCAGCGGCGACGGCCGGTTGCTGGGACTGGTTAAGCTGGCACGGCCCAATATCTCGGCCATCGCTTTGGATTTTTCGACCGCGATGCTGGTCTGCTTGAAAGGGAGATTTGCCAGCGCGAAAAGCGTGCAGGTGATCGACCACGATCTGCAGAATCCTTTGCCGCATTTTGGAAAGTTTGACGCGGTTGTCTCGAGCTTTGCGATTCACCATCTGACGCACGAACGCAAGAGAGCCCTGTATGCCGAAATCTATGCCGCTCTCAATCCCGGCGGAGTCTTCTGCAATCTTGAGCATGTAGCTTCCTCTACGAACACCCTGCACGCAAAGTTTCTTGAAAGCATCAACCAGCCGAACGAAGATCCTTCGAACAAGCTGCTTGATTTACATCAACAACTTCTATGGCTGCGTGAAATTGGTTTTAAAGATGTAGATTGTCTCTGGAAGTGGCGAGAACTTGCGCTGATGACGGGCGCAAAACCTCGAGAATAATTCCATTAACGCCCACAACATAAGATTCGTTAAGGCAGCACATCAAGACTCCTCAACTACGCACCACAAAAAACCGCCCGAATGCGCAATGAGGCAAAAATCATGATTTGACAAACACCGCGCCCCGCGCGGTTTTTGCTTTGTTATTCACAAAACTATTTCACGCTCATGAAATACGAATTCAGCAAAACTTAAAAATATCTTGCCATTCACGCTACCTTTACGCTGCGTTCATTCGGTATGCACTAAAAACTGGCATGCGCCTGTGAACGAGCTGCACTCGATTGAAAATAAAGCGTTTAAAATTGCACATTTTTAATTGACTCTAAAATTAAAAGGAGTAAAAACACACTCGTTCTTTGACAGCTTCTAAAGTTTTTCCGGTTGGTGCGGCGTCCGGGGCTCAAGCAAAGTCACACCCAAACTGTAAGGTGCAAACTGAACAGTAAAGGGCGAGGGCGAGCAAGGGTCTATAGCAAAGCGCTGGTCGAGGAGAACGAGAAGAAAAGTCGAAGGCAGGATAGAGTCCCGAGGCGTTAGGTTAATTTTTCCAGTTGGCGGCTAGCCCGGAGCCCGAGTATCAGATCGCGCATTTGCAACCGCAAGGAAGCGAAGGCTGCAGGTCGGCGAGGGTCTAAAGCGAACTACTGGCTGAGACGAACGAACCTAACATCACCTCGGGACTCTTATTTTTTACAACCCTCCTCGATCTAACCATTACGGCCCCTGTTGTAAAACCAGTTTTTCCTTCGTTTCCAAGTGTTGGCGATAGATGGAGTGAGTCGCCGCCACTTCGGCCACCACGTCCACATGAACCTGATACGAACCGACAGGCACGTTCTCGCCAAAGGGAAGTTGGAAGTCAGTTGTATTTTTCCGTAAATTGAATCGTTGATAGCCAAGCGCCTCGGCGCGTCCAATCTCATTTACAGCGACTGTAATAAATGTGAGATCGAAGTCGTTCGCTGTGGGATTGGAAACTTTGATGGAGCCTTCAATCCGTTGCCCATTGATTTTCGGATAATGCTCCCAGCGGGCGAACAGCGGCGCGACAACTACCAACGTTAATTGCCGGCGGTTCTCAGCGACTTGCCCCGCGGTGCTCGTGGATACCGCGAAATGAAATTCGCCGGTTTCTCCCGGAATGCCATCCAGCAAACCCAGCGGCGAGAGCTTTAGTCCCTTGGGTAGAGTGCCGTGTTCCCGAATCCATGTTCCGGGCCGACTTCCTGTCTTTGCCAGTAATTGATATTGGTAGCGCGCGCCTTCGACAGCCTCAGGCAGAGAAATTGTGCCCATGCCATCGGGGTTGTTGTGTGAAGACTTTTGCTGAGGGCTTGCCAGTGTGGCGACGAACAAAGTCACGATTAAAAGGCCTGCGCTACGGAATCGGTCAAAGAGGATCATGCAAGGTTCGCGCTTATTCCGTCATTAGAACGGAGCCGCCCGGAATTCTTGGCGGGAAATTTTTGGATGCGCTTATCATCGGTGGTGCATGCCTGACCAACGTTATCTGGTTGCCGGACTGGGAGAAGTTCTATGGGACGTTTTTCCCGAAGGCAAACAACTAGGAGGCGCTCCAGCAAACTTTGCCTATATTTCTACCTTGCTGGGGAACCATGGGGTTGTTGCCAGCCGGATTGGCGAGGACGAACTCGGCAGGGAAGCTCTCCGACAGCTGGAAGCCCGCTCACTGGATTGTTACTACATCCAACGTGATTCCGAACATCCGACTGGAACTGTAAATGTAACCGTGGATCCGCGGGGAATTCCGAGCTATGAAATTTCTGAACCGGTTGCCTGGGATTCGCTGGAGTGGACAGACAAATGGCGAGAATTGGCAGCGAAAGTGGATGCTGTCTGCTTCGGTTCTTTAGCGCAGCGCTCGGAAAGATCACGCCAGACCATCCAGAAATTCGTTAAAAATACGCGGGCTGATGCCTTGAGCGTATTCGATGTAAATCTGCGGCAGAGCTTTTACTCCGCCGAAATTCTTTCTGCTTCCTGCGAACTTGCCGATGTGGTCAAGATGAACGAGGAAGAGTTCCCCAGCGTCCTGCGGCTTTTAGGATTGCCAACCGCGGACGTAGCAGCAAACCCGGCTCAAGCAAAGCGTGTTCAAGCAAATCTGACTCAAGCAAACCATGATCAAGCGGACCTCGATCAATCCATCCGTCAATTCTGTGAACGCTTCAATTTGAAACTGGTATGCATTACTCGTGGCCAGGCTGGCAGTCTGCTGGTCACCCAAAATCTGAGCCATTCGCATTCTGGAGTTACCGTAAAAGTCGCTGATACCGTTGGGGCGGGCGACGCATTTACCGCCGGTCTGGTGTACGAATATCTACGAAGTAAGAGCCTGGACACCGAATCCATGGCCAGAATGAATGAAACCGCCAACCGCATGGGGGCTTGGGTGGCAAGCCAGGCGGGGGGAATGCCTGAAAACAAAGGTGCCAGCGGCCCGCTCTCTCATCTTCAAACTGATCGCTAAGAATTACCGCCGGCGAAAATTTCCTGTATTGACAGTGATTATTGCATCCAATAATCTGCAGGTAGTTATATGTCGCGTTGGAAGTGGGTTCTTCTCATTTTCGAGTTGGTACTGTTCGCGGTGATCCTGATTCTTCCGCAGGTGGAGCTCCCTGACTTTACATTTCACAGCGGCACGGCTCCAATCGTGGCCAAAACGCGCGTTTCCTCGCCTCCCATACGCACTGTGGTAAGCGTTACGGTAAAGGCAGGGTTCCCTGTTATTGTCACTGAAACTTCCCTGGAAAGTTTGACCATTGTCCCGGCATCCCATGCCGAGGAGCCATTTAGGTTGAGTTGCGCGCTTCTTTGCTAGCGCGGTTTTTTCCTAAAACTCACCCTGTTCAATTCACAATTTAAGTTTGCTCCGCGCCTGGGCGTGCTTCATCTTTTAAGGGGTGCGTGGAGCATTCGGGGTAGCCGCTCTCATCGTGGCTGGGATTGGAGTTCATGCGAGGACTCTACCTGCGATGGTCGAGTTGTAGCTACCCCGAACTTTTGATATCCGCTTTAACGCGCGCGGGCCAGTACCAATGTGACGTCGTCGGGCTGTTCCCGGGCGCCGATCCAATCATCCACCGCTGCGGTCACCAGTTCGCTGATCTCGGAGAGCGGTTGATGGCGGTTTTCATACACCAGCGACATGAGCCGTTCCTCGCCAAACTCTCCATAGTCATTTTCCGGTTCCGTCACTCCGTCACTGTAGGCAAGGAAAATTTCTCCGGGGCGCATGTAGATGGAAGCTTCGTCGTAATTGACGTTGTCAAATAAGCCCACGACCGTGCCTCCGCAATCCAGGCGGCGGGTGGAACCATCCTCGGCCAAAATCATTGGCGGTAGATGTCCACCATTGGTGTATGTAAGCTGACGCTTGCGCCCGTCATAAAAGGCGAGGAAGAGCGTCGCGTATTTTTCCGGGGGCGTGCTGGCGTACAGCTGATGGTTCAACAACGAGAGCAGAGAAGAAGGCGAAACTTCTGCGCCCCGCGACTCGAGAGAGGAAAGGGAACCGCGTTCATGGAAGCCCGCGGCCATCATCTGGCGTACAAGCGGAATTCCTTCAATGCTGTACGCGCGCACGGCTGAGTGAATGGTCGCCATCAACAGCGCGGCGGAAATTCCTTTGCCGCTGACGTCGCCCACTGCAAAAATCAAAGTCTCCGGATCAACAGTTAAGAAGTCGTAGTAATCGCCGCTGACGGTTCGCGCGGGGCGGCAGAATCCGTGGACCTCGAGCGAGGCGAGTTGGGAGAACGATCGCGGGAACAATTGCGACTGTACTTCCTGCGCGATGATCAATTCATTTTCCAGCTTCTGCTTGTCACGCTGTTCTTCCAAAAGATTTTCGAGCGACGCCGTCATGGCGTTGAACGATGTTGCCAGCGAAGCAAGCTGATCAGAAGACTGCACCGGAATGCGGTGATTCAATTCTCCCCGATTGACGAAGGTCGTCGCGCTATAAAGTTCAGCCACAGCACCGGTGACCGTACGCGTTAAGCGTGTGCCGATATAGAGAGCGACAAGCTCAATAATCGCAAGAATGACTGCGAGCACGACCAGGAAGTATTCGACAACCTGGGATGCCTCTCCCAGCGCGGAGAAGAGCCGGTCATAAAGAAGAGAAGGACGGGTATGGATGCCGAGCGCGTTGATGCCCTGCGCATCGGGTAATGTTCCGGTCGCTGTCCAAACTGAAATACGGACCGGTGTGAAAAAAGTAATTTCCCGGTCAAGAATGTTGGATTGCGCAGGGAGACTGCCGGCTGAGATAGTCTTAACGTTGGCGTTGTTCCCGTTGAATTCGACGGCAACGTGGTTCTCGGAAGTCGCACTTTGAGTGGAGTGATAGAAGTAAATCACGCCCAGATTTTTTGCCATACCGGCCAGAAGTTCCTCATCCAAAGGGTCACTGGAAATAACTATAAGTTTCCCGAACGTCTCCGGCAAAGTCGTGGCTGCCCGCAAATTTAGAAGATCATGATCATTCACAATTCCGCCTGGGACTTTGTTCCCAAGCGAAATGGCGGCGTGTTGAAATTGACCGATACCTTGATCGCAAAGCAACACTTTTTCATTTTCAAACGCACAGACACTTCGCTTCTTCCATTCTGGATCGCGAAGCTTGAGCTCTTTCACAAAATCGCCGAATGGTTGGTTCTTATCAATCTCACGCGCCATTTCCGCAGCTACGGCCATGTTTGACGCGGAAATACTGCGAAGGCGCGCATCCAATTCTGAAAGCACGACGAAGTTGGCGAATTGCCCGGCAAACAAATACAGGCTGACAAAAGCCATTGTCAGTAGCAATATGGCCGGAATCACGCCGATGAACATGTAGGTAACGATGAGGCGATTGCGCAGCCGCCACATCAGCTTTTGCCGCACCCAGCGGATGCCTAGCAGGCAAAACAGCAGAATGACAGTAAGACTCAGAAAGATGATCCAGAAACCCAGACTGTACTCATGCCCTGGGCTGAAGAACTTCAGCGCCATCTGCAATGCGAAAAGAAGAAGATCCAGGCCCAGCAGGTACAAGGCGGCACGGGCCAAACGGCTCTTAGGATAAATCCCGGATTCTTCGAGACGAAAATGCAGGTTCTGAAGACTAGCTTTCATGCGATTCAGACAACTCGTAGGGCCGTATTCAGGCTTCCGGAGATGATAGCCGCTTTACGTGTGAAAGGTCAGGCAATTCACGTTAAAAAACACTTTTACGGAATGCTTCATAATCACCCCTCATATTACCCGTTTTGGACGGATCGTTTTTAGCAGATCGTTTTTGGCGGATCCTTTAGCAGATCGTCTTTTTAGTAGATCGTCCTTTGGCAGGTTATCCGCGAATCGCATATCTAAACCTCTCCACGATTTCTTCATCAAGCAGGAAAGAACCTTCCTGCTACAATTTTGCCGTGCTCCCTAAAATATTGCTTTCGTGCATGGTCCTTGGTCTTACAGCAACAGCGCAACAGCCGGCCCAGCCTTCTACGCAGCCCCAAGTGAAAGTAAACATGATCAACGCGTGCACGCCCTCCGCGACGGATCAGAAGGAAATTGCGACGGCTTTATCGAAAGTCCCTAAGGAACCAGCCTTCGCGACCGATTTTGAAGTGGACCGCGGACGTTCTACATTGGATGACAATTCCAACATCCTGAACCCGGGTCAGAATACCCATATTGCGGCAACCTCGGATGTATCCAGCTGGGTGCGAATTCGCAAGGAAATAGCAGGACAGTCGTTTTTCTCGACCGTGCAATATTCGTTCAGCGTCGATCCCCAGAACATGATTGAGACGCTCGTGCTGCGCGTGCGCGATCCTAAAGATTTAATGCAGCTCGCGATTGAGGACGATGCGTCTGCTGTGACGTCTCCGGCTAGCATGTTGGCAACAAATACTCCGGTTACGCATGTGCGCCTGGAACGCTTCGGGAAACCTTCGATCGCATTAGCGCGATGTACAGAAACTTCCGGCGGGCCTGCTCCGGACCAAAGCGCCTACGAGCCGTTATTCAAGAGCGCTTCGGATGTGGTTTCCAGCTTCCGGGGAATTTTAAATGCGCGCGCGATTATCCCAGACGAATTGACACGCATTGGCCCGCACCACAAAATGCCGGTCAAGGGAACGCCTAAAGAGCCGATGAAGAAACAAAACTAGATTGCCGGCCCGTCCACTTCCACCCGCAACCCGATTTAGATTAGTCTGTTACGTCACCTTGCAACTATTCTTCGAATTCACAATCTAACTCTGAGTCCTATGGAAAATGTTCGTAATGTTGTTGTGATGGGTTCCGGATGCTCGGGACACACGGCTGCTCTCTATACCGCTCGCGCCAATTTGAAGCCCTTGGTCATTGAAGGTCACGAACCCGGCGGTCAGCTTTCTCTTACGACTCTGGTCGAGAATTTCCCTGGATTTCCTGAAGGCATTCAGGGACCGGAACTGATTGAAAACATGCACAAGCAGGCGGTCCGCTTCGGCGCGGAATATTTCCTAGGCCACGTTACCAGCGTCGATTTGAGTCAGCGTCCTTTTAAATTGCACGTCGGCAAACATGTGATCCACGCCCATACGCTGATCATTGCCAGCGGCGCATCCGCGCGATGGTTGGGTTTACCCAGCGAACAGGCGTTGATCGGCCACGGTGTTTCGTCTTGCGCCACTTGTGATGGGTTCTTTTTCTCAGGCAAAGAAATCGCGGTCATCGGCGGCGGCGACTCCGCCATGGAAGAAGCATTGTTCCTCACGCGCTTCGCCACGAAAGTTACGTTGATTCATCGCCGCGACCACTTCCGGGCTTCGAAAATCATGTTCGACCGGGCCCGGGAACATAAACAGATCGAGTTCCTCCCCGATACGATTGTCGAAGATGTGAACGACGTTCACAAAAAAGAAGTGACCAGCTTAAAGCTCAAAAATATCAAGACCGACAAAATTTGGGATTTACCGGTAAGCGCCATGTTCCTCGGGATCGGACATATTCCCAACGCGAAAATGTTCGAAGGCCAGCTCGATATGGACCAGGACGGTTATTTGAAAACGAAAGATTATGTTTTCACCAAGGTGCAAGGGGTGTACGCCTGCGGCGATGTGCAGGACCGCCGCTATCGACAGGCGATTACCGCTGCCGGTTCCGGCTGCATGGCGGCGCTGGAAGTAGAAAAATTTTTAGAAGAACACGGCAAGTAAATTTCATTTGTCGTTGGGTGTTTTTCAGGTCTCGCATGTTCGCTACGCTCGGCCTAATTTCGCCTCAGTCACAGCTTAAGGAAGTTTCGTGCTGAGGTCGCTCTTCATCTCGCTCTCCGCGAGCAAGTCCATGCGCGCGGTGGCCGAGAAATCTGCTGTAGGCCGCAAACTCTCCAGCCGCTTCGTTGCCGGAACCGAACCCGGAGACGCATTGCAAGTCGCTCAAGCCCTCAACCAGCGCAAGCTCACGGTTTCCATCGACAATCTCGGTGAAAATGTCACGCAAGCTGACGAAGCGCATGTAAGCGCACAACTCTATGACCGGCTGCTCAACGAAATTTCTTCGCAACATCTTGACGCGAATGTGAGTTTAAAGCTAACCCATATGGGTTTGGATTTTGACCAGGACCTCGCTTTCAAAATTGTTTCTGATCTTGTGACGAAAGCCGGCAAGATGGTTCCGCGAAATTTCGTGCGTGTGGATATGGAAGGCTCCGCATATACACAACGCACACTGGACTTTGTGCGCGGGCTTCATCAAGCCAATCCCGGATGCGTAGGCGCCGTCATTCAGAGTTATATGCGGCGGTCGGAAGCGGATGTTGAAACTCTGATCAAGGAAGGCATTCGTATCCGTTTGTGCAAAGGCGCATACAAAGAGCCGGAAGAAATTGCTTTTCAGGAAAAATCAGAAGTCGATGCGAATTACATCAAGCTGATGAAGATTCTGTTAAAGAGCGGGATCTATCACGGCCTCGCCACGCATGACCAACGCATGATTCAAGCCGCCAAAAATTTTGCTATGCACGAAAACATTCCGCGCGATTCGTTTGAATTTCAAATGCTGTACGGCATCCGTCGCGACTTGCAGAGAAAACTAGTTGCGGAAGGCTGGCGTATGCGCGTTTACGTTCCGTTCGGAACGGAGTGGTATCCGTATCTCATGCGTCGCCTCGCGGAAAGACCTGCCAATGTCTTCTTCGTGTTGCGCAATCTTCTGCGCAAATAATTCGCGCCGCAAAGCCAGCTCAATCTTCGTTCATCTCCATCTGATGTGGAGGCAGAACTTCCAAATTTGGATGTTCTTTATCTTTCCAATAAACCTGGAAGCATTCGCCTTCGTGCGCGGAGGTCCATATGCTTCCATCCTGATATTGAATGCGCAGCGGGTAAAGCGCCCATCCAAGAATCGAATCGCCGCTGCTGATGTAAGCCTTCTTCTCCAGAGTCTCAGTTCCCCCCGGAGGAATCGGATTCGGCGCCACCCAGTCAGGGTCAAACGGACGATGCAAATATTGCGGCGCGACGAAGTGTTCAAATTCCAGCATCAGCGATTTGATGGGTTTGTCGGAAGCGTTCTTCACCGCGACAGAATACTTGCCGGAGTTGTCATAGAAATTCCCCGTGACAAATTGAATCGGGCAAGGCCGCTTCTGCGGTTCATAAATGGTGTAGGTAACCATCATGCCTGACTCCATGTGCTCTGATACGTGGCAGTGGAACATCCATGTACCAGGATTGTCGGCAATCATGTCCACAGTCTTCATGCTGCCAGGCAACAACTCCACCACATCTACATTCTGCCGATCATAGGTAACGGTTTCTCCATGCCAGTGCGGCGTGTGCAGATCAATTTCATTGCCCATGCCTAGCAGATACCAGCGCACGTGGTCGCCCTTCTTCATCACAAGTCCGGGAAGATTGCCGAAGATGGTGCCATTAATGGCGTAATAGAGGCCATCGTTATTTCCGTTCATCTGATCGAAGATCATGAAGGCAGTCACAAATTCACGGTCCACATCCTTCGGGCTGCCGTCAGGTTTTGCTTTGCCCCGGGCGGTAATAATGATCGGCCCCATCAGACCCAGATTGATTTCCGTAGATTCTCCGGCGTGCGAGTGATACCACCAGACGATGGAACTTGGCTGGCCGGCAGCGGGCCCGGCGGTTTCATCCACAATCCAGTGATAGGTGAACTTGCTGTTGGTGGCGATCAATGACCCGCGGCCGGCGGGCACGTAATAAGCGCCTTCGTTGCCTTTGTCGTACTTCACGCCATGAGGATGAATGCTGAGGGGATAAATACTGCGATTCAGGAAATGAACGTAAATCTCATCGCCCACTTCACCGCGGATAATCGGGCCTAAAATTCCCAGCCACTCCGGCTGCGGCGTTCGCACGCTAAAAGTATCGTCGGTGTATCCGATGTAGCGGGTCTTAGCCCATTTGGTATGCAGTCCCCAGGGTTTGGGAAGGACGCCGCCCATAATTAAATCTCTGCCGCTGGGAGCAAAATCCCAAGTCACATCTTCCGCAGCAATGTAGTAGTTGCGGACTTTCGCGAAAGACGGTTGCAGGAAGATTGTCAGCAGGAAAAACAAAACCAGCGCTTTCAATCGCATGAACCTATTATCGCCGCCATTGCATCCAGAGGGAAATTTTAGGGTAAAAAACATGCCGCCGGAGATAACAACCCGGCGGCACAAAATCCACGACTTTCATTACTGTAATTGCGTGTATTCGCAAGGCAAAGTTTTCTGCTGCACCGGTATGGATGCGGAGGCAGGCGGCACAGACCACGGCACATTCGCGAAGTCCAGGAACTCCGTCATGTCCATCTGCGCGGCGTCGCGTTGCGTCAGGTTCGGCAATCCAAAACGGGTTTCAATAAATTTCAGGATTGCCGTGTAATCCGCCACCGTATGCGAAACATAGTTCTTTTTAGAGAATGGCGAAATCACGATCATCGGTACGCGGAAACCCGTGTAAACGAAGTCGCAGGTCGGCCCCGTGGACTGGGTGCAAATATCGTCCGGCAGCAGGTCAGAGGGAGGAATTCCATCCGGGCTGGGCATGGGCTGGGGCGGAACATGATCGTAAAAGCCGCCCATTTCATCCCACGTCAGCACGAAGACAGAATCTTTCCAGTACGGACTCTGCATCAACGCATTGACTAAAGTCGAAACGTACGCAGCGCCGGTCTGCACGCCACCGGAGGGAACCGCAGGATTCTCGCCCGAATGTTCATCCGTGCCTTTGGAGAAACCGGGATCGATCTCCACGACGGATGGAAGATTGTTCGTCTGCAGGTCAGTAAAGAATTGCGAAGCAGGAACGAAGTTCGACTGGTGTGTATTTGAGAACACATACATGCTCTCTTCGCTGCCGTTGAACAACGGATTATTTCCGTCATCCGTTACATAAATGCGCCAGGAGATGCCGGCGTTTTGCAGCAGTTCGAAAATCGTCTTGTTCGTCATCTTTACCGCGGTTGTGGCCAGCGGATAAGCATGGCCCGCCGACGTAGCGGAAACCAGAAACATGCGATTGACCTGGGTGCGCGACATCACTGGGGAGAACCACCGGTCGGAAGTGGCGAAGTTCGATGCCATGAAGTAGTAGTAGGGCAGATCATCGCTGGTGTAATAGCCCATACTGCGAATGCCGTCCGTGTCATTCAAGGGCGGAGTATCGCGGCGAGCATCGTTCGCAGCAGTCTTGACGAACCCATCCATGGTTGGCGTGGGACTCACTCCATCATTCAAATTCCAGTCCACGTGCGACTCATTCCACGAGGGGCTGGGATTTTCCGTGCACTGGGAAATCGTGTGGAACGACGAAATTTGGGGGCTGCTGGTGTCGATGGTGCAATTCACCTCTGGCGCTGGAGGCTGGCTGAATGGAAATGCGGGATCGCATCCAAATAGCGCGGGCGCCGGACTTGCGGTATCGCCGAATTGAGCCAGACCGTCGAATGGTTGATCCGGGAAATTATTCTGTCGCCAGTACAATTTCATGGCGCCAAAATATTCGTCGAATGAGCGGTTTTCCTGCGCCAAGAAAATAATGTGGTTGATGGACTGTAAGGATCCGCTGAAGAGCGCAGTTATATCACTGTTGTCGCTAAGCGTTACCGTGCATGTCGTGGCGCTGCCGGTGCAGCCTCCGCTCCATCCACCAAAGCTGTAGGTAGTGGACGGCGCAGCTGTAAGCGTGACCTGAGTTCCGGCCGTGAAATTCGCGAAACAAGTCTCCGGGCAGTTCACGCCTGCAGGCTTACTGGTGACGGTTCCGATCCCGCCAGCATTTGTGACAATGATTTGGAAATCTCCGGGTGGCGGTGGTGGGACCGATGGCTGGGAAGGAACTGTCCCATTTACGAGGCCTCTACATCCCCCCAAAAATAGTGCGGCAGACGCAATTAGGACCCCAGATAGCAACCTGGATGTGAAAGACATGGATCTTTGTTTTCTCCCCTTTGAACGCGAAACTTTGATGAATATTGAGGAGAGATAGGTTGGACGCCGGGGAATATACAGAAAAGGTAATAGTAATCAATGGTTTAAGAGCCTGGATCGGGCAGGAAACCAAGTTTTTACATGCTTTTAACGTAAAATCAATCGTCTCCGAGCCATGCGCCGTAGGCCCGGAGGCTTTCGACATGGTCGAAAATGATCTTCATGGCCGCCGTCACGGGAATGGCGAGCAGTAGGCCGATCGCTCCCCACATCCATCCCCAGAACAGCAGTGCGAGCGTTACCGCCAGAGGATTCAATTGCAATCGGGGCCCCAGGAATTTGGGATAAAGCACATTCATGGAGATCAGGTGCAACCCAAAAACCGTGATCACAATTACCAATAGCGATTCGGATGTGATATGCGCAACGCCCACGAATACAGGCGGAGCCATGGCCAGCAGCACGCCTAAGTAGGGAACCAAGCTGAGGAACCCGCTGATGAATCCCACGAAATAGAAAAACGGAATATGCAGGAACCCGAAAACTACCGTGCTGATGGCGCCCATGAAAACCGCAATGATCAGATTACCCACCATAAAACTGCGAATCATGGCAGAGATCAAGCCCAGCGTCACATAAGCTGTGTGCCGGCTATTCATCGGAAAAAGCATGACGGTGGATGCGCGCACATGCTCCTGCCACATGAGCATGAAATAAACGAGAAAAGGTACGAATGATGCTGCCAAAAGCACTGTGCTGGCCGAACCGAAACCTTGTGTCATCACATCGGTCCAGTTCGTAGTTTGCCGGACGTTAAGTACGCCTTTTTCATGCGTAGTATTCAGGATTTCCAGGCTCTCCGCACGCTTGCTTACCTGGTTGATTTCCTCTTTCAAGCGGTTGCTGTACTTCGGCAAATCCTGAATCAAGTCGTCGGCTTTATTGTAGGAAGCGTAAATTAAGGCGCCCATGCTCGCGACAATCAACAACACCGCAAATCCTGCGGCTACTCCTCGCGGAATATGAATGCGGGTAAGGCCATCCATGACTGGCGCCAGCACGAAAGCGATAAGCACGGCGAGAAGTACGACGACCAAAACTTCCTTACCGTAATAACAAAGGCCCAGGATGGCGGCAATTCCCAGCGCCGTTTGCGCCCAATGCCACTTGGCAATGGGGGAGGTCCGCGGAAGGATGGCGGACGTTGCATCTGCGGGCGCTAAGAGAGGCGTATTTTCAACCGCCATGAATGTCCTTTCTCATACCAATCCGGAGCCAGACTTATAATGCCATCGTGACCACCGAACAAAACGGCACAGTGGGACAAAGACAGGCCCGCGTCATGGGCTTAGATGTCGGTTCGCGGCGAATTGGTATCGCCATTTCTGATCCTCTTGGAATTACCGCCCAAGGGCTGGAAACCTTACAACGGCAAAACAAAAAGGAAGATTACCGGAAACTGACCGCGTTGATCGAGCAATATCAGGTATCGGAGATCGTAGTTGGCTATCCGCTGCGTATGAGCGGAGTCGAAGGAATACAGGCGGAGAAGATGCAGATTTTCGCCGAAGAACTGCGAAAACGATTCAAGATTCCTGTGCATCTATGGGATGAGCGTTTAACTTCGGCGGAAGCAAACCGGGTGTTGCGCGAGTCGGAGATGTCCATCAAGCGGCGCGGCGAAGCCGTGGACCGGATGGCAGCAGTCCTTATTTTGCAGTCGTGGATGGAGGCAAGGGCGATCCGATCCGAAAATTGAAGCCGTTACTTTTGTGCCGGGAACCAGTTGCTGTTCACGTAAAAACCTATTGGCAATCATCTAAACTATCCAGACCTTGCGCGCATTTTTCACATTGTTGCTGATCGCAGTTCTCGCTGCTGGAGGATGGCTTTACTGGGCGTTGTACACGCCGGTGACGCCCTCTCAACAGCAATTCGTTCTACTGCATTCGGGATACTCGACGCGCCGCATCGCGCGTGAATTGCAATCCGCGGGAATCATTCACAGCGCGCGAGCGTTTGTATTTTGGCATTCGCTGCATCGCGGGCATTCGTTGAAAGCGGGAGAGTATCTTTTCGAGAGAACAGCCACCGCGATCGAAATTCACGACCGACTGGCTCGCGGAGATATTTACGTTCATACGGTTGTCGTTCCCGAGGGCTACAACATATTTGAAATCGCGCAGGCCATCCAGCAGGCGGGACTTGGCTCGAGTCAGGATTTCCTGAGCGTCGCCACTTCGGATACAGCCTTGATCGCCGACATCGCCCCGGAAGCGAAATCGCTGGAAGGATTTCTTTTCCCCAACACCTACGAATTCACCCGCACCCAAACCATGCAGGAAATGGCTGCGGCCATGGTCAAGCAATTCCGCGGAGTCGCGCAGGAAATCGGATTGACTGGTGATGTCATGAAAACTGTGACCATGGCTTCCATCGTGGAAAAAGAAACTGGAGTTCCCGATGAGCGGACCGAAGTTGCCAGCGTTTACTACAACCGGCTGACGAAAAAAGTTCCTCTTCAGGCAGACCCCAGCGTGATTTATGCGGAGCAGTTACAAGGCGATTACACCGGTGCGCTGCATCATGACGACATGCAGTTCAAATCTCTTTACAACACGTATGCGCATCCGGGTTTGCCTCCAGGGCCAATTGGGAATCCCGGGAAATCGGCGCTGCAAGCGGCAATGCATCCCGCCACTACGGATTATTTTTATTTTGTGAGCGACGGAAACGGACATCATCGTTTCGCCCACAATTTAAAAGAGCATAACGAAAATGTAGCGGCGTTTAAAAAAGCCATACAACAACACCACTAATATCCACGCGGTACGTTTCCGTACACTTCCACAACTTTTGACTGATACTTTTGAGTCCCCCTGCCTCCGCGCAGCACCTAATGCTTATATACTGACTACAGGAGTAGAAAAACCCTGTTCGCATGAAGCAGCGTTCCGTATTATTTGCCATTTTTTTATCTTTGGCCGTATTGCCTACAACAGGCTGCCTTTTGCGGTCACGCCCCATCGAGCAACACTCGACCGGACAACCGCTTAAAACCGCCAGCCAGTCTGAATTAATCGAGTATGTAAATACGGAAGCGGCGCGCATTCACACGATGCGGGCCACGGTGGACATCGACGCCTCCGTCGGCGGTGTAAAAAAAGGCAGAATCACCGACTATCAGGAGATTCGCGGATACGTGCTCGCGCGTAAGCCGGCGATGCTTCGCATGGAAGGCTTGCTCCCTATCGTTCGCTCCAAGGCCTTCGAGATGGTGAGCAACGGTTCCACATTCAAACTTTGGATTCCTCCCAAGAACCGGTTCATCGAAGGCCGCAATGATATTGAGACGCATAATGTCGCTCAGCCTTTGGAGAACATGCGCCCGCAGCAAATTTACGACGCGCTATTGCTGCCACAAATCGATGTGCAGAATGAGTCTGCTGTTTTGGAAAATGGAACCCAGGACGTAAAGGACAACAAAGGGCGCACCATCGAGCAGGGGACTTACATTCTTTTCATCATTGAGGGGTGTGGGAAGGAAGCGCGTCTCACGCGGAAAATCGTCTTCAGCCGTAGTGATCTTTTGCCCCACCAGCAAGTTATTTTTGACGATAAGGGCAATGTAGTCACGGATGTTCATTATCAAGGCTACAAGGATTTCGATGGCCTTAATTTTCCTTCGCAGATTGAAATCTGGCGGCCGCAGGAAGAGTACGACATCACGCTCAATATGGTGAAGCTGGAGTTGAATCTCGCGCTGACCGATGATCAATTTCAACTACCACAACCGCCAGGAGCACAAGTTCTGCATTTAGATCAGCCGCAATCCAAAGCATCCGTGAAGAGCGGTAACAGCGGAATGAATTAGACTCAAACCTGCTACCGTGCTCTGCCTATGATGAACCGCATGATCGTCGCGAACCTCGTACGCCGGCCCGTCCGGTCGTTAATTAGTGTGGTCGCGATTGCGCTCGAAGTGACGTTGATTCTCTTGATCGTCGGATTGTTCATTGGTCTGTTAAATGATTCGCGTTCGCGGCAGGCAGGAATTGGCGCCGATGTTGTCGTAATGCCGCCGGGATCTTCTTTCATCGTCGGCCTCACCGGCTCTCCGATGTCCATTAAAGTCGGCGACGTGCTGGCGAAACTTCCTCATGTGGCTGTTGTCGCGCCGGTGGTTCAGAACGTTTCGACTACAGGCACGATCGAAGTGATCGCGGGAATTGATACCAGGACTTATCAGCAACTTTCCGGACCCTTTCAGTATCTGGAGGGCGGCCCGATGCAGAACCCGAATGATTGTTTGGTGGACGAGATTTTTGCCAAGCCGAATCATCTGAATGCGGGCAGCACAATTCAAATCCTGAACAGTCCGTTTCACGTTTCGGGCATTATTGCGCCAGGTAAAGGCGCGAGAAAGTTTCTGCAAATTAGTGTCATGCAGGACCTTGTCGGTGCGCAGGGAAAAGCGACGTTGTTCTATCTCAAGGCCGACGATCCCGCGAATGCCGATGCAATCGTAAGAGAGATCAAACAAGTCCCTGGGATGGAAAAATATGTCGCAACATCGATGGCGTATTACCTCTCCATGATGACAACCTCCAACTATCCAGGTCTTTCCAAAGCCATTGACGCAGTAATTGCGATCTCCATGATCATCGGCTTCATGGTCATTTTTCAGGCGATGTATACCGCTGTTATGGAACGCACGCGTGAGATTGGCATTTTGAAATCCATGGGCGCGTCGAAGATGTACATCATCAATGTCATTCTCCGCGAAACCATCCTGCTGGCGGTTGTTGGAATTGTTGTTGGGGTTCTCTTCAGCCTGGCTGCACGAGCGGGAATTGACCAGAAATCCACCTTGCGGGTCATCGTTACAGGGGAATGGATATTGAAAGCCACGGGAATTGCCATCGTAGGGGCAATTTTAGGCGCCCTTTACCCGGCAGTGAAGGCGGCCCGTAAAGATCCTATTGAGGCTCTAGCCTACGAGTAGGCTCCTCCTAACTAGGCCCATTTACAGGGTTTCGTTGACAATTTTGTTTCTTCTACGCTATCTTTAAGACTTCGGAAGTCCTGCGGTTCCCGCCTGGTGGCCCTGCGCCTTCAGCGCATGATGTGGGTGCTTCAGCGGTTTTCATTGTTTTTTCATTTCTGGGAGATTTGCATGTCAACGTATTTCCCCAAAGAGGGGGAAATTGCGCGTAAGTGGTATGTCGTGGACGCCTCCGAGGTAATACTCGGACGCTTGGCCTCCAAGATCGCGCGAATTCTCATGGGTAAGGAAAATCCTCAGTACACGCCGTTTATTGATACTGGGGACCACGTCATTGTCATCAACGCCGAGAAGGTAAAGATCACCGGCATGAAGGCGGAACAAAAGGTTTATCACCACTACACCGGATATCCGGGTGGATTGCGGTCGGAAGCGTTGGCGAAACGCACCACGCGCAAACCTGAGTTGGTGATTGAGCAGGCTGTGCAGCGCATGCTGCCGAAAAACAAACTCGGCAAGCAGATGTTTACCAAGCTGGTTGTGTACAAGGGTGACAAGCACCCCCACCAGGCGCAGAAGCCGCAAGACCTGGTACTGGCATAATTTTTTTGCAGTTTGTGGAAGCTCAAATTCTTGAAAGGTTGTGCACGAATTTTGTAATTGGCTTAATGCCGATTGCTAAGTGCTAAATGCTCATGGCAGAACTAGTGCAATATTACGGAACGGGACGCCGCAAGACTTCGGTAGCGCGTGTGTTTCTGCGCCCCGGCAGTGGCGACTTCAAAGTCAACGGCCGCGAATTTAACGAATATTTTGTGACCGAGTCGCAGCGCGCCAACGCGAAGCAGCCACTGGTTTCTTCTGAGACCTCAAGCAGCTTCAATGTGCTGGCGAATGTTTCCGGCGGCGGTGTTGCCGGTCAGGCGGATGCCGTGAAACTGGGGATTGCCCGCGCTCTCATGCAGTTCAATGGGGAGTTGCGCAAGAAGCTGAAGGCCGAAGGTTTGGTTACGCGCGATTCGCGCGGCAAAGAGCGTAAGAAGTATGGACAGAAAGGCGCCCGCAAGCGCTTCCAGTTCAGCAAGCGTTAATCGCTGGGAACTGGGTACTAGAAGTTGCAAGTGTTTCAGGTGTTCAATTCTTCCCGTGCTTGCGCGGGGACGGGAATGGCAATCAGGGGATTTCAAATTCCTGATGCAGACCACATAAGGAGGATAATTGGCTAATATCACCATGAAAGAGCTGCTCGAAGCAGGTGTTCACTTCGGGCACCAAACCAAACGCTGGAATCCACGGATGAAGGAATTCATCTTTGGCGAGCGGAATGGTATTTACATCATCGATCTTCAGAAGACCCTCAAGATGTTCAAAGAGGCGTCAAAGTTTGTGCAGGATCTGGCCGCCGACGGGAAAACGGTTCTCTTCGTGGGTACCAAACGCCAGGCCCAGGACGCGATCGCCGAAGAGGCGCAACGCTGCAGCATGTACTACATCAACCAGCGCTGGTTGGGCGGACTGCTCACCAACTGGGTCACGGTACAGAAATCCGTGAAGCGGCTGAAAGAGCTCGACGAGATGGCCACCGATGGCCGCTACGAGCTGCTGCCGAAAAAAGAAGTGATTAAGCTTGAGCGCGAGCGCAAACACCTCCAGGCCAATCTGGCTGGGATTAAAGATATGACGCGCTTGCCGGATGCGCTCTTCGTGATCGATTCGAACAAAGAGCAGATCGCGGTGCGTGAAGCCCGTAAGTTGGGAATTCCAGTGGTTGCCGTCGTCGATACCAATTGCGATCCGACGGAAGTGGATTATGTGATCCCAGGAAACGACGATGCATTGCGCGCGATTCGCCTGTTCGCTTCGAAGATTGCCGACTCCGCTTACGAAGGCCGGCAAATGCTGACCGATAAGCAGATGGCGGACATGACTGCGGCGACCGATGCCGCACAACTTGCCCAGGCGGAAATTCCCGAAGCAACGCCGGATGCCGGTGTGACCGCAAGCGGAGAGCCGGAAGACATCAGCATGGAAGATGTGCTGGGCACAACCGGACGCAAGCAGCCTGCTGCTGCCAAACAGAGCACGGATGTTCCGGAAGTCGAGCATCAGACGTTTTGAAAACCGTCGTTGGCCGTTGGCTCTCGGTCGTCAGGCCGCAACCGACGGATTGATATTCTCCTAATGGCCAACGATGAACATGGCCAACGACCAAAGATTAACGATCAAAGGCCAATAACTGCCTAAGGAAATCTGGACCCGCGCGGGTCATCTGGCGCGGGTTTAAGTTTGTATAGGGAAACTAGTGGAGAAAGAAGTGAGGAATGGGTACAACTACCGTGAATATTTCAGCTGCACAAGTAAAAGAGCTCCGCGAAAAGACCGGAGCGCCAATGATGGATTGCAAGCTGGCCCTGAGTGAAGCCAAGGGCGATCTTGAGCAGGCTGTAGTTCTGCTGCGCAAGAAGGGCGTCTCTGTGGCTGCGAAGAAGGCAACCCGTGTGACCAGCGAAGGTTCTGTCGCCAACTACATTCATGCCGGAGGCAAGATCGGCGTGCTGGTGGAAGTCAATTGCGAGAGCGACTTCGTAGCGCGCACGGAAGACTTCAAGGAATTGATCCATGATATTGCCATGCACATCGCTGCCAGCGATCCGAAGTTCATCCGCAAGGAAGACGTGACCGCCGAAGACTTTGCCCGCGAGAAGGACATTGCGCTTTCCCAGGCGATCGCCAGCGGCAAACCGGCGAACATCGCGGAAAAGATGGTTGCTGGAAAAATGGAGAAGTTCTACGAGGAAGTTTGCCTGCTCGAGCAGCCGTTCATTAAAGATCAGACGGTTTCTATCGCGCAACTCATCGCCACCAAAATCGGCAAACTGGGCGAGAATATTGCCGTCCGCCGGTTTGCACGTTTCAAGGTTGGAGACGCCGGCGAGACCATCGCCATCACCCAGCCAACAGAACAGAAAGCGGAGTAAATAAGGGGCGCGTAAAGCGCCCCTTTAATTTTGGTATCCTGTCAGCGCGCCCCGCTAAAAATTATGCCAACTCCAGTCTTCAAACGTGTACTGCTCAAACTTTCCGGGGAAGCTTTAGCCGCGGACCGTGGCTTCGGCGTGGATCCTACGCACATTCATGGAGTCGCAGCAGAGCTTGCCGAGGTGCATTCTCTCGGCGTGCAGATCGCAATTGTCGTGGGCGGTGGCAACTTTTTCCGCGGCGTGGCGGAACAGGCGAAAGACATGGACCGCGTATCAGCGGATCACATGGGCATGCTGGCGACGGTCATCAATGCGCTCGCTCTGCAGGATGCGCTGGAAAAACAGAAGATTTATACCCGCGTAATGTCGGCCATTGAAATGAATCAGGTCGCGGAACCATTCATCCGGCGCCGCGCCATTCGCCATCTCGAGAAAAATCGCATTGTGATTTTTGCTGGTGGCACCGGCAATCCCTATTTCTCGACCGACACAGCCGCATCCCTTCGCGCGATGGAGATCAAGGCAGAAGTCATTCTCAAAGCTACCAAGGTGGATGGCATCTACGACGCCGATCCCATGAAGGTGAAAGACGCGAAAAAATTCACCGAGATCAGCTACATGGAAGTTTTGAAGCAAGGCCTGAAAGTCATGGATTCGACGGCGATCTCGCTTTGCAAGGACAACAACCTTCCTATCATTATTTTCAATCTCAACCAGCGGGGAAACATTGGCAGGGTCTTGGTCGGAGAAAAGATCGGCTCCCTAGTCAGTGCCTGACGTCTGTGCATGAGAGCGTCCTGATAGGTTTATAATGCAACGTTTCGATCCTGACACTCGGAGCTACTGATGGCCCCTTCAGCTATGGCCGGAATCCCCGGCTTGAAAGACACTTACATTCAGCTTAAAACCCGCATGGAAAAGGCCGTGGAAGACTTCCGGCAGGCGATGGCCGCGACTCGCACAGGCCGCGCATCCGTTCACATGCTGGATTCAGTGAACGTGGATTATTACGGCTCTCCCATGCCGTTGAACCAGATTGCGCAAGTGCATGCGCCGGAGCCGCAACTGATCACCGTGCAGCCCTACGACCCCACAGTGCTGCCTGCCATTGAGAAGGCCATTCGCACCGCTGAGCTGGGATTAAATCCCATGAATGACGGCAAGATTGTCCGTGTACCGGTGCCGCCGCTGACCGAAGAACGCCGCAAAGATATGGTCAAGCATCTGCACAAGATCCTCGAAGACCACCGTACGGCTGTGCGCAACATCCGCCGCGACGGCAATGACGCCATCAAGAAAGCCCTGAAGGACAAGAAGATCTCCGAAGACGACGAGAAGCGGTCGCTCGAAGAAATTCAGAAACTCACCGACGACGAAATCAAGAAGATGGAAGATATGAGCAAGGCCAAAGAAAAAGAAGTAATGGAAATCAAGTAATTGTTGTTTACCCTGGTCTTTGCGGAGCATTTTGTTGGCCTTCTTGGCCGAACTGAATCTTGGATATACAAAGGGCAGTCTCAGGGTCTCTCCTTGTTTAAAGATCTTTAGTTTAAACACCCTTGCTTATCCACAAATCCAGGTCTGAGAAAATTATTCTGTGGGCAACTCCGCATTCGCCGATTCCGTCTTGTATAGAGTGGAGTTTTCCCGGATATATATAGATAATGGTTTCAGTTCTTGGACGGCTTCCACTGCTCTACCGTATAATTGCCGTTTTCGACATTCCCATAG
>DASXCC010000116.1:0-17105 GCA_036491415.1 Terriglobales bacterium | reverse complement strand
CTGATGCCTACTTGTTCCATGTGTTCCAGGTCCCAGATAAATTCATCGGCATTGGGATATCGGTTGCTGGGATCACGCTCAATGGCGCGATAGATGATCTCCTGGAGCTGGAGAGAAATTCCGGGGTTAACTTCGCGGGGCGGAACCGGATGATTCAGCAGCCGGTCATTCATGATGACAAAAGCATTCGGCCCCGAGAATGGCACCCTGCCGGTCAGCATTTCATACAGCATGATTCCCAGAGCGTAAATGTCGCTGCGTGCATCGCCCCGTGTGCCTTTGACCTGTTCTGGAGAAATGTAGTCAGGGGTTCCCATCGTTTGGGAAAATTTGGCGAAGGTAAGCCGACGTGAATTAACATTCGCCGCGATACCGAAATCAATCAGCTTAATGCGATCTTCGCTGTCCACCATGATATTTTCGGGTTTGAGATCCCGGTGAACGATGCCATGCGCGTGAATATATTCCAGCGCCCGGGCGATCGCGACTGCAATCCGCACCGCGCGTTCGACTGGCAGTGTTTTCTGCTCGTTCAGGACCTCGCGTAGCAACCGGCCATCCACCCATTCCATCACCATGTAGAAGCGGCTGCGATGATCGTCGGCGAAGACCTTCATCACATTGGGATGGTTGAGCTTATTTCCTATTTCCTCTTCGCGCCGAAAGCGCTCACAAAAAACCGGGTCGCTTTCCATTTCCGGATGAGGAATCTTGATGGCCACCTGGCGCTGGTTGCGAAGGTCGGTAGCGCGGAAGATCGTCGCCATGCCGCTGCGCGCAACAACATCCTCAATACGGTAATGGTCGAGCTGTTCGCCGGCATGAAGTGAGATCATCGTGGACATTGTCAAATGTATGGAGAATTCAACTTCTTAATTAACTTCTTAAATAACTTCGGGTTATCGCAGCCAATAGGGGCGCCCGCGATACGTCCCTATTCGTTCCACGCTTCTCACGCGAACCAATTGCACGCTTATATTGTCTGTGCCGTCGCGTTGATTAGCTATAGTGACCAAGGTGCGCGCGGCGATATCCAGGGTCGCGCTTTGAGCAGCCGCGTTTGCGATGTCGGATGCCTCCACGGAATTGTGCAGTCCATCCGAGCACAGCACGAATACGTCGCCGACAAATATCTGGATATCGGCGGTCTCAACATTGATCAACATTTCACTGCCCACTGAACGACTCAGTACATGGCTTGTGGATAGATTGGCAGCTTCATTGGCGCCCAGCAGACCCATGCGCAATTGTTCGTTGGCAACGGTGTGGTCATGCGTTAAGAGAGTGGCCTGGCCATCTCGAATCAGATAGCATCGCGAATCACCAACATGCGCAATCGAAGCATGGTCAAAGCGCAAGGCACAGGCGACTACTGTGGTCGCCATGGATCCACTATTGCGGTCGGCAGCCCCACCGCCCTCAAACACAGCTAAATTCGCTTCTTTTATCAAATGTGGCAGCAGCGAAGAGTGCGGGTCATGCCCGGAAGCGTTTCGAAATCCTGCGAGCATGCATTCAACGGCGGTTTGTGAAGCGATCTCTCCCTTTTCATGCCCCCCTACCCCATCAGCCAGAACAAAAAGAAAGCCATGCGTGCGGACCAGCGCGGGTGTTGTGGGCAAAAAGTGACCGACATGATCTTCATTGTGCTCACGCACCCGGCCAGTATCGGAAAGCTGAGCAAACTCCACATCCAGAACTGGATGAGAATCGGGATTTTTATCAGCTTTATCAGAAAGTGATCTGGATTTCATAACTCCACCGATTCTTTGTCTACCAAATTCATTATCTAGTGCCATGCAGTCGATCAAAATAGATTATTGAAGTATTACTTTTATCTTCTTACATGTCCATAAGACATGGGATAACATTTTTTAGGCATGTAAATCCAGGATCAAAAACAAGCGGAGACACAAATGAGATTGGGACGATTACTTCCGCCATTGATCTTAAGTGGAAAAGAACATTCAACGCTCGACATCTGGCAAAAAGCTCTTATGTTCCCCGCGCTCTAAAGCGACGAGCGCTGGTGATTTTGAGGTGTGCCGAAGGTAAAAATAATATTCTTGTGGCCAAGCGTGCCGCTGTTTTTGACCACCGAAGAAAAAGCTAATATTGGTGAGCTTGCGACAATCTCAGGATCGCTCGCATCTGGCGATGCTTTCCGCTCAAAATCATTAACGGCCAGAGCCTGCGCCATAATTTTTCTTCAAAATCGATACCAGTAAGAAAATAAGAGCCAAAAGACGGGCCAAATAAATCCAGGGACTTCCTTCGTTCGGTCGAGCAAAAAATAGCGACGCGACGCGGATCAAACCTTCCACCGAAAAGAAGATCACAAAGGCGAAAAACAAGGTATCGCGCGTGTCCTTCCAGAATCTCAGAAAGAATGCACTCGCAGTGAACGATGCCATCGCAATGACTCCGAGCAGAAAGCCTTCAATCATGTCTTACTTACTCTCCCAAATCAGACCGTAAAGCAGCAGGCACATGGCAATGGCGGCTGTACCGAGACGATAGCGATAAAGATCGACATTAGGAATTATCACTAAATCCACAAAGATCAGAAGATTGGAAATTGCCAACCCGATAAAACACAGGCCACTCCATAACAAAAGAGCTTTTTTGCCATAAGCATATCCTCGCAGCAGAAAAACCGCGCACGCGAGACTGGATATTAGAGCGATGATATAGACAGCGGCTCCCATCCCTAGTCACGCTCCTTGGTAAAACGGAATGCTTTCGCGAAATCTCGTAACGATGCCGAAGGTTTCGAGTGAATCATGGTGGAGATCCGCACCACTTCTCGCTTATAAGTGTTATCGACATTGGCCATGAGCTGATCTTTCTCCGTGGATTCCGAACTGTACCGATATCCTTGGGAAGATCCAGGCACTAAGACAATCATGCGCTGGCGGATCAAATCCTCGAGCAGGCCACGGACTATGTCTTTTGAGATGTAGAGACGCTGGGCTAAATTTTCAATCGTCCATGGTTGAGGACGGCTATTCCATAAAAGAAGGAGCGCTTCGAGATGAGGAACGCTATCAATCTGCTCGGCGACAAAACTGTAGACCTCGTTGTCGATTGGATTGGTTTCCGTCATTTCTAATGCATCATGCTCGGCCTATTCGCCGAAATATGCAAGACCACTATAAAAAATATGAGCTGCCGGATTTCGGATTTATAGCGGACCGGCATCATTTTATTCTAGGTTCCGAAAATGTTTCTAGTTGTCGAACCTGGACAAGTCCGATGTGGGCTGCCGTTGGAGTCTGTAGTTGAGGTCATGCGGCCTCTTCCCTTAAAGCATTTTGCGCAAGCGCCTGCCGGGGTGCACGGCGATTTATCTTGATCCGGATTTCGCCATGCCTCACCTTCATCTTGCGCTGATCATGGGGAAATAACATTTTGTTTGCTGGACGATTCTCCCAATTCACCCGATATTTACCCCAAATTCATCGATTTGTAACAATTCCTGCCTAGCATCCATAACTTGCCCATCACATTTTTGTGTTCTGGCATAGGCGCCCCCTTCGGGGCTCCGGAAAGGAGTGCATCTGATGTCTCTAAGGAGAAAAAATGAAACGAGTCATGGCTTTGGCCTTGTCGCTTGCATTTGTCCCAAGTGCACTTGCGGCGCCGGCCCCACAGGATGCGGCGGCCAGCCCGAACATCACTACCACTCACAAGAAATCTCATAATTCCGCTGCGGCAGATGTGTCGCAACGCCTTGATGAAATGCAGCAGGCGATTGGCGCACAGCAGCAGCAAATTCAGCAGCTCCGGCAGCAGGTGCAATCGCGCGACGCTGAAATTCAGCGCTTGCAACAACAATCCGACCAGGCCCAAGCGGCTGCGGTCCGGGCCCAGCAGAAAGCAGATGATGCCGTTTCGCAAAGTTCGCAACAACAGAGCAATGACACTGTACGCGGCGATATCGCTGACTTAAAGGCAAACGCCACCAATACGGCTGTTGCGCTTCAGGAAACTCAGAAGCGAATTGGGGACATTGAGAGTCCGTTAGCGCTTCACTATAAAGGTATTTCGATTGCACCTGTGGGATTCCTCGCGGCCGAAACTGTGTGGCGCCAACACGGCATGGGCGCGGACGTAAACACTCCATTTAATTCCATTCCGTTTAATGGAGCATCGCAGAGTGATCTTTCAGAATTCTTTGGCTCGGGCCGTCAGTCGCGCGTGGGCATGCTGGCGGAGGGAAAAATTGATTCCGCCAAGCTCACCGGCTACGTGGAAGCGGATTTCCTTTCAGCCGGCGTCACATCCAATAACAACCAGAGCAACAGCTATACCCTGCGGCAACGGCAGATGTGGGGACAGGCTGCTTTGAACAATGGTTGGAGCTTCACTGGCGGACAAATGTGGAGCCTGGTGACGGAAACCAGAAATGGCGTGGACAACCGTACAGAAGCTTTGCCCATGGTCATTGATGCGCAGTATCACGTTGGTTTCAGCTGGGCGCGGCAATATGGATTCCGCATAGCAAAGAACATCAACAACAAAATGTGGCTCGCGTTTTCCGTGGAGAATCCGCAGACGACTTTTGCAGCACATGGCAACAGCGCAAACTTCCTGATCGGCACAGCAGGTCTTAGCGGTGGTCTGTACAACGCATTCAACGGAACTTACTCGTTCAACGAAGCTCCTGACTTTGTCGGTAAGGCTGTTTTTCAGCCGGGTTGGGGACACTACGAAGTGTTCGGTATCGTCAGTACGTTCCGCGATCGCCTCTTCCCGAATGCGACTGCAACCACGCCGTCGGTGGCGGGTGCGTCCAACAGTTCCGTGGAAGGTTGGGGTTTCGGAGGCAACTTCCGCGGCTCTGTATTCCACAAGCACATGGATTTGGGAGCCCACTTCCTTGGCGGCAAAGGCGTAGGCCGCTATGGCACATCTTCACTTCCTGATGTAACCGTAGATCCAAGCGGCAATTTGGTCCCGATTAAGAGTTACCAGGCACTCGGTACGCTCGAGTGGCATTATCCGAAGTTCGATATCTATACCAATGGCGGAATGGAGTATGCGGGACGCACGGTGACGTTCACTTCTCCAACAGCCGCAGTGGGCTATGGATCTCCAACATTGAACAATTCTGGTTGCGATACGGAAACACTTCCAGGCGCGGGCGGTTTCGCTCCGGGCGCTTTGACGAATTGCACGGGCGACACGCGCAACTTACTCGAAGGGACCGTGGGGTTCTGGTACAAGTTCTATAAAGGACCCAAGGGAACGCTGCAATGGGGGCCGCAATATTCCTACATCGTTCGAAACACATGGAGTGGGGCGGCGGGAGCGAGCAGTGCCGGTCAGCCTACAGCGACTCAAAACGTATTCCTGACGTCGTTCCGGTACTATTTGCCATAAGTGTTCAGCTTCGCGTGTCTTGGGGTCTTTGGCGCAGATTTATTGCGCCAAAGGCACCAATTTCCCGAATAAGTTACCTGAGTACTCGCATCCTACTGAGTATTTGGCATATACTTTTTGAAGATTTGGAATGATTGAGCCATAACTTTACGGTTAAGGCATGCAAAAGAAGGTAAGCAAATTCCGGGAAATTAAATGCCCCGCATTCTATCTTTTGGTTGGATGCCTTGTTGTTATTGCTTTATCGTTCAGCTTGGCCACCCGCGTTTTTCACCTGCAAGTTTCCAATAGCATAACGATTCAATCAATCTCTTCGCAGGGAATACGGCAGCACATGGATTCCGATGCCGTGCACTGGGTTCCTCCGCTCCCGCAGCGTCAGATTTTTGAAGCTGTAAGTTTTTATCCTCGAATCGCTCCGGCCGGCCCTCCGTTGCCAGCCCTGCTGTTCGATAAAAGTCTTTATAATCGCCCTCCACCTTCCTGCTAATTCTCCTTAATTCTTTGTGTACTCCGACATTGATTTGGGCTGAACTCCGTTTGCCCGCATTCGTCTGAAGACACATCCCTAAATGTTTTTTGATCCGTGATCGCTTTTGGGCAGCAGTGTATTCCCGGGGCGATTGCTCGGGAGAATTTATGCAGAAACATTTATGTATCGCGATTTTTGTGTGCTTGATCGCCGCAAGTTCGTTTTGCGCAAAGGCCAAATCGCCGCAATCCAATGCATTTGTACAAGGGACCATTTTGTCGGTGCAAAAGGAAAACGTTCAATCTCCTGAAGTACAGGGCGGCACGAACCCAACTGACGCGCCGTTGCAATCTTCGTTTTACGCCTACAACATGTCCATTCGTGTCGGATGCAACACGTATGTCGGCCGTTACGAAACTCCGTTCGAATACTTTCCTTCCGCATTTGTTCCGAACCATTCGGTCAATGTCCGGCTCACCCATCACGTGATGTATTTCAACGTGCCCGGCGAGCACGAAATGAAGATGGCCATTGTGCGGAGAAAGCTCGGTCAAGCTGCGTGCAGCAGTGGTAGTTAGTCGCAGGAAACCTCTCCATTTTCGTGAAGCTGCGGAAACGGAGAGGTGTTTTCAACACGGACACAATCTATGAAACGCATATATAAATTTTTGGCCGCTGCCGTTGTTGTACTCGTACTTTTAGTGGTTTTCATACGGCTCTCCAGCAGGAGCGCGAAAGCTGAGCCCAATGAAGCTTCTTCGCTCCGGCCGGTTGCCATTGCTTTGGTCCGCCGCGCCCCGATTGTGGACTCGCTGAAATTGTCCGGGACCTTTCGCCCTTACCAGCAAGTAGATGTTCATGCCAAGGTGGCCGGCTATATCCGCGAAATTTCCGTGGATGTCGGAGACAAGGTCAAAGAGGGACAGGTGATGGCCACGCTGGAAGTGCCGGAGCTTACCGCGCAAGTGCTGGGCGCGGAAGCCACTATAAAACGAAGTGAAGATTCCATTCGCCGCGCACAAAGTGAAGTGCAGCGCGCGGAATCGTTGTCCGGGGCAAATCATTTTGCTTACACGCGATTGAAGCAGGCGTCCGACGCGCGTCAGGGGTTGATTGCGGAGCAGGAACTGGATGACGCTCTGGCAAAAGATCAGGAGTCGCAAGCCCAGGTGGAAAGCGCTAAAGCGGCGCTTTCCGAATCGCAGAACGAACTCGCGGTTTCCCAGGCAAGCCGCAAACAACTTGCCGCCATGGAAGCTTATACCCAAATCACCGCCCCTTTTTCCGGGGTAATCACCAAGCGGTACGCTGACACAGGCGCGCTCATTCAGGCGGGAACTTCTTCGAATACCCAAGCCATGCCACTAGTGCAATTGGCGGAATGGTCGAAGCTACGACTCGTTGTACCCGTACCAGAATCAGCAGTCCCGCAAATTCGCCTGGGCTCCGCTGTGCAGGTCCGTGTGGCAGCTCTTAATCGTACATTCGTCGGGAAGATTGCGCGGTTCGCCGACGCTCTTGATCAACAGACGAGAACCATGGACACGGAAATTGATGTTGAGAACCGGGACGGAACTCTGGTGGATGGCATGTATGCGGAAACCAATCTTGTCCTGGACCAGCAGAACAACGTACTCACCATTCCAATTCAGGCGGTGCAACGGGAAGGAAATGGCGCGAGCGTGATGATCGTGGATGGCAGCGGTCGCATCCAGGAGCGCGAGATCAAGTTGGGCGCAGAAGGTAACGACCGGATCGAGGTTCTCTCCGGTTTATCGCAAGGAGATCGAGTGATGATTGGCGACCGAAGCCAGTTCAGAACAGGAGAAAGAGTGCAGCCCAAAGTTGTCGAGACCGAGGACATGAAGACGGAGGCAGGTTCTTAATGTCCGGCTTTGCCATCAAAAATCCTTATTTCATTATTGTATGTTGCCTGGTCATCGCGATTGTTGGCACTACCGTGCTGGCGCGCATGCCCGTGGATTTGTTTCCTCCGATCAACATTCCAGTTGTTGTAGTGGCAACGTTTTACTCGGGAATGCCGCCGGAACAAATTGAAACTGACATCACCGGCCGCTTTGAGCGCTTCTTCACTCTTGGAAGCAATATTAACCACATCGAATCGCGATCGCTACCGGGCGTAAGTCTCATTAAGGTTTATTTTCAGCCGGACACAAATGCGGATGCGGATCTGAGTGAAATTTCAAATCTGGCGATGGCGGATCTGCGGAAACTTCCTCCGGGTACATTGCCGCCCGTGGTTCTGAAATTCGACGCGTCCAGTTTGCCTGTCTGTCTCATTACGTTGAAAGGCCAGGGACTGAGCGAAACAAAACTTCGCGATCTCGGACAGTATGATGTTCGCAACCAGGTGGCGAATGTGCCCGGCGCATCCGTGCCCCAGCCATTTGGCGGACGCTACCGCCAGATCATGGTGTATGTCGATCCGCTCAAGCTGGAAGCCCATGAGCTAAGCGTCATGGATGTTGTCCGCACGGTGAATGACAGCAATCTGATTTTGCCTGCGGGCGATGTGAGGATTGGTCCGATTGATTACAACCTCTACACAAACAGCCAACTGCCCACAACACAGGAAATTGACCGGCTCCCCCTAAAAACCGTGGGGAATGCTTCTGTGCTGGTCGAAGATGTAGGCAAAGCTCTCGACGCGCATGAAATCCAAACCAATGTTGTGCGGGTAGATGGGCAGCCCTCCGTTTATTTGCCGATCCTGAAACAAGGTGGAGACACAAACACGATTTCGGTGGTGAATGGAATAAAAGACGCAGTTGCGAACCTGGTGGATGTTCCCAAACAGCTTGTCGCTAAAGTGGTTTTTGATCAATCTGTTTTCGTCAAGAAGGCGATTGACAACCTTCTGCATGAAGGTGCGATTGGATTGGTCCTTACAGGCCTGATGATTCTGCTTTTTCTAGGCAGTATGCGCGCCACCGCCGCCGTATTTCTGTCGATTCCTTTATCAGCTCTGGCGGCTTTCCTCGCGATCAGCGCAACCGGCGGCACGGTGAACACGATGGTGCTCGGTGGACTGGCGCTTGCTTTCTCGCGGCTGATTGATAACTCGGTTGTGGTTTTAGAAAACATCTTCCGCCACATGGAGATGGGGGAACCGCCGGAAGTGGCGGCGGAAAAGGGTGGCCAGGAAGTTGCGTTGCCAGTTCTTGCGGCCACTCTGACAACAATTGTGGTCTTTTTCCCGGTCGTATTTCTTTACGGCGTTAGTCGCTTTTTGTTTATCGCGCTCGCAGCCGCGGTAGTGCTCTCAATGCTGGCTTCCTTCTTCGTGGCCATGACAGTCGTTCCCTTATTCTGCGCCAAGCTCATCAAATCACCGCATTTGGTCCATGAACATGAAATCCAGCAATCCCATTTTGCCCGGGTGTTCTCGTTTTTTAACCGTTATTTCGAAAAGCTGCTTGTTTATTATGACCACACCGTTGGACGATCTTTGCTCAAGCCGGCAGCCACGACGCTCGGACTTGTCGGCATCGCCCTTGTAAGTTTCGCTCTGTATCCACTTCTTGGAGTTGCCTATTTCCCCCGCACCGATCCTGGGCAATTCGTTATCAATCTGAAAGCGCCCTCGGGAACGCGCCTTGAACTTACGGAACAAGATGTAGCTCGCGTGGAAGACGAAATCCGCCAGATTGTCCCTCCGAATGAGTTGGGAATGATTGTCAGCAACATCGGAGTCAGCCCGGGATTTTCCGCCATCTACACTCCCAATTCCGCGCAGCACACAGCTTTTATTCAGGTGAGCCTGAAAGAAGACCACAAGGTGGGAAGCTACGAATATATGAATCGCGTGCGCCAGGCGCTGCGCGAAGATTTGCCGCAACTGAGCACTTATTTTCAATCCGGCGGCTTAGTGGATTCAGTCTTGAATCTGGGACTTCCCGCGCCGATTGACGTGCAGGTGAGTGGCAGTGATCTGAAAAAAACTTATGAGGCGGCCGCAGGCATCGCCAATCAGGTTCGGCAACTCTCGAACGTTAGCGATGTTTTGGTTCCGCAGGACATCAACTATCCGGCATTGCGGCTCAACATTGACCGCGAACGCGCCAGCCAGGTGGGCCTAAGCCAGAAGGAAGTCGTAGACAATGTCGTCACCGCACTCACCTCAAACCAGATGATCGCCCCCAGTTACTGGGTCGATCCCAAGAGCGGCAACGATTATCTGCTGACCGTGCAATATCCGGAAAATGAAGTTCGCTCGCTGAATGATTTGAAGGAAATTCCTATCCGGGCTTCTGGTGGCGAGCGCACAACGCAGCTCGATTCTGTTGCGAACATCTCCCAGATCGAATCTCCCACGGAAGTGGACCACTACCAGTTAAGGCGAGTGATTGATGTATACGTATCTCCCAAAGGAGAGGACCTCGGCAAACTTAGCAGTTCGATCGACAAAATTATTGCGGGAGTAAAACTTCCCGAGGGAATACGCGTGACCCTGCGCGGTTCCGTGGAGGGCATGCACTCGTCTTTCAAAAGTTTCGGCATCGGTCTCTTGCTCTCGGTGGCGCTGGTTTATCTGATTCTGATCGCGCAATTCGCATCGTTCCTCGATCCATTCATTATTCTCTTCGCCATCCCTCCGGGTCTCGCCGGAGTTTTATACATCCTCCTTCTTACCGGTACAACGTTGAACATCATGTCGCTGATGGGGTTGGTGATGATGGTCGGAATCGTCGTATCGAACAGCATCCTCATCGTCGAGTTTGCTCGAAGTTTGTGGCGGCAGGGTAAGCCATTAAAAGAAGCCGTTGCAGTCGCCAGCCGCATCCGCTTGCGCCCGGTTCTGATGACCTCGCTTGCAACCATTATTGGACTCATTCCAATGGCACTCAAACTGGGCACAGGTGCGGAGGCGTATGCTCCACTGGCTCGCGCCATTATTGGAGGTCTCGCGGTTTCAGTGGTGGTAACGGTCTACCTGGTGCCGGCTGCTTATCTATGGGCGCATGCCAAAGATGACATAAATAAAGTCGTGGCCACGGAGGAACCGGCATGAAATTTCTCGGGCTGCTTCTCTTGATCGCTGTTTTTGCATGGGTGCCATGCTTTGCGCAATCGCCAATTTATATGGGAAATCCTTCTGACGCGCCGGTTGGATATCTTGGCTCCGGCGATGACGCTCAGAAATCGGCGGCGCCAGCCGTTCAGTCACAAAACACAACTCCCGCGCATCCAGGAACGACGGTCCTCCTCCGAATTACGGTAAAAAGCGCCGAGGCGATCGCGCTCAAAAATAATCCTGCTATCTCCGTGGCCATGCTTAACGCTCTTGCTTCCCACCAGGTGGCCAGGGAAGCGCGGTCAAGTCTGTGGCCTTCAACGGCCGCGGACATCACAGGAGTCGAGTCGCAGATAAATAGCCGTATCACCGCTGGCGGTCTGAACAATCCAATTATTTATGATCGCGCTGCGGTAGGAGCAACCGTCAGCCAACTCATTACTGATTTTGGCCACACCACAAATTTGGCCGCCAGCGCCCGGCTGCATGCGCAAGCCGAGGATCGCAACTCGGTCGCGACCAAAGAACAAATCCTGCTGGCTGTGGATCAGGCGTTTTACAGTGCACTTCAATCCTCAGCCGTTCTCAAGGTTGCGCAGCAAACTGTTGACTCCCGCCAGTTGTTGAGTGATCAGGTCGGGGCACTCACGAAAAGTAAATTGAAATCTGATATCGATCTCAGTTTCGCCAATGTGAACCTTGCGCAGGCAAAGCTTTTACAGCTGGATGCGAAAAACAATAACCAGGCCGCAATGGCAAATCTGTCAGACGTATTGGGCTTCAGCAGCCTGCAAAATGTCGAACTGATAGAAGACACAACGCCATCCACTGCGCCCCCGGAAGGCGTGGATCAACTGATTGCCGAGGCCTTGGACGACCGGCCGGAAATCCAGGCGCTGGAGTTTGAGTCTCGCTCCGCGCAAAAACTGCATGCCGCGCAACGTGACTCCGAACTTCCCACGATTAGCGCCCTGGGAGCTATCGGTGAGGCGCCCGTGCGCAACGACCATTTAGCAAGTTGGTATGGCGCTATAGGCGTGAATGTTCAAATCCCAATTTTCAATGGGTTTCTTTTTTCTGCAAAAACGCATGAAGCTGATTTGCGGGCGCAGGCTGCCAACCAACGAGTACTGGACATGCGCAACCGGATTTCTCGCGATGTACGGACCGGCTGGCTGGAGGCAACCACCGCTTATGAGCGCGTAAGCGTCAATCAGCAACTCCTGGACCAGGCGAACCAGGCCCTTAGCCTGGCGCAAACCCGTTACAAACTCGGCCTCAGCTCAATTGTTGAACTGAGTCAGGCACAACTTCAACAGACACAGGCGGAAATTGGCAGCGTGACGGCAAGCTACGAATACCGGCTTGCTCTCTCAGTTCTGCGTTACCAGACAACAGGAATTTAACCGTACATATTTAACCGTGCATGAGGAGGCACACAAAATGATGCAAACACCAAAAAACGAAATCTCGCTATTTGATTTACTGGGCCGTTCCATCAAAGACCTCGAAAAAATAGAAGATGATCCGAAGACCCTGACTTTCATTGCCCGGCGATTGGGAAACATTGTGAAACATATGAAGGATCTTCGAGAAGATCTGCAACCGCGTGGAGGACAGAATGGGAAATCGGACGATGTCAGAACAGACGGCCGACCGCCGCAGCGAGTTGAAACCACCCGCTAGCCACCTGGATTAATCTGGAATTTGTCTATTGCCCGACAGGAGCAACTCGACGCGTCCACTTCATCTGTTGCCTTGCCGATGGAGAAGAGGATCCCATACGAAATCGCGCTTGATCGGCATATTCCATCGCATAGGTTACGGTCGCGGTCTTGTAGCAGATTGCAACTCGCTGGGAATCGCGCGCAACCCCCGTTACCTGCGTGTTGTATCCGGGTCAATGCCACGTTCGATTTTGGCGATGCGTTCGTTGTGGCGAAGAATCAGCACGACGATTGCGACTGCACCGCCAACGATGATTGCAACAATGGGTATGAGTAACGGCCCTAAACCTATGATGCTCTCCATACGAACTCCTATATTGGAAGACTTGAAGCCGAACAGATTGTACTAAACAACTCTGCAATTGAACGTACAACGGCCTTCTTTCGCAGTCTTTGGTTGCCCCATTCCGCGGATGCACAATGTTCGCTAAAATAAGCTTTATCAGTTGCTTTTCCTCATGGCTGTGTTGAAACGAAATAACGTGAAGGTTCTGGGAGAGGGCATGCAGCCCATGATCTTTGCCCATGGCTATGGATGCGAGCAGAACACGTGGCGGGAAGTCACGCCGGCCTTTCAGCGCGATCATAAAGTGGTGCTCTTTGACCATGTCGGGGCGGGCGACTCCGACCTCAAAGCCTTTGACCGCGACCGTTATGCAACCCTCGATGGTTACGCTACGGATGTCCTGGAAATTTGCGCCGAGCTGCAACTACAAAACGTTGTGTTCGTGGGACATTCGGTGAGCGCCATGATCGGCGTTCTCGCCGCCATTCGCCAGCCGGATCTTTTCACCAAGCTGGTACTCATCGGCCCATCGCCTTGTTATCTCAATGACGGGGACTATCACGGAGGGTTTGATCGCGGGGACATCGACGGACTGCTGGATTTTCTCGACAGCAATTATCTGGGCTGGTCGGCCACCATGGCGCCCGTCATCATGGGTAACCCCGAACGTCCCGAGTTGGCGAACGAACTCGCCAACAGTTTCTGCCGCACCGATCCGGAAATTGCTAAACATTTCGCGCGCGTGACTTTCCTTTCCGACAATCGCGCCGACCTGCCGAAACTGAAGACACCGTCCATCATTCTGCAATGCTCTGAGGACTCGATCGCACCTCCGCCGGTGGGCCAATATGTTCACAGTCAACTCGCGGATAGTTCGCTCATTCTCATGCAGGCCACCGGACACTGTCCCCATCTGAGTGCGCCCGCGGAAACGATTTCCGCCATACGGGATGGCCTCAAGGTTTTGCTGCGCCCCACCGGATCCTAACCATGGACACACCTCTTTTCTACGAGAACGTGCAAGAGATGTACGAAACCGCACCCTGCGGTTATCTTTCCATGCTCGCCGACGGCAAGATCATTCGCGTGAATCAGACATTTCTGGATTGGACCGGTTACTCTCGCGAAGAAATTGTTTCCGGCAAACGATTCCAGGACCTGTTGCCCACACCAGCGAGGATCTTCTATGAAACCCAACTCGCCCCGTTGCTGCAAATGCAGGGACGCGTCAAGGAGGTCGCCGTAGATTTGCTTTGCAAAGAGCGAAACCCGCTGCCGGTTCTGTGGAACTGCACGAAGCAAGAAGGACCACAAGGCACTCCGGCCTTCATTCACAGCGCCTTTTTTGATGCGACCGATCGCCGGCGCTACGAAAGCGACTTATTGCTCGCACGCCGCGAACTTGAAGGGGAAGTGGAAAAACGCACGGCGGAATTGAAGGCCGAGATCCTCGAACGGAAGCGGGTGGAGGACGATCTTCGCGAACTCACTTCAAAACTGCTGAGCCTCCGGGATGACGAGCGGCGAAAACTGGCCCGCGAACTACACGACAGCGTGGGCCAATTACTTTCAGGCCTGAATATGAATCTCGCCTTGATTCAATCGACCCCACTTACCCCGGAGGCGGCCATCGCGGTGACGGAGAATGTCGGATGGGTCACGGAAATCAGCTCCGAAATTCGCACCATCTCCCATCTATTGCATCCGCCGCTCCTCGATGAAGTAGGGCTGACATCGGCGTTGACCTGGTATGTGGACGGACTCGCGCAACGCGCAGGAATGAAGATCAACCTGGAAATTTCTTCCGATCTTGGGCGGCTTCCAGCTGAACAAGAACTTGCCATTTTCCGTGTGGTTCAGGAATGTTTGACCAATGTCCATCGTCATTCCGGAAGCAAGACAGCCGCTGTTCGCGTCCTGAGTTTGCCCGATAATGTTCGCGTCGAGGTACAGGATCAAGGCACTGGGATCGCTGCCGAACAACTCACGGAACTGAAGGCCTCCCGCTCCGGCGTAGGCCTGCGCGGAATGCGTGAAAGGGCCCGGCAGTTCGGCGGCACTCTGGATATCAGCTCCAAATCCAGGGGCACTCTAATAACAACAACCTTCCCCAGATTAAAACCTACCGATTAGCCGTTATAATGACGCGCTATGTTGCTAGTAATTTTTGGAGCTGGAGCATCCTTTGATTCATTTGCGGATCAAGCCCCGCCAGCTAGCGGCCGTTCAGAAGATTATCGTTTGCCACTAGCCAACGAATTGTTTAGTAATCGCAAAATCTTCCGAGACGCGCTTTTGGAATTCGAGGAATGCTAATCCCTAGTCACGCGGTTAAGCAACCCATTAACCTCACTTGAAGATGAAATGGGACGCATCCAACGTCAGGGAGGACATCGGTCGAAGCAACAACTCGCCGCCATAAGATTCTACTTACAAACGATCATTCGAAAAGTCGAGCTCGAGTGGCTTAACGTTCACGGCGGAGCGACAAACTATGCAACGCTACTCGAGGATGTGGAACATTGGGCCTCCCAAGTGGGAAAGTCTATTTGCCTCGTAACCTTTAACTACGACAAGATGCTTGAAGCCGCCTTACCGCGCGTTGGAATCATTTGCAAAACACTTAATGACTACGTCGCACACGATCAGTGGAAACTCTTTAAACTACATGGCTCGGTTGATTGGGTGCATAGGGTTGGCGACACGATGCTAGATTTCAGTCAAGAGTGGACAAATCGCAGAGCAATACGGGACATGATAGAAAATATTGAAAGCCAAGATATTCAAGAGGGCATCGTGATCAACACATCTAATTCGATGTTAATCAGGCCTAATAAAAATATGGCAATGAAATTGTTTCCAGCTATAGCAATTCCCGTTGCGCAAAAGACAGGCAAGGATTGAATGCCCGGTTTCGCATCTTCAAGAGCTAATCAGAGTCATTCCTGATATTTCGCAAATATTGACGATCGGATGGCGCGGGACTGAACAACACTTCTTAGACTTGCTTATTGATGAAAAGAAGAAACCACTCTTGGTACCCGTTACGATCGTAGATTGCAATCGCGCAGAAGCCGAAAAAGTAGAGAACAATTTGAAGCAAGCCGGAATTATAGGCAGATTCAATAAAGCCGTCGGAGGCTTTTCCGCTTCATTACGCACGCGAGAAATCGAAAGCTACATCTCCGCATATAAAGAATATGCGTGAAAGCTAGTTTATCGCGAGACTAATATCTCCCCTTGAATTGCTATCGATCCAGACCAAAGATTCAACAAATAGCTGTACAACAGAAGCTCATGTGTCATTCCGACATACAACAATGAATATTTATGGGGACGTTGTGACGGATGAAATGTCAGTGGCAAACAATAAAGTAAGCCAATTGGCTTTAAGCGAACATAAACGGATTGTGGTAATGCCTAAGCTATTGAAAAGATTGGCTCCTCAGGTAGGACTCGAATCCGCTTGAAAACGTAAGCAGAACAACTTAGAGCGCAGCAGAGGGCAGCGTTTTACAGTGTTTTCGATATAATGCAGCGCGAACGGCACGGAAATGGCACGGGCTACGGTGCCGATGTTTCCGTAATTGCCGGGATTTCCATAATTCCCCGCATTGCCGTAGTTCCCGTAATTGCCGTAATTCACCGAGCGATGCGGCGAGGACTTGTTGTACATCAGCCGATTCTTGAAGACGATTTCCCCAAGGTAATGGCCGCGCATATCAATAAAAATCTGCTGTTGTTCGAGGTAGTGACCGATATTTGTTCCGGTTGGCGCATGGAGCTGTGTTCCAACGAGGTTCGCAACGTGATATCCCCGGCTGTCAAAGAGGTAAGTCAAGGACGGTCAGCCTCACATGCCTTCCAACTCAAGTTCACATTGCCATCTTTGAAAGTAGTTGTTGCGTTTCCGTGATTGTAAAAAATCTTATTGCCCGTTTTGAAAACCGAAGTGGCGGTCTTCTTACACTTCGGGCACTGTACGGGACCTTCCAAGAATTCATCTTTAAGTGTAGTCATGCTGAATATCCTCCAGCCATTGCGCATCGCGCCGAACGAGGGTCGAGAGTCCTGGTGGCCGTAAGCATTAGCTCAGCTTTCCGTCTGGCTTTGTGTACTTTTCTGCGCTTCTATGCCGTGTGATCGTGCGCCATCTCCAAAGAATTGGGCGTATGCGAAATACCCTCTATCTTCCAGCGG
>DASXCC010000115.1:0-16480 GCA_036491415.1 Terriglobales bacterium | reverse complement strand
CCTTGTCGAGCTCCGTTGTGACATACAGCAGATTGTCTTTCTTGTTGTAGATAATGCAATGCGGACGCGCTCCATGACCCAGATCGATGTTGCCGGTCACTTTATGCGAAGCAATATCAATGACCACGATGTGTGTGCCATTCGTCCCTGGCTTACCCACCCCGGAGTTCCCATAGATTGGAACGTATGCAGTTTTTCCATCTGGGGATGCGGCCACTTCATGTCCAGTGATATCGCCCTCGGACACAGCAGCAATTTGTGTGCCTGCAGAAACGCTGAGGATGCTCAGTGTTCGGCCGCCTTGATTCGCTACTAAAACGAATGGACCAGAATCGGCATTTTGCGATTTCGCAGAAATACAAAATCCGACAACACAAACAAATACACTGCACAGCAGGTGCAACATCAATGACTTGTGCATCAGCATGAGAGTCCTCGCTTCAGGGTCGCTGGAAGATATATCAAAATTTTTCGCAACAACTTAAACTCCGGCAATTTCGTGTGTTTTTTCAAATGCGACATCTCGACGCGCAGCGATTGCAAGATAAATAATCACCACGAGAGCGAGAATGGCGTTGCCGATCCGGAACCATTTGTTCGGCGGCCCGGTTACAGGATTCTGGAAAAATGCATGCCATGCATATGCAAGCGCGGCGCCTCCGGCAAGTGCAAGGCGATGCAGGCTTCCCCATCCCGTGCGCTCCGACCACCCCGAAAATAAAGCAATCGCGATGATGTAGAGCAGGAAATAAATCCCGACTGCGCGCCAACCCCACTCTTGAGGAACTATCAAAAATATAGAGCACGCTGCCAGAGAGATTGCACCAACAATCCACGCGCTTGGTGCCGAACCAGAACGGACAAGATTTTCTTTTGGCTTGGGAATCATGAAAGCTATTATGACGACGAGTAGACAAATGATCCCAGATGTAACAAACTGCGGAACCGAAGCAACGAAGTGGGTCTTATCACTTTTGACCGCCCAGAAACATGCGAACACGGCAATCAGAACAAATATAAAGCTGATAATCGACAGTCCGAGCGTCTTCAACCATGGTTGCGTCGCGCGATCCGGAAACATCGCTTCCGTTAAACCGATAGAAGTCGAAATGCTCCACACAGTATGTAGAGTAATCACGAAAACCGTCCACCAAGCGCCAATGCCCAATACTGGAATGAATCCAGGTTGCAAAAGATGAAGATTCAATCCCAAATAATTCGGATTAAACAACGTTTCGGTCATGAAGGCTTCTTCAAAAATCCCATACGCCAAAGCAAGCACTAGAATCGTGACCCAACCGCGTCCAGTTCTGCGCACCACTTCACGAATCAGCAGCGCACCGCCGCCGTACATGGGCGCCAAAAATGCCAGCGCAAAAATCATGTTAAGTGGAATATCGCCGAGCAGGTATTCCGCAACGAGCGGAGCAAGAAAGAACAACACAATAGCAGGCAGGACGCGCTTCATGGGGCCCCCGAGTGCGTTCAGTGTATCGCAAAAGTAAGCACAAAAATGCCCACCTTTCACCGCAGTCAAAGGTAGGCAAAAATGAAATGCCTGCAAAAATTTACAGCGCGGCGCAGACCGCTTTTACTTCCGTGTACTGCTCCAGCACTTCGTGCCCCATCTCGCGTCCCCAACCAGATTGCTTATATCCACCGAATGGCATGGCCGCATCGAAAATGTTGTAGCAGTTGATCCACACTGTACCGGCGCGCAATTGCGAAGCGAGCCGATGCGCTTTCTGGATGTCGCGCGTCCAAATTCCCGCGGCCAATCCATAAGTTGAGTTGTTCGCCTGCGCCACCAACTCGTTCGGATCGCGGAATGGAATCGCCGTCACAACTGGTCCGAAAATTTCTTCCTGCACCACTTTCATGTTTTCGTTGGTATTCACCAGCACGGTGGGCTTCACAAAATAACCCTTATCCCCGTGACGTTCTCCTCCAACCGTAGCCTTTGCTCCTTCGGAGAAGCCCGCCTCAAGAAAACCGCAAACCCGGTTCAACTGTTCTGCGGAAACCAGCGGGCCCATATCTGTCGCGGGATCCATTCCCGGACCAACGTTGATCTTGCGGGCTTTTTCGGAAACACCTTCCACGACCTTGTCGAAAATCTTCTCTTCCACATAGAGCCGTGAACCTGCGCAGCAGCACTGCCCATGATTAAAGAAGATCGCGCTGGCCGCGCCAGAAATAGCAGTATCGAGATCCACATCAGCAAATATCACATTCGGGGATTTGCCGCCCAGCTCCAACGAAACCTTCTTGAGGTTTCCCGCCGCTGCCTGCAAAATAAGTTTGCCCACTTCCGTTGAACCGGTGAATGCGACTTTGTCCACATCCGGATGTGCCGCGAGTGCGGCTCCTGCGGTTTCGCCGTATCCCGGGACAATGTTCACCACGCCATCCGGAATTCCGGCTTCCTGCATCAATTCTCCCAAACGCAAAATGGAGAGCGGTGTTTGTTCTGCTGGTTTCATCACAATTGTATTTCCCGTCGCCAGTGCCGGCCCCAATTTCCATGCCGCCATCAACAAGGGGAAATTCCATGGGATGATTTGACCGACAACTCCTACCGGTTCGCGCAACGTATAAGCCAGATATTTTGCTCCGGGCGTGTACGGTACGGAGAGAGGAATGGTGTTGCCTTCAATCTTCGTGGACCACCCTGCCATGTATCGAAACAAATCTACCGCCAGGGGAACATCAGCGGCGCGCGCTACGGTAAAAGGCTTGCCATTATCCAGAGACTCAAGCTCCGCAAATTCTTCCAGGTTTTGCTCCAGTAAATCGGCAAGTTTCCAAATCAGGCGTCCGCGTTCAGAGGCCGTTATCCTGGACCAAGGTCCGGTTTCAAAAGCCGCGCGGGCAGCTTTCACAGCGCGGTCAATGTCTTCCCGGTCGCCTTCCGCAACCATGGCCAACACTTCGCCGGTTGCCGGGTTGTAAGTGGGGAAAGTCTTGCCTGAGGCCGCTTCTACCCATTGTCCATTAATCAGCATTTTGTGCGTTCTGTTAACAAAGCTGGGCGTTGCATCTTCAGATCGAGGGAATTTCAGTGCAGTTGCCATATGTTCTCCTTATGGAAACGCTGGGGCACCGGAGGTTCGCGGGGGATGGGCTGGAAGATGACGAGCGTGCCCGGCTCGAGCGCGAATCTGAAAATTAAAAAGGCGGCGTCTCAACGGCGGCGAGAATTGTAGCGCATAACCGGCGGGAACGGGGAAACAGATTACAGCTTGGTGGGCCGATGATTAAGACACGGTTGCGCGATGTATTACGAATCGATTTTTAAGCTAAAGTCTCTAATGCGTATAGCCACGGCACATAGTTAACTACCTAGGAGAATTCATGGAACGAAAACCGCAAACCCTTCACAACCACGCCAAAGTCGATCCGCCATTTCATCTTTTTATCGGTCCAGTTTTCTTTATTTCATGGATTATCAGCGTAGTTATGCTCGTTCGTCATCCTGGCTTTCTTTCCGCATGGGCTGTTGTCTTCATGACAGCAGCCGTCGTCGCCATCTTCCGCGTCCGGCAATATGCGTTGAAGGTGCAAGACCGCATCATTCGCCTGGAAGAAAGGTTGCGCCTCACTTCCCTGTTGCCTGAATCGCTCACGGCAAAAATCTCTGATCTTAACGAATCACAGATCATCGCTCTGCGTTTTGCCTGCGATCAGGAAGTCTCCGTTTTAGCGCAAAAAGCCTTGGCGGAAAATCTTTCGAATGCGGACATCAAGAAAGCTGTGGTGACCTGGCGGCCAGATTATTGGCGAGTGTAAAAAATTGGGCGGCCGACTTGGCCGCCCTCATTTTAAGAACTGCATACGAAAGCTATTTCAAATCCAATGCCCCCGTTAATGGCAGGCTTTGCGACGATGGCCCGGCCATGAACGTATATTGCCCCGGTACTAGCTGCCAGGCGTTCTGATCGGCGTTGAAGATCGAGAGGAACTTCGGCTCAACGGCTACAGTGACGTCTTTGCTTTCTCCCGGATTCAGCCACACTTTGCTCCATCCCACCAGGCGCTTTGGCGGTTCGTTCGTGCTTGCCGGTAAAGATGCGTACACCTGCGCGATCTCCGCGCCAGCGCGGTCACCTTTATTTGTAACGGTAAAGCTGACATGAGCCGCATTGCCCGACTCGACTTTGAAGTTGGAATAGGAATATGTGGTGTACGAAAGTCCGAATCCAAACGGGAATAGCACCTGTTTGTGCTCGGCGTCATACCACTTATAGCCAACCTTCAAGCCTTCATCGTAATTTGTTTGAAAGGCTGGCAATCCAGCGGCAACTGCCTTCCATCCATCGGGTCTGTAAGGCGGATTCGACGCGGGTGGCGGAGTAACGATCTTCAAATGCGGAAGATCGGCTTCGCTCTTGGGGAATGTAATTGGCAACTTTCCGCTGGGATTCACATCGCCGAACAGCACATTCGCCAGTGCTTCCGCGCCACGGCTTCCCGGATACCAGGCTTCCAGAATTCCATTCACGTCGTTGACCCAGGGCATAGTGACAGGGTCGCCCGTCTCCAACACAACAACCGTGTGCGGATTGGCAGCAGCAACCTTGGCGATCAGATCATCCTGATGATCAGGCAGTGAAAGATCAGGCAGGTCCATTCCTTCACTGACCCATTGCGAAGCAAACACGATGGCCACGTCTGCATTCTTGGCCACCGACGCGGCAGAGTCGAGGTCCGTTCCCGCATCGAAAACTACTTTTGCATGCGGCGCTTTCGCCTGAATGTTCTTCAGCGGCGAAGTCGGAAACCAGATGTGCTCCTGCCAATGTGTCGCGCCCTTCCCCGGAGGCATAATCGCGTTTCCTCCCGGAGGATCCACCTGCGCTGAACCGCCGCCGGAGAGCATACCCACATCGGCGTGTGCGCCAATGACCGCGATGGTCTGCATCTTTGAGGCATCCAGTGGCAATACGTTCTTGTCGTTCTTCAGGAGAACCATGCTCTGCTCGGCAATCTTCTGCGCGACTTCAAATCCACCGACGACATCCACTACGCTCTTTTGCGGAGGATCATCAATCACGCCGGTCGCAAACATGGCGCGCAGTATACGATGCACGTGATCATTGAGTTCCGCCGTGGAAACCTGACCGGACTGGACAGCCTTCTTCATCGCTTCGCCGTAGAAAATTTCCGCAGGCTCTTCGTGATCGAGCCCTGCAGCTGAAGCCTTGACGGTGCTGTGCGTGCCTCCCCAATCGGAAAGCACAAAGCCCGGGAACTTCCATTCGTTTTTAAGTACATCCGTAAGCAGATATTTATTTTCGCAGGCGTAGTCGCCGTTCACGCGGTTGTAGGAACACATTACGCCGGCGGGGTTCGCATCATGAATGCCGATTTCAAATGCCAGCAGGTCGGTCTCGCGCATTGAGCGTTTGTCGATATTGACGTTCACCGAGTTGCGGCCGCTCTCCTGGTCATTCATCGCATAGTGCTTGATGTCGCCAATCACGTGCTGCGCCTGCAACCCTGTCATTACCTGGCCGACTAATTTCCCCGCCAGAATCGGATCTTCTCCGAGATATTCGAAGTTGCGGCCGTTACGGGGTTCGCGGGTCAAATCCACGCCGCCACCGAGCGACATGTTGTAACCCTGTGCGCGGAGTTCGCGCCCAATGAGCGCGCCGTATTCATAAGCCGCTTTCAAATCCCAGCTGGCCGCGCTGGCCAAATTGTTCGGAAGCGCGGTGGAGTAGCGCCCATTTTCGCCGCTGCTTCGTACGCCATAGGCCGCGTCGGACATTTGAATGCCAGGAATCCCAAGCCGCGGAATTCCTACAACGAATCCTGCGCCGCCGTTCGATCCAGCGTGCATAGCGCTGACCGGACCGAGTCCAAACATGCCAGTTCCGTGCAACAGCGTGACTTTTTCATCCAGCGTCATTTCTTTCAACACCAGATCAGCACGCTCATCCGGAGATAAACTTGTATTCATCCACGGCCCGGTGGACTTGGGTTGGTTAAACTGGGCAAATGCAGGAGAAAAACAAAGAAGAACCAGTGCGAGACACAAACTCGCGAAGTTTCGGCCTAAACGCATTTCATTCCTTTTCCATCTGGGGATCAAAGGCAAACGCGTTCCATACTACGCGTTCCACGACGATTTCGTCTCTTGAAAACTGACCTGAGGATTTATATTTCTGGTTATCCAAATGCATCCGAAAGCATCTAAAAGAACGATTTTCTATGCCATCGACCTATAGGGTTAGTTCCGACGAATGGATCGACCGTCCTCTGGAAGAGGTCTTTGACTTCTTCTCACGCGCTGAGAACTTGCAGCAGCTCACGCCTCCCTGGCTGAACTTCCGCTTCCTGCAATTGCCCGACAAAATGCAGGCTGGCGCGCTCATTCAATATGCACTCAATGTCCGTGGAATTCCCATTCGCTGGACCACGCAAATTACAGAATGGAACCCTCCCCATAGTTTCGTGGATATCCAACTCAAAGGCCCTTATGCCTTATGGAAGCACGAACACACATTCGCGGCGGAGCGGGAAGGCACACGTATTAAAGACAAAGTCACCTACGCCCTTCCCTTCGGATTCCTGGGAGCCCTGGTGCATTGGGCATTCGTAAAAAAAGACTTGCACACGATGTTGCCTATCGTCGTCAGCGAGTAGAGGAAATCTTTTCTAAACGAACGTTTGAAAAGTGAAACTTTTCGCCATCATGCAAATCCTATTGTTAATCGCCCGAAATCTCTTCGTTCGCGCAAGAGTATAGTCGTGAAGACGGATGAAGCACATCGACACTCGCTATTCTCGAGGACAACAACCGTTTAGGTGAGGAGAATGAAGGCGGCTTTGCAGGATGACTTGGCAGGACAATTCAGCGAAGATGCGCTCATCCGCCGCATTCAGGATGGCGAGCGCGACCTCTTTTATCAATTGATCCAGCCTTACGAGCGCCGCGTATATTCGGCGGCTTATGCGATCCTGCGCAATGAAAGCGAAGCCGAAGATGCGGCGCAGGAAGCCGCACTGAAAGCTTTCAAACACATTAAGCAATTCCGGGCCGAGGCGAAATTCAGCACATGGTTGCTGCAAATTACTATCAACGAAGCCCGGATGCGAAGAAGAAAGCAGCAGGCCCACGTGATGGAATCGATTGCCGATCAACAGAACGAAGACGGTGATTACATTCCCCGCGACTTCGCCGACTGGCGCGAGATTCCTTCAGAAACGCTGGAACGCAGCGAAATCCGCGACGCGCTTATGAAAGCGCTGGCCATGCTGGGCGAGAAATATCGAGAAGTATTTGTGTTACGCGACATGCAGCATTTAAGCATTGATGAAACAGCCAAAATCCTGGATATTTCTACAGCTTCGGTAAAAACGCGCCTGCTGCGGGCGCGCCTGATGCTGCGCGATCTGTTGAGTCCGGGATTCGGCGGAGGATGGAGTTCGAGATTGTCATTTGCCAAGGGGAACAAGCCATGGGAGTGAATTGCGAAATCGTATGGCGCGAAAGTTCCAACTACATTGATGGAGCAGTGTCTGACGAACTGCGCCTGTCCATCGACGAGCATGTACAAACTTGCGCAAAGTGCGCGTCTGTTCTTGATGGATTGAAAAACATCGTCCAGCTTTATGGCGATGAACGCATGTCGGAAGTCCCTCTGGGCTATGGTCAGCGATTGCACCGCAAGCTGGAAGAAGACATGGTCGTCCCTGCTCGCCGTGGATTCTTAAAGTGGGGCCTGGCTTTTGCCGCTTCGGTTGCCGTGGTTGGAGCTTTTGAAGGCACGAAGCAGTATCGCGAGAACGCCGCGCTTGAAAAATACAAAAAGATTCAACTGGAATTAGAAGTGCTCATGCTGCCCAACGACAAAATTTTCCATGTGCAAGGTTGCTCGATTATTCGCAATCGCAGCACCATCGCCCTGACGGCCCGCGAAGCCATCAAAGCCGGCGATATTCCCTGCCAATATTGCCTAAGAAAATACCTGCAAAGTTAGTCCGCTCTTTTTTGCGCAGCCTGCTTCCCCATATACTCTTTCTAGATTTCCAAATTATGTTCTCGTGGAGCTTCTCCTTTCATGGGTGGCAACGTCCAACTCGTGCAACTGGTGTTTCTGTTGCTGCTGCTCTTTGTAGTGGCCTTTGGCGCGCTCGCCAAAAGACTCCAGATTCCCTACCCCATTGTCATGGTAATTGGCGGTGCCCTGCTCGGATTCATCCCGGCTATTCCGCGAATCACGCTCAATCCTGACATCATCTTTTTCGTCATCCTTCCGCCTTTGCTTTACTCAGCGGCGTGGCTGACGTCATGGCGGGATTTTTCCTACCACCTCGTCAGCATTCTTTTGCTCGCCTTCGGCCTCGTGGCCTTCACAGTTTTCGGCATCGCATGGACCGCGCAACTACTCTTTACCGGATTCAACTGGCGCTTGGGATTCATTCTCGGTGCAGTTGTCGCTCCTACTGACGCGCTGGCCGCAACCTCGATCGCCAAGCGCATTGGCTTACCGAAACGGATTGTGGACATCCTCGAAGGCGAGAGTCTGGTCAACGACGCCAGCGGCCTTCTCGCCCTGGAATTCGGCTTGGCCATGGTCCTACACAATCAAACGCCGACCATTTCCAGCGGAATTCTGCGATTGGTTTATTTGACCCTGGCCGGACTCGCCATCGGTCTGCTTGTCGGCTGGATCACCTATGCGGTGGAGCGCCGCATCGACCATGGCCCCATCGAAATCGCTATCAGCATTCTGGTTCCCTACATCGCATATTTCGCCGCGGATGAAATTCATTCCTCCGGCGTGCTTGCCGTAGTTGCGTGCGGCTTATATCTGTCACGCAGAAGCTCGGAGTTCTTTTCTCCCGGCGTTCGCATACAAGCCTGGGCCGTGTGGGACGCATTGACCTTCATTTTGAACGGTCTGGTCTTTGTGATGATCGGCCTGCAACTTCCTTATGTACGCGAAGGCATCCACGACTACACCTTACACAGCTTGTTTCTGTACGCGGCATTCTTCAGCCTGCTTGTGATCGCATTGCGTCTCATCTGGATGTATCCCGGCGCATGGATCGCGCATATTATCCGCACTCGGTTTCTTCATCAGAGCGAAACGATGCCGCCTCCAAAAGGAATCCTTGTCGTGGGATGGACGGGCATGCGCGGCGTGGTAGCGCTCGCGGCGGCCATCGCACTTCCGCAAACTTTGCTGAACGGTACGCCTTTCCCGCAACGCAGTCTGATTGTTTTTCTTGCATTCAGCGTGATCTTCGTCACGCTCGTGCTGCAAGGTCTCACGCTTCCCGCGCTGGTGCGCTTCCTCGGAGTGGCCGACGTGGCTGGCTCGAACACCGAAGAAGAGGATGCGCGCCGTGAAATCATCCAGGCTGCGCTCGATCATTTGGAAAAATCGCGCGAGAGCGACGAAGAGCAATTCACGGCGATCTATGAAGATATAGCCGGGCACTATCGCGAGCGCATGAGCGAGTTAAGCGGCAAAAGTGACAACGAAGATGGCCATGCTCCGGGGCATCATGAAAGATTTTCTAAACTTTCGCGGGAACTGCTGCGAATCGAGCGGCAGACTGCGGTGAGGTTGCGCAACCAAGGCCGCATCGACGATGAGACCTTGCGGCATCTGGAATACGAGATTGATCTCCGTGAAGTGCGGCCTTCGTAAACGTATCAGTTGGTTGCGTTCGTATTCGCCTTTTGTCCCGCTTCTAGTGTCTTCGTGTTGAACTTCATCAGGTCTTCCTCGCGATGAATAAGCGCCGAAGGATTCGATGTAGGCCGCCCAAACAAATAACCTTGTACTTCGTTTCCGCCTAATTTCTTAATCAGCTCAAATTGCTGGACCGTCTCAATGCCCTCGACAATCACCTGCATCTCCAGGCTGTGCGCCAGCGTGACCAGCGAACGCACAATGGCTTTTACACCGAAACGTGTTTCTAATTCGTGCACGAAGGAACGATCGATTTTCAGAGTATTGAATGGCAGCCGCGGCAAATAGCTGAAGCAGGAATACCCTGTTCCGAAGTCGTCAATGGCCAGGCTTACGCCGAGAGTACGCAATCGTTTCATGGTCTCTGCCGCGCGTTCCGGTCCGCTCAGCATGATAGATTCAGTCAATTCGATCTGCAATAACTCCGGCGCCAGTCCTGTGCGGTCGAGAATTTCTGAAACTTCTTCCACAAACGCCGGCCGCGCGAATTGCAGGCTGGAAACATTTACCGCCACCTGAATCGGATAGGGCGCATTCTTCTGCCACTTCGTGGCCTCTGCGCAAGCCTGTTCCATGATGTACGCGCCCAGCGTGACGATCAGCCCGCTCTCCTCCGCGACGGGAATAAATTTCGCCGGCGGGATGGTGCCAAGCGTGGGATGAATCCACCGCGCCAGCGCCTCAAACCGGACAAGGTTTTGTGTGTACACATCAAATTCAGGTTGATAGTGCACATGAATTTCCCCGCGAACGATGGCGCCGCGCAGTTGGTTCTCCACGCTCATCCGCTCACGCGCGAATGATCCGAGCTCCGGCGTGAAACTCTTTACTTGGTTTTTTCCATTATGCTTCGCGGCATACATGGCGCTGTCAGACTGTTGTAGCAAGCTCACCGGATCAGCCGCATCGAGCGGGAAAACGCTGACGCCAATGCTGGCCCCAATCACAATCTCATGGCCTTCAATCACGAACTGTTGCGAAACAGATTCCAATAGTGCTCCCGCAACCAACTCCGCTTCTTCGCGACTGCGAAGCGTGGTGAGTACAACCGTAAATTCGTCGCCTCCAATGCGCGCCAGCGTGTCCGCCTGGCGAATGCGTGCCCGTAAACGCTGGGCAACTTGCACCAGCAAAAGATCGCCCATGGTGTGGCCGAGGCTGTCATTCACCAGTTTGAAACCATCGAGGTCAATATAAAGAAGAGCGAGGACCCGCTGCTCACGTTGCGCCGTGGCAAGACTCTGCGCAAGACGATCAGAAAATAATCGCCGATTCGGCAAGCCGGTTAACTCGTCCGTCACCGCTTGCTGCTGCAATTTCGCTTCAACTTCCTTCTTCGCAAGCTCGCCTTCTTCCAACTCAGAAAGCATGCGGTTAAAACCAATGCCTAACTGTGCAATTTGTTCGCTTCCCGCAGCTGAAACCCGCGCAGTAAACTTCCGTAGTGTTGCCACTTCCTGCATCGCTCGAGCCAGGTCATTAATGGCCGTCGCTTCTTCCCGCGCCTTTTTTAGTGCTTTCATCTGCGCGAGCATGCGGCGGCGTAACAAAGTGTTCCACCCGAATGCCACTAGTACAGCTGCAAGCAGAATTCCTAGTAGCGCAATCGTATGCGCCGTTGTCCACCAGGAGGGCAATTGCGTGACTTTTACGTCTTCGGGTGAGCGCAGAAGAATGACAATCCCGCGCGGCGTTTTATCGGAAAACACCTCCACATAGCAAGTGCCAATAAGTTCGAGCGTGCTGCCTTCGCGCAGGTCAGACAAATCCTGCCCCACGTCACCAGGAAGCACTGCAGTGAAGGTATGATCATCCGCGCTGATCAGCAACGAGAGTTCTTGAATCGTGCGCGTCTTCTTTAATAGCCGTCCTTTGATGCGAACAACTTCAGCATCCGCAACGCCCTTGAACATGTCGTTGGCGTTTACATCAACCGGCGCCGGTAGCGGGCTGGTGCCAATTTTCTTGTAGACCACGTCTTCGAGAACCGGCGAGTATTCGCCCATCGAGGGAAATCCGGCTACGTCAATCAGATCTCCGACCTTCAGGTCGCGCGCGTTGCGGGTGCGGATAAATAATCCGTGATTATTGTCCGCGATAGAAATCAATCGCCCATCGCGATTCGCCGTCACAACTGCCTTCAGGCGGATGCGATGTCCCGGTACAACGTCTGGCGTATAACGCATGACCGTAGTGATTTCACGCACGGGCAATGAAAATGGGTCGGTCGCTGCGCCAAGATGAATGACTTGGATCTGATTGATGCTGTCCGCAAATAGATGAATTCCCGTCAACTGCCTGCGATCGTTAAATCTCGGGCCGCTGACGCCTCGCACAACCACTTTTGCATCCACCAGGTTCTTGTATCCGCTATCACCCGCGTCGCGAACGATCACATCTAACCGCCCGGCACCGGTGGCAATCGTTACGCGAATAGTTTTCCCACCCTCTGCAGGCTGATTCGCATAGGACGTTTTGCGCTGCGACTCGTCCACCGAGCGAACGATTCCTTCAACCTCCACCCATTGCGAATCTTCTACGCCGGTCAAAAGATAATCGAGGCTGTAACGTGGCGCCGGAGGAAGTGGCTCATGTCCAATGATCGTGACGCTCGCATGGTCCACCAGCGGCGCATAGCCACCCGGGCCCGTCATGCCGTCAATATCCAGCAAATCGCCGACTTTGATTGGAAGCGCTTCCTGCCCGCGCATGTCCACATATACGCCGCGACTGGAGTCGCACACGAATAAATTGCCCAGCATCTCGTTGTAATAAAGGGCCTGCGCATTGTGCAGGTGCACGGGATACTTCTTCACCGCTTCGTCGTAGGTAAGGCTATGGACTTTTTCAGCCGTCGTCAGAGTTGGCAAAGGCTGCGCGCTCTCGTCCGCACGCGCGGATAATGAAAAGATCCCACAGAGCAGCAACGCAATAAACGCCTGCCCGCAGAACCGTACGAAAATACTTCTACTTCCCTGCATGAACATCCGCCCATTCCTGGCTGGCTACTTTAATTCGAAATCCCACTTCATTTGGTATGGATTACAGACACATTTCTCCATAAAACGCAGCACGCCACAGCGATTTATCGGCAAATACCCAACAAAAGAAGAATTCAGCCTGAGGATTTTCTGGTTACTTAGGTATCACTGCGGGCAAATTAGATATTGCTAATTGCCACGGGTGAGAAACCGCCATAGGCTCTCGAAAAGGGTGGTAGTCTCTTGAGCAAATGTCGTCGCCACCGGTCCCGCTAGCCGATCCATCAAATTCCCGCCCCCAACGGCCCTGGTTATTTGGATTTCTCATCGCGCCGATGGCGGTTTTATCGAATGGGATTCTCGGCGGCGCCCTTTCATACCTATACCGGGTACAGGGCGTGGGGCCCGTGCGTGCTTCTGAAATCCTCGCGCTGCTTGCTTCCACCCAGGTTATTTATTTTCTATGGAGCCCCCTTACTGATTTCTGGATCCGCCGCCGCACTTGGCTTGTAGTCGGCGCAACGGTAAGCGGCATCCTTCTATTTATCGCATTCCAGCAACCGCGATTGGCCAGCAGGTGGGCGATCGCTCTCCTCTTTGTTAGCGCCTGTTTCGGCCAGTTGATCGTGTCATCCTGCGGCGGGATGATGGGGACAATAGAGAGCGAAGTCAGTCGCCGTCGCGCCAGCGCTTTTTACCAGGGTGGATCGCTGGCTTTCGGCGCGGCTGCTCTCTTTATTTTGACGTATTTCTCAGATCGGCTTTCGGTACGAACATTGGGACTCGCTTCCGCCCTCATGATCGCATTGCCGTCGCTCGTAGCTTTCGCAGCTCCGGAACAAGATGTGATTGAAGGGCGGACTGTAGGAGAAACTTTCTCCAGGATCTGGCACGAATTTAAAGGTACATTTATTCGCTCGAAGGCAATTCCCTACACGCTATGCATGATCTTCCCGATGGGTAGCGGAGCAATGCTGCAATTGCTGGGAGGCCTTGCTGCCGACTACCACGTGAGCGGGCAACAAGTCGCCTGGATCAACGGTGTCGGCGGCGCGTTGCTCACCGCAGCCGGCGCCCTCGCCGCGACGCTGGTTCCGGCACGCGTTCGCGCTCCCGTCGCCTACATATCGGTTTGCCTGGTGAATGAAGTCACGCTGGCCGTGTTGTGGCTTGGCCCACTGAAACCGTCCGTATATTTGGCGGGCACAGCGTTATTTTTGTTTTCCATCGGCGTATGCTATGCACTATTTACGGTCGTCGTTTTGGAATTTCTCGGAGGCTCCGGCAAGAGCGGCAGCTCCCGCTACTCCATTATTAATTCTCTGGGAAATATCCCGGTCGCCTATATGGTCCTGCTCGACGGCAAAGGTTATGACCGCTGGGGCGCGCGTGGAATGCCCGCCACAGATGTAGTTCTGGGAATGATCGGAGCGGTAATTTTGCTAAGTTATTTCCTGACTCGCTCGAAGGCCACACCCGAGCAGGAATTTGAAATGGCCGCACATTAATTCCAAAGCACAGAATATCCAGCAAACATTCGATACCGGTCACATACATCTTGAGACTGTTTTGTCTTCCCTGTTAACGAATTGTCGGCAAACTTTTTGCAATATAAGTCTGATGGCCGGAATACAATAACGCCAAGCTCGGTTTGTATTTCCTTCCAGTCAGCACGCAGGAGCAGTGCATGCGTTCATCGGTATGGCGTGGGATGCTTATATTTTCTATCCTGTCCTGTACCGCGCTTGCGCAATTCGATCGTCCAGCGCCTCCGATTAACCAGTTAGATGTTCTGGTCAATGACGGACCGACTGACTTCCGCAGTTATGAATATCTGAGCCGCGATCACCGCCAGGTTGAGAGCTTGTCCAGTTCCACAATTTCAAAGCTTGATCTGAAAGCTCCCGCAAAGGCCCTTAGTGAATACAACAAGGGCATGCAGTTTTTGATGAAGAGTGATTTCAAAAATGCTGTTACCCATCTCGCAAAAGCAATATCTGTTTACTCATCGTTTGTGGGCGCGCATAACGCGCTGGGCTGCGCCTATCTGGATTTAGGGCAGAACGACCTTGCGCGCGAGGAATTTACCAAAACGGTTCAACTCGACGGATACGTTTCCAGTTCCTATTTAAATCTCGGGCGCACCGAACTCGCATTGCAGGACTACCCTGCCGCGCAAGTGGCGTTTGAAAAAGCGTCTTCTATTGCGCCACTGAATACAAAAATGCTGGTGCCGCTCAGCTACGCTCAATTCTTAAACCATGATTATGCGAATGTGACGAAAACAGCACAAAGAGTCCACAGTCTCCACCACGAAGGCGATGCAATCGTGCATTATTTCGCCGCCGCTTCCTGGCAGGCGCAGAACAATCTTCCGGAAACCCAACAGGAATTGCAGACCTTTCTGAGTGAAGATCCGAACTCGCAATTAGCCGACCAGGCAAAACATATTCTGGAACAGGTCAAAGCCGCGCAGGCGCGAGCGCTGGCGCCGAATCTTGTCGCAAGCACATTGCCGCAAGAACAGTCTCGACGTGGCGAAAAAGTTCTCCAGGGTATTGAAGAGAAGAAACAGATTGCCGAAGCGGAAACCGTGGATCCGACCTGCGAGACTTGTGTTAATCACGCGGAGCCGGCGGAAATCACGAAAGATCAAAACAAACTTGCACACAATTTCGAAGGAAATGGTTGGACTCTGCGCAGCAACGTTGACGAAGTTGCGGTCGTTTTTACCGCCACGGACCATGGAAAATCCGTAGCCGGCCTTACCCAAAAAGAATTAACCATTCGTGATGATCAAAAGGTTCCGGCTGCAATTCTTGGCCTTCGTAGCGAATCAGAATTGCCATTGTGCCTCGGACTATTGGTCGATACCAGCGCGTCCATCACCAGCCGCTTTGCCTTTGAACAAAGTGCTGCCACAAATTTCATGCGCAAAGTTTTGACCGGAAAAGACGATCTGGCATTTGTAGTTGGATTCTCAAATTCTGTACAGCTCATGCAGGACTTCACCGGCGACCAACAGAAAATAGCCAGGGGAATTGACCAATTAGCTCCCACCGGCGGAACTGCCATTTGGGACGCCGTCAGCTTCGCTGCCGATAAACTCGCGAGCCGGCGGGAAACGCAACCTGTAGCGCGAATCCTGATCGTCGTCAGCGATGGCGACAACAATTCCAGCCAGCTTACTCTCAAGCAAGCCATCGAGCACGCCCAGCGGGATGAGGTGATTGTTTATGCGGTCAGTACGTCTGAATCCGGCGAGGAAGAGGACGACAGCTCCGTCGGCAACCATGCCATGCGCACATTGGCCGAGCTTACCGGCGGACGAGCTTTCTTTCCCGGATGGAGCGCGCGCTTGAATCGCAGCCTCGAAGAGCTTCAGCAAGTGATTCACAACCGATACATGATTTCTTACCGGCCTGCTTTGTTTCAGCGCGATGGACGTTACCGTTCAATCGACATCACTGCGCAGAAATCAGGACACAAATTACGCGTGTATGCCCGCAAGGGCTACTTCACCACAATCGACGAGACAAACGAGACTGAGGACAAAAAAGATTAACTACCTGCGACCTTTTATGACAGTGCGATTACATCAATCCACAACTGGCGCAAAATAAATTCTGCAGTGCAAAGGTACTTTCGCTGCATTGGGAAATACGCGTGCCGTATTCACTTCATCTTCCGCGGTCATCGTAAGCGGAAAAGGTCCGCCGATATATGTTGCACTTATTAGCTTAGTCATAAATCGATTGGATGGCAACCCGTGAAAAAAGACTCAAC
>DASXCC010000114.1:0-34344 GCA_036491415.1 Terriglobales bacterium | reverse complement strand
CCTCGGCCACAATGCCGTAATCGGTCCTGGCCGTGATGACTGGAACCTGTCGCTCTTCAAGAGCTTCGTGATCAGCGAATCTCGCGGAAGCCGTTTCGAGTTCCGTGCGGAGAGCTTCAACACCTGGAACCATACTCAGTTCAAGGGTGATTACAACAACGGCGGAATCAGCACCAACGTAGGCTCAGGCAACTTTGGTCAGGTTACGTCCGCGTTCGATCCTCGTGAATTCCAACTCGGTGCGAAGCTGATCTTCTAGATCAATTTCCACTCTGGTCTTACCCGCTCGCAGCTTCGGCTGCGAGCGGTTTTTATTTGTGGCCGGCAAATACGAACCGTTTCGGGCGAGATAGTATGAATAAGCAGGTCGCAAAACATTTTATTTGTTTATGAAAGTCTGGAAATCCATCCTTCCCTACGCGTTGTTGCTCGCAGGAATGCTCTACGTGGCTGACTATGCTCTCGCTCAGGTTGCGACTCCTGATGAGGCCATTGCTCTGGAGCAGCAGGGGAAACTGGATGAATCCGCCGAAGCATGGCGAGCAGTGACAAAACAAAACCCGCGCGATGCGCGGGCTTTTGCCAGCCTCGGAGTTGTCCTTTCAAAACAAGAGAAATATCAGGAAGCAGCGAACGCCTATAAACAAGCGTTGGCACTCAGTCCGCATTTGCCCGGAATTCAGTTGAACCTCGGACTCGCCGAATACAAGCAAGGGTATTTTCCGGAAGCAATTATTTCTTTTAAGGCGGCGCTTCGGCAGGACCCCAATAATCCGCAGATCAATGCTCTTTTAGGATTCAGTTATTATGGGGCTCGCAGATTTCCTGACGCAGTCAAATACCTGCAACCTCTCGCCAAAGCCGACGTCAACAATGCCGAACTTCATCAGATGCTCGCGGAGAGTTGTCTTCGTTCCAAGCAATACATTTGCGCCCAGGAAGAGTTTCAGAAGATATTGCAGCAGAATCCGAATTCCGTTTCCGCGCATATTTTGATGGGCGAGGCTCTCGACGGATTGGATCGAACTCCTGAAGCCATCGTCGAATTTCAGGCGGCGCTGAAAGTTTCTCCGCAGGAACCGAATGTCCATTTCGGTCTGGGCTATCTTTATTGGAAATCGCGCCAGTATGACGACGCGAAACGGGAGTTTGAAGCTGAACTGGCGCTCGACTCCAAAAGCGGGCAATCTCTTACCTACCTCGGTGACATCGAAATTAAAAATGATCATCCCGATGCCGCAGTTTCATTTCTAAAAAGGGCCACCGAAATGGACCACGATATTCGTGTCGCTTACATTGATTTGGGCGCGGCTTTGACAGTATTGAAGCAGTACAAGGAAGCTGTCCCTGCTTTGCAGCGCGCTGTGGAACTCGATCCTACGCGTCCCGACGCGCATTATCGCTTAGGCCGCGTCTATCAAGCGATGGGAAATACTGAAGAATCCAAAAAAGAATTTGCTAAGGTGAAAGAACTGCACGAAAAAGCAGACGAAGATGTTCTGCTGCCGAAAATGCCGGTTCCTCCGACAAACTCCCATCCATGATTTTCGGATGCAAATCGATACGATGCAAATCGATCGGATGCAACTCGATCAAATGGAGATGGGAATCAATATCGATCGCTGGTATCGATATTGAAACCGAGAATCGCATTCACTTCGATCGGCTGATCTCCCCGAAAGACAGGTCGAAATTTCCAGTTGTTCAGTGCGGCAAGCACTTTGGAAGTCATTGCTGCCGTACCCGTCTCAAGTACGTGCGGATTTTTGACCATTCCTGTGCGGTCGAGCACGCACGCAATCACCAGGCGGGAATGAGGAAGCCCTGCAGGCAAATCAGCCCGCATGGGCTGGGGTGCGATTAAATCCTGCGAGTAGGGATGCATTACGGACGTGGGATCAGCGAATTGCATTACGGCCGTGCCTAATTTCGTATCGATATAAATCGTGTAAACTTTGTCGCCCTTGAGCGCGCCGTAAAAATTAAATGCTCCGCCGGATCGTGAAGTTGCCACGATCGTGATTCCCGGGCCATCGTTGGAAGGTCTTGTCGAGGAATGTCCCGGCAAATCAGGTTGACTGCCATCTGAGCCGAAACTTGGCAACGTCACAATGCTTCCGCCGCCTTCTACGGCTACTCCTGGCACCGGTGTCACTGACGATCGGCCGCTTCCCGCACCACCGGTTCCGGGATAAGGAGAGTTTCCATTGCGCGCTGTTAGTTCGGTACTTTGTCCGCTCCCAGCTTTAGCTCCGCCGGATCCCTGCCCAGAAAGACCGCTTGCGGAGGCATCCCCGCGGCTAATTCCTGTTTCTCCTGTGGAACCTTTGCCAATTCCAGGTTTCTCTTGTCCTATCGGAGACATCGCCAGCGCTCCAGGGGATCCGTTCCCCGGTACGCCTACAGTCGATCCAGGCTTGCTGGAAACCACCACCCCCGCCCCGCTATGGCTTGCAGGGGCGGCTGGAGGGGCTGTAAACGAGCCTTGGTCCATCGGGCTGCCCAAACCAATGCCTTGCCTTCCCAAACCTCTGGGAGTGGCTGCGGCGCTCAGCGTCGGAGACGGTGGGACAACCTTTACATTCGAGCCTAAAGACACATCGTTCCGGGACGAAGAGGCCAATCCTGCCTGCGCCTGAGGCGGTACTACGGATGTGCTTCCCGTCAGTCCGGTGATTGGCTGGCGTGTCGAAGAGAGATTTCCAGCCTGCACGCGCGGCGGCACTACTTGCTGTTGCATCGTTGGACCGAATCCCGGTCCTTTGGTGGCAAAATCTTTCGTCAGCGTAGGAGGTGGCGCAACAACTCTAGTTGCAGGGAGTGTCAATCGTGCATTGGAACTTAGTTGAGTTGGCGCTGAAACCGGAGGCGGCACCACCTGCAACGGATTCGAGCCCGGCAAATGAAACGAAGAATTCTGCTGGATCTGAACCGTTGGCGCAGGCGCGACCACATTCATGGGTAAAGTCGGAGCGCGCAAGCTCCGTTGTTGTTGAAGTTCCGGTGCCGGGGCCACGGCGGCCATCTGATTAAACGCTGGCACCGCACGTATGTTGCGCAATCCTTCGGATGGCGGCGGGCCTGGAACTGAGTGGTAAGCCAATAAATTCGCCACCGATGTGTTCGAACGCGGAAGCTTTACATCCGGGGCATCTACAACCTGCTCGCGCACAGTCGGATTTCGGGCAACACGAATCGTTTGCGTTCGATGAAATGCTTCATGCCCGCCGGCGCGGCCTGTCTTGCCCGCGGGAGCGCCGCCGGCGTCTTCTGTCTGCGGCAATTCATCGCCGGAGAAATAAATGACGTCGTAATTTGCGCTTTTCTTTGTGGTGTTCGGATGCAATGTTGCCAGTTGCGCCGGCAGCAGGATGGCAATCAATACCAGAAGCGCTTCCACGCCCCAGGTGATGGCCAGATTTTTATAGGGAATCAGGCGAGTGGATGCTTCCCCGGCAAGCTGTCGCGGAGAGCGCGCCAGTGCCGGGCCGATTGCCGTCTTAAACTCTTCCCAACGCGACGGCCATTCGATCAGAAATTTAGGTTCGTAATTCACGCGCGTCCGCTGTCTTACTTTTGCCCGAAAGCAATGTCCAACTCGTCTCCAATATTAGTGCTTGTGGAGCTTAAAGTTCCGCTCGGTAGTTCTAGCACTGACGCCGCAGTCATACGCACCGCCGCCACGCGCCAGGGCTTTAGTTGCTGCTCGATATGGACAACTACATTCTTCTTGTCCAGGTAAAGAACATCAATGGGAAAACGCATGGCAAACGTATGGACTCCACGGGAGGGAACGATCCACAACGCCTTTCCTGCGCCAAAACTGCCGGCGTCGCTGCACATCAGGCCCCGAAAGCGCGACCAATGCGTTGCCGCCACGCGTAACTCGGTCGCCAAATAACACTGCCGCGTGCGATTAAAGGCGTACCTCATGGAAGCTGGCGAAGTCATCTGTCCCTGCGATTGAAGACTGCAACGAGTGTACAAGTTACTTGGTCGAATGGAACGCACCGATCAGCTGAATAAAGGCTGGTCCTAACGTCACGAAAATAATCGAGGGAAGAATAAAGAGCACGAGTGGGAGGACCATCTTGATAGTGGTTTTCGCGGCTTGTTCTTCCGCCCGCTGCCGGCGTTCCGTGCGAAGGGAATCCGAATGGACGCGTAACCCCTGTGCGATGCTGGTGCCGAAGCGGTCGGTTTGAATCAAGGTGCCGACGAGGGAGCGAATGTCGTCCACACCTGTGCGATCTATAAGATTTCGGAGCGCTTCGGTGCGAGGCTTGCCGGCGCGCATTTCCAAATTTACAAGGTGCAACTCCATACTTAATTCAGGATGCGCGTGATACAAGTCCTCTCCCACACGCATCATCGCCTGGTCGAGGCCAAGCCCGGCTTCCACGCAGATCACTGTCAGGTCCAGAGCGTCAGGCAGTCCGAGGCGAATGCGATGCTGCCGGTTGCGAATCATGCGCTTCAGAATAAAACGCGGAATGAAAAAGCCAAATGCAGCGACGCCAACCAGAAGCAACAACGAACCAAATCCGGAAATAGCAACCACAATGGCCGCACCCAAAAAAGCGCCGAATACGCGGCTTCCCGTATATACGGTCAAGTGCCGGGGTTCGCGAAAACCCGCTTGAATCAGCCATGCGCGGGTGCGAGAAACTTCCGAAGGCGAAAGGGGAAGCGCTTTGCTGAGAGGGTCAAGTGCTTTGCCAAGCCGTTCGCGGAATGCCGGCTTCTCTTCTTCTGGAGGCTTCTGCCATCCCAGTTGCCGCAGGCGGGATTCCAGCAGGGATGACGGTGCATACGCCGCCGCTCCGAAGGAGAAGACCGCGACCACAATTACCGCGAACAATAAGATTGCGACGATCAATGCCATGTTTAAACCTGAATCTGGATGACTTTGCGGATCACGAAATATCCGATGGTTTGCAGGCAGATTCCTGCCTCAATCAAAATGTGCCCAAGATGATCGGTAAACAACGGCCGAATAAATCCCGGGCTGATGGACATCATCGTGATAACAATGACCGGTGGCAATCCCATCAACAGCATCATCGTGAGGCGGCCTTGGGCGGTATAAACCCGCACCTGTCGCAGAATCTTGAAACGCTCACGGATCACGTAGGAAAGATTGTCAAGAATTTCCGCAAGATTACCGCCGGTTTCACGCTGCAACATCACAGCGGTCACGAAAAATTTTATGTCCACCAGGGGAACGCGTTCCGTTAAATTCATCAACGCATCGCGTACCGGCAGACCGAATTTCTGTTCTTCAAACAGGACCCGGAATTCCGTAGCGACGGGCTCGGCAACTTCATCGGAAATCATTTCCAAAGCGGTGGTGAAGGCATGTCCCGCGCGCACAGCGCGGGCCAATGTGTCGATGGCTTCAGGAAACAGTTCTTCAAATTTCTTGAATCGTTGATTGCGCCGGAACGATACGTAGGAATAGGGCAGGAATGCGCCGATCAACGCTCCCACCGCGGCGAATATGGGCTGTTGCCCCAGAAATAATATGACGAAAGCGAAAAATGCCGCGCTGAGGCCGGAAAACATCAGCAGATTGCCAGCGCGTATGGTGAGCCCAGCCTGTTGCACAAATTCCTGCAGGTTGGAGATTTGCGCCGAACGTCGCAGCAGAGTATCGAGCGCGGGAATTTCGCTTAATGTTTGATCGCGAACCAAAGCCAGGTCTTCGTTCGGCTCCAGCTCCGCGCCTTTCTGCACACTCTCAAGACGCTCTCGCAAGAGCCGCGCTTTTGCGTTGCGCTGGTCGAACATCGCGCCCACCGCGAATGCGATGGCTGCGATGATGACGAAAATAAGGATGGCTACGATTGCGTGCATAAATACTTTGCTTAGATTTCCATGCTCGATTCAAACAATGCCGGACGCAGGCGGCAACCCATGGTGGCCAGCTTCTCGGAAAATTTCGGGCGAACTCCCGTGGCTTTGAAGATGCCTTTTACCTTGCCGTTTTCATCCACGCTGTGCCGCTCAAATACAAAAATATCCTGCAGTGTAATCACGTCGCCTTCGACGCCGGTGACTTCAGAAATCGAGATCACTTTTCGGGTTCCGTCTGCCAGGCGCGCAATTTGCACGATGCCATGGATGGCCGAAGCAATCTGGGTACGCATCGCGCGCTCTGGAATATTCAGGTTTGCCATCGAGAACATATTCTCGATACGTCCCAGAGCATCGCGGTGGGAATTGGCGTGCACCGTAGTCAGCGAGCCTTCATGACCCGTGTTCATTGCCTGCAACATGTCGAACGCTTCCTCGCCACGCACCTCGCCGACGATGATGCGATCGGGGCGCATACGCAGGCTGTTAATGACTAAATGCCGCTGCCGCACCGCACCTTTTCCTTCAATATTCGGAGGCCGCGTTTCCAGCCGTACTACGTGTTCCTGTTTCAGTTGCAATTCCGCAGCATCTTCAATGGTAACAATGCGTTCGGTATTCGGAATGTAACCAGAAAGAACGTTCAGCAAAGTCGTTTTACCGGCGCCCGTTCCACCGGAGATCAGCAGATTCAATCGTCCCTTCACCATGCCGGATAGCAATTCAAGCATGGGCTCTGTGAGCGATTTATTTTCGATCATGTTCCGCGCGGTCAACGGATCATGGCCGAAACGGCGAATGGATAAGCAAGGGCCATCGATGGCCAGCGGAGGAATAATTGCGTTCACGCGGGAACCATCCGCAAGGCGCGCATCCACCATGGGCGACGATTCATCGACCCGGCGGCCCACCCGTGAAACGATGCGATCGATGATCTGCATTAAGTGCTGATTGTCTTTGAAGCTAAGTCCGGTAGGTTCGATCTTGCCCGCGCGCTCCACGTAAACGCGGTTGAAGCGGTTTACAAGAATGTCGGAAACTGTGGGATCTTTGAGCAATGGCTCGAGCGGACCCAGTCCAAAAATCTCATCGAGAATTTCACGCGCTAAGCGTTCGCGCTCGGCAAAGCTGAGAGGAACCGCTTCGCTGTTGACGGTATTCCGGATGAGCAGCAATACTTCGTCGCGTGCCGCGTCGCCCGTGGCGCGGCCAAGTTTTTCCAGGTCTAAGCGGTCAAGGATTCTCCGGTGAAGATCGGCCTTTACCTGCTGGTACTCGGTCCTCTCGAATGTCTGTAAATTTCCCATACCCCTACGCGAAAACTTTTCTAACCCGTCTTAACTTCTTAACCCGTCTTAACTTCTTAAACCGTCTTGAACAACGACCAGGCTTCCCGCTTTACGTCATGGTCGTTTTCCGTAAGCTTGTTTGCCAAGTCTATAAAGTTGCGGGCAATTTCCGTGTTGCTTTGGTTCATCAACGGCACTCCCCGATCAATTGCCGATGACACCGCAAAATAATGATTTGGCACTTTCCACAACAACTTAATTCCGGCCGCCGCCTCGGCATCGTTCTCACTGAACCCTGCCAGCTTGCGGTAGCGGTTCATGACCAGGCGAACTCTGTCGCGCTCGCCGCCTTCGCTCAGAAACTCATGAATCCGCGCCGCACTCCAAAGCGAAGCTACATCGGAATGGGCGACCAGCAACACTACCTCCGATAGATTGCACACCACTCTTGTGGCCGCGTCAATACGCGTCGAGGCATCTACCACGACGTATCGAAAGTGCCCTACGAGCATGTCAAATAAGCGGGCAAATTCTGCGCTCGAAGGCTCCATCGGAACCGGTTGACTGGGGCCCGCCAACACCTGCAACCCATTGGAATGCCGTGCCATATAGCTTTCAAGCAGGGAATTATCGAGGCGATGCAGGTTCCGGATGGCATCCGCCACGCTAAACACCGGCTTGAGGTTCATGTGCAGCGCGACATGACCTAGGGGAGCAAGGTCCACCAAGGCCGCGTGACCATGCGCTGCTTGTAATGCCAAAGCCAGGTTGACGGCAATCGTTGTCGCTCCACTGCCGCCTTTTGCATTGACGATCGTGAAGACCTTGCCGCGGCGTTCTTCGCGAACCACTTTTCTCTTCTTCGCGCTGATGCGGACAAACGCTTCCAGCAAATGCGACGCAGTGACCGGACGCTCCAGAAATTCTCGCGCACCCGCGCGCATCGCATTTACGATCACTTGTGGTTGCGCCATCGTGCCAATCGCAAATAAATGGGTTTCCGGCATCTCCTGATGCAGCAATTCGATCGTCCGTAAAGCCGGAGTCGCTCCTTCCGCAGCAATATCAATCAGAATAACGTCCGGGTGCGCAGATTGGATTTTTGGCAGACTGGGATCGCTAGCCATGATAGGGAAACTGCTGCTCACGAGCGCGACGCGGGCTACATGCGTCCCTTCGACCAGGACTTGCAGCATCGTCCGCTGGTCGGGATCACTGGCAATGACCGCTACGGAAAGTTCAGGCATAACTGTTTCCTAGAATTTCAAACTAGTCTAAATGCCTGTTTACTGCTTTCAAGCCCGGAATCCTGAAAACTCAGACATCCTAACTGTCACTGCTTGCCGGTTGGCGCCGGCTTACTCCCATCAAATTTGCCGCCATCTAAAAATGGTTGCGGATTTTTCGGTGTTGCTGGCGGTTCAGTGCTCGGCGAAATTTTATGCACTGTGCACAAAACCATCAACTCAGAGTTGCTCTTCTGAAGATTCTTGCTTCTAAATAAATTTCCCAGGATCGGAATATCGCCGATGCCAGGGATTTTATTCATCACGTCGGTCACGCGATTGTCCATCAATCCAGCGATCATGAAACTCTGGCCGTCTTGCAACTCAAATTGTGTGTCTGCCTTGCGCGTGCTTAAAGCGGGAATCGTAAACCCGGAAATCGTAAGCGCATTGGCAAAATCAAGAGCGCTTACTTCCGGCTGCACATGCAGATAAATGTTCCCGTTAGGCATGATCGTCGGCGTGAACTGTAAACGCACGCCGAATTCGCGGAATGAAATGGTCACTGCGGTGAATCCCTGCCCCGGCTGCACGATAGGGAAGGGGAATTCGCCACCAGCGAGGAAGCTCGATTGCTGGCCGTTAACTGCGATGAGATTTGGCTCCGCCAAAATCTGCAACAGGTTCTTGGTTTGCAATGCTTGTATAACTGCGCCGAAATTGAGATCGGAACGGAACAGGAACAGATTTAGAGCGTTGTTAACATTGATTGTCGGCGAACTGTTCGCAGTGGAAGTCGTGGTTGTCCCGGATGCTGTGGTGCTGGTGTTGCTGTTTGTTGTGGCAACCTGGAATCCCCCGTACTGCCCGGTCGACACCGTGCCGACGGTATTGCCTGCCTGCGGAACGAAGAAGTTCACGCCCAATTGAGTGATGGCTGAACGGTCGACTTCGGCAAATTTCACTTCCAGCAAAACTTCCTGCGCGCCTACAGGGCCGGAAGTCAGAGCGTTGATCACCTTCGCCGAATATGCACTTGCAACTAATGCTGCACGGTCCGCGACGTCTTTCGTGGAAACATGTCCGGAAAGCACAATCGCTGAGCGAGAAGCGGTTACATTAATCTGTTCGTCCGGAAATATACGGTGTTCTTCTTCCGCGCATGTCGTAATGTCCACATCCACGCGCAAGTCATAACTTTTGGAACGTTCCAGTTGGTCCCAGATTAAAAGCGAAACTTCCCCGGCGCTTCGGCCATGAATCAGGATTTGCGTTGGCGTCAGAACTTCGGGTTCCGCGATCGCGGGATCCGTCACAGATACCCGCTTGAGCCGCTCATCCGGAGAATTCACCGTCAATTTGATCAGCAGTGATTTGCCCACCATGACGCGCAATGGAACCGAACCACCAGCTTGTGGAGCGGTTGGCGCATTGGCCTGCTCAGGAAGAGTTTCTGAAGCAGGATGGTCTTGCGCGTACGCCGTTCCCGCAATCAAGAGCAGGAAAGACGTGAGGAGCAAAAGTTTCGTTTTCTCCCTACCACGGGAGCTGATGTACATGTCGTTTGTCCTCAATTGCTTGGTTCATCAAAAGTTTTTTCTTCTTTTTTGTCGCCTTTATAAACCTCTACAGAAAACTTTTCAGGGGACGGAGCCTGTACATGCGCCGGCATTGAAACATGTTTCACAGCGTGTGTTACTGGAGCCGGCGCAGCCTGTCTGCCAAATAGCGAACTTTCCCCCGCGGCTGGAATGCTTGCCTGATTCGTATCCAGCGGATTTCGCAATGCCAGCTGAATCTGACCTTCGTTATTTGCCAGGCTTAACCTTTGCGCATCATCGGGGGAAACCAAAAGCGTAATAACCGGTGACACCGATGCTTGTCCATTCGTATCGTGTTCGAGCTTCTGTCCCGCAGCAATTACGGCAACGTTTCTCAATACAGTGATCGTCTGCTTTTCGTTGCTACCCGTGGGAGTTCCAGTAACCAGCACATCAACGCGCGTTCCGGGTTGCACGAAGCCGGCAACTCCAACGACTTCATTTACCCTCACTGCCATTGCCAACATGCCCGGCGGAATCAGCGCAGGAAGGCCGGAGCCCGCATTTTCTCCGGCGATCTTGTTTTGCAGGATGAAGTCTCCTTGGCTGATCGGCAATATCGCACCGCGGCCAATCACTTGCGATTTATCGTGATAGCTGCCGGGAGGCACATCCGTATCCTGAACACTCAAAACCCTGACGTCTTTTTCTTGAATTCTTGCGCCGAGCGGAATGTTGCCTGCCGCAACTAACACAGCGGCTCCTGGGCGTCGATTCGCATTTCCGCCCGCCTCTAGATTGCGGTAAACCAGCAAGCTGATAAACGCACCCAGGGCAATCGCGATGACGCCGATCATTAAAAGCCGGTTGCGGTTCATGAAAACTCCTTGGCCATCGGAAAATTATGAATGCAAAGGACAAAGCACCCACATTCTGCCATGATTAAGCAGTCTCGTGAGGCATTTCCCAACGCATCCCCCTTCATTCTTCTGGCGCGAGCAGACGGAAAAGCAGCTGCTTTGATCCTTACTGAATAGAACTGGCTACGGAAGAAAAAACATTGTTGGCATTGGAACCGATCAATCGAATTGTTCCCACCACAATTACGAGAATGACCGCCAGCATGACGGCGTACTCTGCAATGTCCTGACCTTCTTCTTCGTGCCAAAAACGACGGAGAACATTATTCATGTTGCCCCCTGGAATCGGTTTGCTTGAGGCAGAACGCGATCCGCTGCAATTTGTGCGGCCACCATCTTACTGTGCGGAAACTCATTTGCTTTCAAATCAAAAATCTGCCGGGAACACTTATGCTTCCTCCGGAAAGGGAAGCACACCGCTTATTTTTAAAGTGAAAATAAGTTGCACACGTGGCACCTATTCTAACCTGATTTTTGAGAATTGAAGCGGAAAGCTGGCGATAACCCGGCTGGTTCCGGTGAATACCTTAAGCAGTGCATGATGGCGCCCAGGATACGCGCTGCGGAGAGCATCGAGAGGGACGGATGAACCACAAAGCGAAATTGGGGGAGGGCCACTCGCTTTGGGTAAATCTTTCGTAATCATACGGACAGATTTAGCACAACGATAAAAATTTACAATCTGTTCTAAAAAACGAACACGGCAAGAATCTATCCTCTTGCCGTGTTCGTTGAGATTGGATGATGAAAATCTACGGAGCTAATCGTATCTCTGCATGCAATGCGACGTTGGCCGAGGAATCGCCCACCAGTATCCCGAAGGTTCCCGGCTCTACATTCCATTTCTTCATGCCCACGTCATAGTAGGAGAAAGAACGGGAATCTAGATTCAGGGTAACGGTTTTCGTTTCCCCCGGCTTCAGCCATACCTTGCTGTAGCCCTTCAGTTCTTTTGGGGGACGAGGAACGCTGGCATGCGGATCGCTCACATAAAGCTGGGCCACGTCGGCAGCTTCGCGGTTCCCAGTATTCGTGACGTCAAATGTTACGCTCACATTCGAACTTTCTCCGCCACCCACTTTGATATTGCTGAAGCGGAATGTCGAATAAGTTAGACCATAGCCGAACGGGAAGAGCGGCTTGATTCCGTCTTTGTCGTAATGGCGATATCCCTCAAAGACGCCTTCGGTATATTTCACATCCTTGCTGCCATTCGATGGATAGTAGCTGTTATAAGCCGCGTTAAACTTCCATTCGCGATCAAATGTAATGGGAAGTTTTCCTGAGGGGCTATAGTCGCCGAACAGCAATTGCGCGAGCGCCGTTCCGCCTTCCTGCCCTGGGTACCACGCTTCAAGAAGCGCCGGAGTCTGATCAACCCATTCATGCATGTCCACGCCGCCGCCGGAGGTGACCACGACGATCACATTCTTATTGGCGGCCAGCATCGCCTGGACCAATTCGTTCTGTCCCGGGGGCAAACGGAATGTACGGTCCGATCCTTCAGTCTCGCTATAGGGATCGAATCCGATGGGAACCACAACTGCATCCGCCTGCGCCGCCAGTTTCTTGGCTTCTTCACTGACGACGGTTGTTGGATCGATGATCGCCAACCGCAACCCCGGATTGCTCCAGCGTTCCTTGAGGTAGGCTTCCATCACAACCTTGTGAACTCCAGGCGATAAGGGAAGCGCCATAGTGTCCACGGAAGCTTTAAATAGATTCCAGCCGTCGAGCACGAGTTTGTCGTCTATATAAAGACGCGTGCCGCCTTCTTCGCCCGGATTTTGCATGAATACTTCGTAGTTCGCCTGGTTCTTTGCGGTGTAATATCCGGTCCAACGCACCGAATGCATAGGTGGAATCGGGTTCTGGTCGCCGTAGTTGATCTGCCGATCAACGCGATCGTTGTGGGGGCCGGTCAAATCGTCGGAATCAAAGTATTCCGCTTTGAATCCCGGACGGCTTCCCTCAGCATCTGCCATGATCGCTGTTTGCTCCACCATTTCGCGGCGGGTTGGGATTCCAGCTTCGTAGGAAATCTTGATGTTGTGGTCGTAATTGGCGAGACCTTCGAGGAAGCTCACTGCATTGAACGGAACCACGCGCGCGCTTCCGCCGCCGACCGGTTCTGCCGGATACGCATCCGGCCCGATGACAGCGAGAGTTTTGATTTTTGTTTTGTCGAGCGGGAGCAGGCTGCCATCATTTTTAAGCAGCACCATGCCCTCACGCGCCGCTTGCAGAGCGACTTCGCGTCCTTCCTGGTTATAGCGGGAAATGGAAATATCGGTCTGATCGTATCCCGGATTCAACCAACCGTATTCAATCGCGCGCCGTAAAATGCGGCGAACGTGATCGTTAATTGTCGCTTCACTGACGCGGCCATCTTTTACCGCAGGCAGCAGATTTTCGCGGTTCATGAATCGGCCTGAAGGCATTTCAAGATCCAGACCGCCGTTCACCGCGCCGACTGCGTCATATGTGGCAACCCAGTCTGACATGATGATTCCCGGATAGCCCCATTCCTTTTTTACGACGTCCGTATTCAGGTAGCCGTTCTGCGTCATGTGCAAGCCGTTCACCAGATTGTAGGAATCCATGATGGCGCAAACGTGGGCCTGCTTTACCGCCGCTTCAAACGTTGGCAAATAGATTTCGCGCATGGTGCGCTCATCGATGATTGAGTTCACGTTGTGACGGTCGAATTCGGAATTGTTTCCCATGAAGTGCTTTACCGTGGCACAAACACCTTGCGACTGTAGTCCATCGATGTAGGGAACGACGGTGTGCGCGGCGAGGTAAGGATCTTCGCCGAAATATTCAAAATTTCTGCCGTTCATGGGCGCGCGATAAATATTGACTCCGGGGCCGAGCAGGAAATGCACGCCGCGCGCTCGTGCATCTTCGCCTAAAACCACTCCGGCATGATGGACGAGTTCGGGGTCCCAGGTGGCCGCGAGATTAATACCGCCCGCCAGTGCCGTGGAAGCGCCGTAGTTCCGCACGCCAACCGGGCCATCGGACATTTTCAAAGCCGGCAGTCCCAGCCGGGGAACGGCACGCACGTAGAATCCGTTGACGCCGCCGATGTAATCAATTTTTTCTTCTAGCGTCATCTGGTTCACGATCGCGTCCACCCGTTTCTCCACATCCGGAGGCGCTTGCGGCGCCTGTGCGAACAGAGTGCTTGCCAGCGACAACAGCAAAATGAAAACGGCCCAGCTGTACTTACGCATCATGTCCTCCAAAAAACTAATCCATGCAGTTTTTACAAGTTCCTTGCCACTACGAACCCAGCCACTACGAACCTAAGAAGTTTTTAGTTCCAACTGCAATTTGTTATCGCCAGTGCTTACGAGTTGGATGGCGGCACAATCCTGCACAACCCAATCCGCTCCCGCGGCTCGAAGGTCAGCTTCATCCATCGTGCTTATCAATGCGATCACTCGCGCTCCAGCTGCTTTACCCGCACGAATGCCGGCAGGCGCATCTTCCACCACGACGCAATCAGATGCCGAAAATCCCAGCAGGGCTACGCCCTTCAAAAATGGATCCGGATTCGGTTTGGGATTCTTGATGTCGTCAGAAGTGACTACAAATTTTGCGGCTGGGAACTTGCCCGCGCCAATTCTTACATTGGCCAAAGGCCGGGTGCAGGAAGTCACGATCGCCCACCGGTCCGGCGGCAGCGCGGTTAAAAGTTCCCGCGCACCCGGTATGGCCACCACGCCGTCGAGATCTTCCATTTCACGATGCAGAATCACGAGGTTTTCCTTTGCGTGGTCGGCGTTCGGAAGATATTCGCGAATCGTCGTGAGGCTGGGGCGTCCATGCGCGCGATGAACCACTTCCGTGGGGTCAAATCCTCTTTCAATGGCCCACTTACTCCAAACTCGTTCCACGGCCGGCGTGGAATCGATCAATACTCCATCCAGATCAAAAAGCAAAGCACTGCATTCAATTGAAATCACGCAACACCTTATCAGAAAAATCGATTTTGTAAAGCTAAAACCAGACAATACGGACTATGCCGGGAACAGGTGGTAGAGCATGAAATAGATCACAACGCCGGTCACTGAAACGTAGAGCCATAGCGGATAAGTCCAGCGGGCAATCGCCCGGTGGCGCACAAAATTTCTGCGAAGGCCGCGGGAGAGCGTGATAATCACCAGCGGCACGATGACCACTGCCAGCGTCGTATGCGAAATCAAAATTGAAAAATAAATAAAGCGCCAGAAGCCCTGTCCGGTGAAATGCGTTGGGCCTACATGCAGGCGATAGTAGAGCAAATACACGTGATAGTAGAGATAGCTGAGTAAGAACAAACTCGAACTCAGGAACGCCGCAATCATAAATGCGCGGTGCGCCGCCATGCGTCCTCGCTTAATGAAGCCATGACCCACAACCAGAAGCACGGCGCTGGTTCCGTTGAGTGTAGCGTCAATGACTGGGAAGATCGCGTACTGTGGCGGGACTGAGGGCATGAAAGACGGCAGAGATCTTTAGGACGAAACTTTATCAATCATCATAAGCGCAAACAGTAGCGGTAAATAGATCACAGTTGCCCGCAAAAGATGGCGGGCACGTTGCTTGGAGATGGGACTTTCAATGGGAAGCCGCAGCGTCGCCAGCCGTGCCGAGAAAAAGAAGAAGCCGAAGCCCAGCAAAATTGCGCCTGCAAAATAAATGGTTCCCGCCAAATGCAGCAGCGTAGGCATCAGCGTGACCGGGACGAGGCTGAGCGAGTAAATCAAAATGTTGCGCGAAGTGGATTGTCCGTCGGGTTCCACCACCGGCAGCATCAGAATGCCGCCACTCTTATAGTCCTCGCGATAGAGCCATGCGATGGCGAAGAAGTGAGGAAACTGCCAGAAGAACACAATCGCAAAAAGAATGAACGCGCCCAAATCAAAGTGTCCGCGAGCGGCTGTCCATCCGAGAACGCCGGGCATCGCGCCCGGAAACGCGCCGACTAAAGTGCAAATCGGATGAACTGTTTTCAGTGGTGTGTAAGCCGCCAGATAAACAACAGCCGTAGCCAGAGCCAGACACGCGGTCAGCACATTCAGCATCAGGCCTAAATATAAAGTTCCGCCGAGCGTCATCACGCTGCCGGCCATGGTTCCATGGAATACGCTCATGCGCCCGGAAGGTAATGGCCGCCGCGCGGTTCGCCGCATGCGCGCATCCACATCGCGCTCCATTACTTCGTTCAATGCCGCGGCGCCCGATGATACCAGTCCGATGCCGAGCAAAGCGTGAAATAATCCCCAGGAAAATGTCGGAAGACCGGCCTTCAGTGCGCCAAAGTAGTATCCGCACCACGCTGTTGCCACCAGCAGAACTGTGACCCGGAATTTTGTGAGCTCCGAATAGTCGCGAAGCAGGGTCCTCAAACTTGTGCGCGGTTCATTTGCGCCGGATTCGTTTGTGCGCGATGTAACGACGGGCTCTATCGCTGTGCTCATGCTGCAACCACCTTCGGTGCGGCGTTAGGAACTCTTTCTTCATGCGCTACGGGAACATGTCGCCAAACTTGAATCGCGAGAATCACCGTTGTCGCCAGTAACAGTGCGCCAACCGCGACGTGCGCGACAGTAGAAGCGATCATCGGCATTTCCGGCTGCGCGGCATCTTTCCCCCAGGCCACGCGAGTGGTGAAAGCAAGAAAGCCGAGGCAAAGTTGGGTGATCAACAATCCCAGCATTAAGATCGCCGGCCGCCGCACAGCTTCAATCTTGGAATACTGCGTTAGAGCGCGGACCGCTGTCCATCCCAGCACAATGGCAACGACAGGCGCATTCACTACATGCGGCCACCAGCTCATGCCGTGATGGCGGAACATCGCGCCGAGAATCAATTGCACATACATCACGAAAATCGAAAGCAAAGTCAGGGTAATTAATGTTGGACGCTGCGTGTCCATCTCTAACCGTGGAACTTCCTCCACCCATTGCCGCCCGGTGAACAAGGCAATCGCGCAAGCGATGCAGAAAAATGTTTGCCCTACCGCCGCATGCGCCGAAGAAACCGCCGGAGGCAAAAAATAGAGGACTGTCAGTCCGCCCAGCATTCCTTGCGCAATGACCGTTCCCAGTGCGGCAAGTCCCAGCCATTTCATCCACTGCCGTCTGTCCGTGCGCCATGTCCAGATCGCCAGGACCACCGTGAGAAGTCCCACAAACTCCGCCACCATGCGATGGCTATGCTCGTAGCGAACTCCTCCCACCCAATGCGGAAGCTTGTACAGCGATCCAAAGGATGTCGGCCAGTCAGGAACGGAAAGGCCTGCGTCATTGCTGGTAACCAGAGCGCCCGCGATGAGAAGACAAAAAGTAATAGCCGCGATGAACACCGAGAATTGATGGTGGCGGACGTTGTACGGCGTTGAAAGCGACTTCAGTGCGAGCTCCTTGAAAACGGGCTTCCTGTTGCTGGCTGCTAACTACAGGCTGTTGCGAGGCAACTTCGCGAACTCAACATTTTATATGAAGCTACTGGGCTTTGAAACTCACATCCAAAGTTTTCTGGTCTTTTGCCGCGAGGGTTATTTTCTGGTCTTGCTCCCCCAGTTTTTCCTGCACAAACGTCAGTGTGTAATTCCCCGGAGGCAGGCCTTTGATCTCAAACTTTCCGTCCGCGCCAGTTACCGCATAGAAAGGATTGGCCACTACATTTATGTACATCTTCATCCACGGATGTTGATTACACTTCAGCGGCAGCATGATTTCCGGATGATCGAAGCTCTGCTCAATCGGAGCGCTCTTCGGCATTTGCGATTCGTTCCACTGTTCATTCTGCACGCCGATGGCGTGAATATTGTGCTCGGTCGGATCATCGTTCCTGATCTCGAGTTTTTGCCCCACGACAATTCCGGCGACGTGCGGCCGGTAGCGACAACCATCTTGATCGACCGCCACAGGAACAGCGGGTGCTGCGAAAGTTTGATTGCCGAGTCCTTCTTTTACATACACGAAAACATTGGCAAGTTTTCCATCTTTCGCAACCACTGTCTCGGCTTTATTGTCGCCTTTGCATGTGGGATCATTGCTCATATCAATCGGCGGATTGTCCGGCGCGGTGCCCTCAAAATGCACGGTTCCGCTGACCGTAGCGGCGGTCGCAGGATCAATAACTGCTGGCGGTCCTGAAGGGGCTGGACTTGATTGCTCGCTTGCCGTTTTCTTGTTGCACGCTGCGAAAAGGCAGAGGCACACACACACTGCGATGAAGAGTTTTATGCGCATAAAAAAATGAAATTATTTAAATTCGAATCTGCAGGCGCAGGCTTACGAGGCCATCGCCGCAATAATCGAATCGGCGAATTCGGACGTGCCTGCTTTGCCGCCCGCATCTTTGGTCAGCAGGTCTTTGGTGCGATAAACATTTTCCAGCGCAATGCGGATTTTTTCGGCAGCATCGTGTTCTCCCAAATGATGGAGCATCAGCAGCGCTGAGCGTAGCAAGGCAGTCGGGTTTGCCAAATTTTTTCCCGCAATGTCCGGGGCCGATCCATGTACCGCTTCAAAAATCGCGCAATGCTCTCCTAGATTCGCGCTGGGAACTAAACCCAGACCGCCAACAAAGGCCGCGCATAAATCCGAAATAATGTCGCCGTACAAATTTTCCATCACCAGCATGTCGTACTGGTAAGGATTCATCACCAGCTGCATACAGGCGTTGTCCACAATGTGCTCCGCGTAGGTGATTTCCGGATAGTCCTTCGCCACATTGCGCGCACAGCGCAGAAACAAGCCGTCGGAAAGCTTCATGATGTTGGCTTTGTGGATGGCGTGGATCTTTTTGCGACCATTATTTTTGGCGTACGCAAAAGCAAATTTGGCGATACGCGTGGAAGCTTTTTCCGTAATGATCTTTAGGCTCTCCACCACGCCGGGCACGACTTCATGTTCGATTCCCGAATACAAGCTCTCCGTATTTTCGCGAACAATAATTAAATCCACATTGGGATAGCGCGTGGGAACGTGTGGCAAATTCTGGATGGGCCGGAAGTTCGCGTACAGTTCAAACTTCTTACGCAACTGCACATTGATGCTGGAGAAACCTTCGCCCACAGGCGTGGCGATTGGACCTTTTAATCCGACGCGAGTCCGCTCGATCGACTCGATCAGCTCTTTTGGAATGTACTCGTGATATTTTTCGTAAGCTTCCGCGCCCGCCAGAAAAGTTTCCCACTCAAATTTCACGCCGGTTGCTTCCAGAATGCGCACCGTCGCCTGGGAAACTTCTGTGCCAATGCCATCGCCGGGAATGAGGGTGATTTTGTGGGCCATAACTAATCAGTGTATCGGCTGAATCGCGCTGCAGGTTACTGCGTGCGCACGGTGCTCTTCGGGCGAGCTTCCGCGTCTTTTGTTTTCAGCAGATCTTTCAGCTCGGTCATGAACTCCTGCACATCCTTGAAATCCAAATAGACCGACGCGAAGCGCACATAGGCAACTTTGTCATAGCGCCGCAGGCGGTTCATGATGAGTTCGCCCAGTTCGCTGGTTTTGCGTTCGCGTTCCGCCGATTCGATGACGAAAGCTTCCGCCTCGTTTACAATCTGCTCCAATTTACCGATGGGAACCGGACGCTTTTCGCAGGCATGCAGCAACCCGTTCAGGACTTTTTGACGGTCGAACTTCTCCCGCCGTCCGTCCTTTTTCACTACCATGTAGGGAATTTCGTCGATGCGTTCGTAGGTGGTAAACCGTTTTTCACACTTCAGGCACTCGCGGCGGCGGCGGATGGAATCGGCCTCCTTGCTCTCCCGCGAATCCACTACTTTGTCATTTTCGTGACCACAAAAAGGGCACTTCATAAGAAATTAGTTGCTCTGGCGTGACTTTCGATTGTAACAGGGCATGCGGGATTTTGAAGCGTATCCGAATGGGTGCGGGATTTGGGAAGTACGTTCTAAACCCCTGTCATTCCGCGCGCGTTTTAGAGCCTGCACTGAGCAAGTCGAAGAGAGGGATCTTGCTTTTTCTAAGGATTAGCTGCTCGGAGGAATGCCGGCGGCCACATCCTCCGCGTGATGACTTTCATGGGAAAGTTTGCGTAGGGATAGCCGTTCAAATTGCGCCAGAATCAGCCCCACGGGAACGACAGAAACGAAAGTAGCCAGCCATAGAAGGATGCCGCAATTCGCCGCCAGTTCATGCGAAACATTAAAGATGCGCTGCAACGCTGAGATGGTGCCTAACTGCGATCCGCCGCCGACTCCCGGAAGCTGGATCAGCGAACCCACCATGCTCGATCCCATAATCGGGAAGACTTTGGAGAAGCTCAATTGCTCAAGCGACGTGCCATAGGCGCGAACCACTTCAAGATAGGCTCCCGCAATACAGCTCCACATCACCAGTGAAACGACGCTGATCTGCAGGAAAGCTTGCGGTCCGTGAATCGTGGCAAGTCCGCGATGAAATTCCCGCACTCGCTGCGAAACACGCGCGCCGACTTCCGAAAAAAACCGCCGCTCCACCCACGAAGAAATAGGATCTCCGTATCGCGAAACCAGAATCGCGCCGAAAGAAATTCCCGCCGCCAACGCAATAAATAAAAATCCGAATACCTGTACGCCGCGATACGCAGGAATAAAGTGCAATGCCGTCCCTGGATAAAAAACCGCAAAGCTCAATAGCACCGTGAACGCGCCAACATCAAAAATGCGCTCCACCGTCCAGACCGCCATCTGGTAGGAAAAGGTCAGGCCCGTGCGCGCTGAAATTAAATAAGGACGGATCAACTCTCCTGGACGTCCCAGCAAGGTAAGTCCGGTAAATCCAATGATGGTCGGCGAAACCAGCGAAGTCGCGGAGACATCCGTTTGCGCTTTCTTCAGAAAAATCTTCCAGCGCAAAGCGCGCAGGTAGTAGCTGAAGTAAATCAACGCCACCGCCCCTAAAATGCGGACCGGATTGATGTGCCGCCACTGCGCAAAGAACGCCGCCCAATCAAAATTTCTCCACGTGCGGAATTGCAGATAAATCAAAGTCGCCAGGATGACTGCGACACCGCCGTAAATCAGGATTCGTTTTTTATCCATTCTGTTGTGTCTGTTGTGAAGAAATTATGCTCTGAGTTGAAACTCTGGAGTTGCGTGCCGCCCCTCAGTGAAGGTAAATGAGGCTTCGGAAGAGGTCAATTTATTGCGTGGCGTGGACTGTCGCCGGCCGCGCGGAGCTCTGTTGTTTGGAGTCGGCCAGCAAAGGGTGCGAAGTGGAATGGGCCGGTGCTTTCTTATTGTTTTTGGCCACCTGCATTTCCGCCAGCTTCTTGCGATTGTAGTCGCGAATAATTCGCGCCACATACGCGCGTGTCTCATAATAAGGAGGCACGCCGCCGTACTGCTGTACACGCATCGGGCCTGCATTGTAGGCCGCCAGTGCTTTCGCTAAATCAAAGTTGTACTTTTCCAGAAGCTCACGCAAATACCGTGTGCCGCCTTCCACATTCGATCCCGGATCGAACGCGTTCGCCACGCCAAGTCGATTTGCGGTTCGCGGCATGAGTTGCATAAGTCCCTGCGCGCCCTTCGGGGAAACTGCATGCACTTTGAAATCGCTCTCAGCGCGGATCACGCTGAGAAGCAGGTCCGGATCAATATTGTGCCGGCCACCGGCTTCATTCACCATTCCGTTTAAGCTCGTGCTGGTTAAGGGAGCGATCGGCGCGACCGCCAATTTCTTCGCCGGAACGACAGCAGCAGGTCGCAGGTCCTGTTCAAAGTGATCAATCTGGGCTGTGGGTATGTCGATGTAGCTGCCATCCACACTGGTGTAAAGCCGCGTGGCAGTACCTATTACCGCATGATGCTCATGGGGAATAGAAAAGCCATTACGCAGGATGGCAATTTCCGAGCCCTGAGCGAAGCAGGGAAGCGCCACCAGCAACGCCAACGTCCATTTGAAAAAAGAATTCACGATAAATCTAAACCAGATAATTTAAATAACGACAAGTGACGAACCTAAAACTTGCTGTAGCGCGGCGGCCACACCGTTTTGATCGTTGCGCAACGTTACCGGCCAGCCCTTGCTGTGCAACTCTTCTACCGCATTCCCCATGATAAACGGCACACCGGCAAAGGCAAGCATTTCTACGTCATTATGATTGTCACCGATGGCCATGACCTGCTCCCGCGCAATGTTCCGGTGGCACGACCAGCGTTCTAATGCGTGTCCCTTAGAACATCCCTGATTCAGCACATCCACAATGGAAAGGTCCCGCAACGGATACTCCGTTCGCAACACGGTGATCTCCTGGTCCAAGCCGCTTTTTTGCAGAAGGCTCAATGCCGCTTTCATCTGCTGCAGCGGTCCGCAGAACATGGCCTGCACCGGATCCGTCACCAGCGCGTTCTCAATGGGAACCATAAATTCGATGAACTCCATGTTCTTTTCCAGCCACTTCTTGATGCTGCCTTCGAGCTGAAACAGATGTTCAAGGACGATCGCGCCTTTAGTTTCTTTATCGAATGTCAGGACGGTTTGTCCGCGAAACTCCCGCATTGCTTCGCAAAGTTTCAGGCAAGTCTTTACCGGCAACAGATCGCAATGAAATGTTTCACCGCTCATGGAGCGGGTAATCGCGCCATTCGAACTTGTCAGCCAAAGATCAAACCCCAGTTGCTCCGCAATCGGACGGGCAAATGCATGCCGTCTTCCTGTCACCAGCATGATTTCCACTCCCGCGGCGTGCGTGGCACGCAGCGCGCGCAAATCTACGCGAGAAATTTCGAATTGCGGGTTCAGAAGGGTGCCATCAATGTCGATGGCGAGAAGGCGGATGGGGAGAGTCACTGCTACAATTTTAACATCGCTTCCTGCCATTCCTCCGCACGGATGGACGGCAATCGCATATGTTATAGTTTCGCCAAGAAATGGGATCGCTCGGATTTTTTTTCGCATCGTGGTGGGGCTTTTTGCTGGAAGCAATTGCCATCATCCACTTTATTCGCCGCCGTCCTGACTATTACTGGCTATTCATCATCCTCTTCCTGGGCTGGATCGGCGCCCTGATTTACATTTTTGTGGAAATTGTCCCCGATGCAGGCCTTGCCCGGCAATCTTTTAAAGTTTTTCCGCGCCGCCGCCGTATCCACGAACTTGAAGCAACTATCCTCGACAATCCTTCGGCAGGGAATTACGAAGAGCTGGCCGATTTGTATCTGGAAGAAGAAAAGTACGCCAAGGCGCGTGCTTGTTATGACAAGGCGATTTCTTCCCGTACCGATTCGCTCGATCCTTTTTATCGGCGAGGCGTGGCGGCCATTTTTATGGCGGATTTCGCCGCTGCCATACCGGATTTAGAGCGCGTCGTCTCGAAGGATGCGCAGTACGACTTTCATCGCGCGGCCGCGCTCCTCGCTCACGCTTATGCCAATACCGGCCAGCCGCAAAAAGCTGAAACTTTGTTTCAGCACGTAACAAAAATTTCCACGATGTCTGAGACTTACTACAACTACGCGACTTTCCTCGCTTCACAGAATCGTGCTGCCGAAGCTCGCAAATGGGCCAAAAAGATTCTCGACAAAAGGCCCACTATGCCTGGATATCTCAAACGCCGCGAGCGTCCCTGGTTCCACAAAGCCAACGGGCTGCTTAGGCAGTTGCCCACCTAAGCTTCTGCACTCATAAAGGGCCTGCGTTCGTGCTACATTTCCCTCAGCGAAGCTTATGGAACAGCGTCTCATTCTGATTGATTTGCTCATTAAGTTGGGTATGGCTGCGGCTTTGGCCAGCGCGCTGATTCGCTCCGTGGAATTTAAGTCGCTGCTCTACCGCGAAAACCGTTCCCTTAAGCAGCGTTTTTATCTGGTCATTTGGTTGTGCTTCGCACAGTGGCTGGGGATTTTCCTGGTCCTCGGCGTGCAACGATGGACGCACCTCAGCGTGCAGCGCTACTTCGTAGGTGATATCGCTTTCGAAACGATCCTTCTGCTCGGAGTGCTGGGCGGGCGATTTTCCGGAGCTCTGGGCGGAGCGTTACTTTCGTTGCCGGCCGTCTTTCAGCATCAATGGACAACCCTTCCTCTATATGTTGCCATCGGTTTGATCGCGGGTCTGCTCCGCATGATGTCCACGAACCACGAAGAAATCTGGTCGTTCTCTCCATTCAATTATCTGAGCATCATCCGCTGGTTTCGCCGCAAACTGCCTCGTTTGCGTTTCTTCGACTGGCAACTCTGGTTTCTTATCAGCATTCTGGTTCTGCGATTTTTATATTCAGAGATTGTTCGCGTCTTTCCAAAAACTACCTATGGCGCGAAAAGTCCAAGTCTATGGCTGGATGCCCTGCTTTACACCACCTCGGTACTGGTCGTCGTGATTCAGTTGAAAATCTGGAACAGCGTTCGCTTGCAAATCAAATTAGAAGAGCAGCAACGCATGTTGTTGCATGCGCGCATTGAAGCGCTGAAGAACCAGATCAATCCGCATTTTCTGTTCAATACGCTGAACTCGATTTCTTCCCTGGTGCGCTTCGACCCTGATACCGCGCGCGTCATGATTCTGAAATTGGCCAGCATTCTTCGCCGGCTACTCAATAGCAGCGACGCGTTTGTTCCTCTTCGCGATGAAGTGGAATTTATCGATAACTATCTCGACATCGAAGTGGTTCGCTTCGGCCGCGATAAATTGCAGGTTGTGAAAGACCTGGAGAAGCAGTCGCTCGACATCATGATCCCCAGCATGTTGCTTCAACCGTTGGTCGAGAACTGCATTAAACACGGGCTTTCGTCAAAGCTCGAAGGCGGAAGCATTCACATCCGCAGCCGCTTAAACGACGCCAGGCTGACGATTGAAGTGGAAGACGACGGCATTGGTATGACGGCGGCTGGAGAAAAATCCAACGGCAACGGAACTGGTATCGGGATGGCCAACGTGGCCGAGCGACTGAAAGTGTTGTATGGGGAAACCGCAAAAATGACTGTGGATAGTGAGGCGGGGCGCGGAACTCTCGTGCGCTTGCTGCTTCCCGTCCTTCAAGAAGGCGGGACTTTAACTCCCTACGAAGAGCGTTCCAGTACTTTGCGGTAAAAATCTTCGTATTGGGAAATGATCGCGTCTGAGCCGAATTTCGAATGCGCCACTTCGCGGCAGGCTTTTCCCATTTCTTTCAGCTTGTTTTCATCCTGGAGCAGATCAATGGCAAATTTCGCCATGCTATCCACGTCGCCTACGCTTGCCATGTAACCCGTTTTTCCGTGTTCCACAACTTCTGGAACGCCGCCCACGTCGGTGGCAATCGGCACAACTTCGCAAGCCATGGCTTCGAGCGCAGCCAGTCCAAAAGATTCCAGTTCGCTGGGTATCAACATAATGTCGGCGGCAGGCAGTTTCTCATTCACCTGGTCTTGTTTGCCCAAAAACAAAACGTCGTTGTGAATCCCTTTTTGCATTGCCAGCCATTCCGCTTTCGAGCGCTCCGGCCCATCGCCAATCAAAACCAATTTGCAAGGGATTTTCTTTCGCACACGGTCAAAAATTTCCACAGTGTCTGTAATGCGCTTCACTGGACGAAAATTGGAAAGATGCATCAGGATGCGTTCACCACCCGGGGCATATTCTTTTCGCAGCTTCACTGATTCAGTAGTGCGCTTGTACAAATCGCAATTCACAAAGTTATAAATCACCTGAATATGATTTTGGATTTCAAACTCTCGCAGCGTCCGTTCGCGCAGGTATTGTGAAATTGCAGTCACGCCATCGCTCTGCTCAATCGAATAGCGGGTGATCGGAAGATACGAGCGGTCTTGCCCGACCAGAGTGATGTCCGTACCGTGCAGTGTAGTGACAAAGGGCAGCTTTCGTTTTTTGGGGGCCGCTTCCAGCATCTGCCGCGCCAGCATCGCGCTTACGGAGTGGGGAATCGCATAATGCACATGCAGTAAATCCAGTTCATAAATCTGCGCCACTTCTGCCATGCGTGTCGCCAGCGCCAAATCGTAAGGCGGATAGTCAAAAAGCGGATACAACGAAACCTCCACCTCGTGATAGTGAATATTGGGATGGGGCGTTAGCCGGATGGGCGGGGCGTAGGAAATAAAATGCACTTCGTGCCCGCGACGCGCCAGCTCCAGGCCTAATTCTGTGCCGACCACACCGCTACCACCGTACGTCGGATAACAAGTAATCCCAATTTTCATGATGAAAAAAGAAGCGAATCAGAAACGCGAGCTACCTTATATATTCGATTGCCAGGAACGTCGCAGGATTCAGTTTTGAAGGAAAACATTAGCCTTTCGGGCCGAATTTTGTTGTGTCTAGTTTTTCCAGGTGTCGTTGAAAGCGCTCTTGCACTGCTTCGGCAAGACCCGTGAATTCGATCCCCATACCTACGCCCGGATCGCTGGCCCGCACGATGGCCGAGGTATTGATTTTCTCTGAATCAATCCAGAATGTAACGGAAACCGGAGTGCCCAACGGAAAGGGAACCAGCAGTTCCACATAACAGCCGCGACCGCTGATGTCTGTTGCCGCAGTCTGCATGTGCACAGCATTTCCGCGTTCATCGCGTAATTCAATCGGGAAGCTGATCTTATGCCGCACGTACTTTCGCAAATCGCGGCCGCTCGGTTCTTTCTTTACTGAAGCAGAAGGGACCAAGTCCTTCCACGGAACTTCCTGCCCTTGTAGCGCTTCCACTTCCACGTTAATTCTTTGGGGCAGCGCAGAGTCTTCGACCTTCACCACGCGGAAGCGCGCTTTTTTCTCCCCCAGCTGTACTCCGACAACATCATCCTTCTTTAGCGGAACTTCTACCGCCAGCAGCTCCGCGCCATAAGCACTGGGGCTTTTTAAATGGACGTTTTGAAAAAAAGCCTTGCCATTCGCATCCATGCCCCACACGCGAACCAAGGGGCCTGCGCCTTGAATTGGATTGATTTCACGCACTTAAAATCGCTGCTCCTATTCCTGTAACCATCATACAATGCCCTAAGAGCCCTGCAATTAAGAAGATAGATGCTCCGGTCGGGTTGTGTTCCGTAATGTATTCAAAAGATCACTCTAGATCGCGATAAGAACACAGAGTAATTCCATTGGCGTGAATGAAGTCGCGCACCGCGGGCGCGGTCAGCATTTGCAATTCCTTTTCACGGGACTCTAAAAGACGCGTGCCAGCATTTTGCAGATCGGCATCTATATATCCGGGATGGCAAACGAATTCCCATGTGCCCTTAGGGATCGTTTGCAGTAGCAGCCGCAGCAGATCCGCATTCATGCTGCCCGTTCCCACGACGCCAATGGTTCCATCTGTCGTACGAAGGCCGGACTGTATGACTGTGCGGCGAAACTTTCCCGACAAGCTGTTCAGCATACTGACCTGCGTCCATCGTTTCCAGGAACTCGGCTGGGCGCGCAAATGCAAAATCCTTACCGGCCCGAATGGATTTCTCACTGCCCGCACGCCACAAGCCTTGGCCGCGCGCAGGATGGGCGCGGCAACTTTCGGAAATAAATGAACATGTTTATGCGTGTCGAAGTGCGTGATGGCAATGCCTGCTTCCTGCAGTTTGCAGAATTGTGCGGTAGCTTCAGCCTCAATTTCCAGCGCCGATAATTTTCCAAAAAAAGAGGCCAGTGCAAACTCGCCAAATCCTGTGCGGAATTTATCCTTCTTCTTTAATTTTAATAGCGAAGGGACTTGTGCAGCCGGCATCACTGGACTTCCATCTACCAGCGTGACATGGCAGCCCACGGCCAGTTGTGGATTATTTTTCGCGGTCTCCACTGCTTCGGCGAACTTCGGCCCATTCGCCATCAGCGTGGACGAACTGACAATCCCGTTTTTATGTCCTTCAGCAATCGCGCGGTTCACGCCCGAGGTAAGCCCAAAGTCATCCGCGTTGACAATCAGCCTGATCACGGCGTCAGTCTAGCAAATCGAAAAGATGGTCGGGGAAGAGCAAAACACGTTTTGCACAAATATGCGGCATTGCATGAACCGTAAAGCCCTTTAGAATAGAAGGAACGCATGTCTCAATTCGTCCATCTACATCTGCATACCGACTACTCCATGCTGGACGGCGCTTGCGACGTCGAAAAGCTGGTGCATCGTGTTCACGAGCTCGGCATGCCTGCCGTAGCCATGACCGACCACGGCAACATTTTTGGCGCGGTGCACTTCGTAAACGCCGCGCATAAAGCCGGAGTCAAGCCGATTGTCGGCTGTGAGCTCTATGTCTGCAAAAAAGACGATCACGTCATTTCGCGAACGCCTCCGGAAGGCGATACCTACAATCACCTGCTGGTATTGGCGGAAAATGAAGAAGGATATCGCAACCTCACCAAGATTACGTCCGAAGCTTCGCTGCGCGGTTTTTACTATAAGCCCCGCGTCAGCAAGAAATTTCTTGCCGAGCACTCCAAAGGACTCATCGCTCTTTCCGGATGCCTGAAGGGCGAAGTCGCCGAATATCTGACAGACGATAAATACGCCGCGGCCCGAAATGCTGCGGGTACTTATGCCGACATCTTTGGGAAAGAAAATTTCTTTCTTGAAATTCAGGACCAGGGACTAGCGCTCGAACACCGCATTCATCCCGGACTGTTCAAGCTGGAAAAAGATTTAGGCTTGCCGCTTGTGGCTACCAACGACAGCCATTACCTCTGCGAAGACGATGCGCACGCGCAAGATGTGATGCTTTGCATCCAGACGGGCAAGTCCATTCAGGACACCAACCGGATGAAGTTCGAAGGCAAGGATTTCTTCGTGAAGAGTCACGACGAAATGTTGCGTGTCTTCAAGAACTCTCCAGAAGTTTTGACGCGCACGCTGGGCATTGCCGAGCGCTGCCACATCAAGTTGGAGAAGGTCAGCAATCCATTCCCGGAATTTGCCATTCCCGACGGCTACACGATTGACAGTTACTTTGAGCGTATTGCACGGGAAGGTTTTGCCCGCCGTCTGGAAACTCTGCGCGTGCAATCGGACCAGGGAAAACTAAAGCACAGCCTCAGCGACTATGAACAACGCCTGACCAGAGAGCTGGCCATCATCCAGCAGATGAAATTTTCCGGATATTTCCTCATCGTCTGGGATTTCATTCGCTACGCGTGCGAGCAGGATATTCCCGTAGGCCCGGGCCGTGGTTCCGCCGCGGGATCGCTTGTTTCTTATGCCATGCGGATCACCGACATCGATCCGCTACAGCACGAACTTCTCTTCGAGCGTTTCCTGAACCCGGAACGCGTCTCCATGCCTGATATCGATATCGACTTCTGCATGAACCGCCGTGGAGAAGTGATCGATTACGTTACCCGGAAATATGGCCGCGAAAACGTGGCCCAGATCATCACCTTCGGAACCATGGCCACAAAGGCGGCTATCAAAGATGTAGGCCGCGCCATGGACATTCCCTACGCAGACGTCGACCGCATCGTGAAGATGGTCCCCGCGGTTTTGAACATTTCCATCGATCAGGCGATCAAAGACTCTCCACAGTTGCAGCAGGCTTACGAGAGCGATGTGCAAATTCGCACGATGATCGACACAGCCAAGAAGCTGGAAGGGCTGGTGCGTAATGCAGGAGTTCATGCCGCAGGCGTAGTGATCTCGCCCAAGCCGCTCACTGAGTTGGTCCCGTTGCACAAAACCAAGAACGACGAAATCGTCACCGCTTTCGATATGGTGGCCATCGAAAAACTTGGCCTGTTGAAGATGGACTTTCTCGGCCTGACGACGCTCACCATTCTCGACGACGCCGTAAAGCTCATCGCGCAAACGCGCGGACAAAAAATTAAGCTGGATGAGATTCCGCAGGACCCGACGACTTACGAAAAGGTCTTTCACAGCGGATTGACCTCAGGCGTGTTCCAGTTTGAATCGCACGGTATGCGCGACGTGCTGCGCCGCTACAAACCGAATTCGATCGAAGACCTCACCGCCCTGAATGCTCTCTACCGCCCCGGCCCTATTCAGGGCGGCATGATTGACGACTTTATCGAACGCAAGCATGGCCGCCGTAAGATTGAATACGAACTGCCTGAGCTGCAAGAGATACTGCAAGAAACCCTGGGCGTGATCGTTTATCAGGAACAGGTCATGCAGATCGCCAACCGCCTGGCAGGATATTCGCTTGGCGATGCCGATCTTCTCCGCCGTGCAATGGGAAAAAAGAAAGCGGAAGAGATGGCGCAGCAGCGTGACCGCTTCGTGCAGGGCGCCACGCAACGCAATTTTCCAGCAAAAAAGATCACAAAGATCTTTGATCTGATGGAGCAGTTCGCTGGATACGGCTTCAACAAGTCCCACTCGGCAGCATATGCGTGGCTTGCGTATCAGACGGCGTATTTGAAAACGCATTTCCCAGTCGAGTTCATGGCTGCACTGTTGACCTCGGTTACTGGAAGCACTGATGACGTTGTAAAGTACATCAAAGAATGCCGTGAAATGGGAATTGCGGTGGATGCGCCTGATATTAATGTTTCCGACGCGAATTTTACCCCCCATGGAGAGGCCATCCGCTTCGGCCTCGCCGCCGTCAAAAATGTAGGCGGCAACGCGATTGAATCGATCGTCACCGCCCGCAAAAAGCTGGGCAGCTTTAAAGGCATTTATGAATTTTGCGAGAATGTCGATCTTCGCCTGCTCAACAAGCGCGTTCTCGAATCACTTATCAAGTCCGGCGCCATGGATTCGCTTGGCCGCCGCGCGCAACTGATGGCCGTACTCGACAAAGCCATCGAGCAAGCGCAAAAAACGCAGCGTGACGCAGAGTCAGGACAGCACGGCCTGTTCGGCGTGTTTACCCAGGAAGAAATTCACACCAACAGCGAAACTCTTCCCAACACTCCCGACTGGGACGAACACATGCGCCTCGCGGCGGAAAAAGAAATTCTCGGTTTTTTCATCAGCGGCCATCCGCTGGAAAAATATCGCGACAAGCTGGAAAGCCGCCGCGCGCTGAGCACCAGCGAAATCGCCGCCATGAAATCTTCTACCGGCAAGGACGAATCCATTTGCACCGCCGGAATCATCAACAATCTGCGTGTGCTCAAATCCAAGCGTGGAGATTTCTACGCCCAGGCCACGCTTGAAGATATGGAAGGCACCCTCGACATGATAGTTTTCCCCGAGTCCTACAAGCGGCTCGGAGACAAAACAAAACTTGAAGTTCCCGTACTCATTAAATGCGGCGTGCGCATTGAAGAAGGCGCGAATCCTAAAATCACCGCCAACGAAATCATTCCGCTGGAAGACATCAAAGTGGAACTGCCGCGTTCCATTCGCATTCGTATCGTCTGCAAAGATTCTGACGACGCTATCGTAGACTCGCTACACAGCCTCTTCGCCCGTTGCAAAGGCAATTCCAAGGTATTGTTTGACGTGGAACGCAAGGATGATTTCATGGTGGTAATGGAAGCGGAAGGCTATAATGTTTTACCAGACCGCAATTTTATCGCCAGCGTCGAAGAACTCTGCGGAAGAGGCGCTGTTAGAGTGATCGAGTAAGTCATTTACAATCCCGCGAACGCGGGATGAATAATGCCACTCGAAGCAGTTCAAAAAAGCAGGCAGCATCTCCCCAATGAGTGAAGTGTCCGTAGGCGTAGACAGCACCGACTTTCTTCTCTCCATGGTGGAGTCGCGATGGGCTCAAAGAAACGGCGATACCATGGAAATTGTCCCCAAAGCACAGCAGGAACTGGAAAAGATTGAGCAGCAAATCGCCAGCCTTCAGGCTTTGCCCGGCCAGACTGACGAAGTTCTGCGCCAGGTGCAGAAACTCAGCGCACGCATCGAATCCCTTCGCAATGAGATGAACGATTATCGGGACACTTGGCGGCGCATCGAACTCGCCCGCCATCCGCAGCGTCCTTATACATTGGATTATGTGGAGCGCATTTTTACCGACTGGAGTGAAGTCCACGGCGATCGCGGATACGCCGATGATCCCGCCATTGTTTGCGGCATGGCCCGCTTTCACGGCGAAGAAGTCATGTTGATCGGCCACCAGAAGGCGCGCGAAACCAAGCAGAAAATTTATCGCAACTTCGGTATGCCCAATCCGGAAGGCTATCGCAAAGCGCTACGCACCATGCATATTGCGGAAAAATTTAATCGTCCGGTGATTACGCTGGTAGACACAACCGGGGCCTATCCCGGCCTTGGCGCGGAAGAGCGCGGACAAGCAGAAGCCATCGCCCGCAATCTTCGCGAAATGTCCCGCCTGAAAATTCCCATCATAACCGTCATCATCGGAGAAGGTGGCAGCGGAGGCGCGCTGGCCATTGCCATCGCGGACCGTGTCCTCATGCTGGAAAACGCAATTTATTCCGTGATTTCTCCGGAGTCTTGCGCGGCCATTATGTGGCGGGATGTATCGAAAAAAGAACTCGCGGCGGAAGCTCTTCGCATTACCGCACAAGATGTCAGTGAACTCGGATGTGTGGATGCCGTCATTCCTGAACCGGAAGGTGGAGCGCAAACCGACCATGAAGCTGCCGCTGCGTTACTCGATGCAGCACTGCAGGAACATCTGGCGAGCCTCAAGAAAATCCCCCTTCCGCAGCTCCTTTCCTTGCGTTACGACAAATTCCGCAACATGGCTCAATTCTTCCAGACCGTGGATTAGTTGCTGTTTTCGACACTTCGCTGCGGGAAACTCCTTAGGGCCTCTCAATTTCCGTATAATAAAGAGTTCGTGAAAATCCGTATTTTCCGCCATTTCAGCTGAGAATACCTCGAAATATCTTCGGGAAAGGAAAAGAATGGCCAGTACCGATATTGCGCTGCAGGGTGCGTCGCAACAAGCGAACCCTGAGCGCATTGTGAATAAAATGAGCATCCAGGTCGGCACCGTCAATGGTTCCGGCTCGCAAAGCTCAAACACAGTTCTTCTCCGCAGTATCTTTCAAATGGGGATCCCGGTTTCCGGAAAAAATCTGTTTCCATCGAACATTGCCGGCTTGCCCACCTGGTACACCATTCGCGCTGATAAGAACGGATACGTCGCCCGCAAAAAGGAAATTGATTTCCTGGTCGCCATGAATCCTGAGACCGCGCGTGAAGATGTTCTTGCGCTGGCGTCCGGCGCCGCCGTTCTTTACGACGAACCCCTGAACCTGAATGCGCTGCGCAACGATCTTACTTTTTACTCTGTTCCGTACGACAAACTTGTCGCTGTCGTTTGCCCGGAAGCGAAGTTGCGCAAGCTCGTTAAGAACATGATTTATGTCGGCGTTCTGGCCAGGCTGCTGGAACTCGACATGGCGGAGATTGAAAAAGCTCTTCGCAAGCAGTTCGCGAAAAAGGTAAAGGCCGCGAACCTGAATATGGCCGCAGTGCAGTCTGGATACGAATACGCCAGCACGAACCTCACAAAAAGCGATCCGTTTTACATCCAGCGCATGAATGAGAATGCCGGAAAGATCATCATTGACGGCAATTCGGCCGCTGCCCTCGGTTGCATGTTCGCGGGCGTCACCGTTGTGAGCTGGTACCCGATCACGCCTTCTTCCTCTTTGCCCGAACATGTCATTGAATACATGAAGCGCTTCCGCGTTGGCGCTGACGGCAAAGCGACATTCGCGATTGTGCAGGCCGAAGACGAACTCGCCGCAATCGGCATGGTCGTCGGCGCAGGCTGGGCGGGCGCCCGCGCCATGACGGCCACTTCCGGTCCTGGAATTTCCTTGATGGCGGAATTTGTTGGCCTCGCTTACTACGCCGAAATTCCCGGCGTCATCTGGGACATTCAGCGCGTCGGTCCTTCCACTGGATTACCCACGCGCACCGCGCAGGGAGACATTCTCTCTACCGCGTTCCTTTCCCACGGCGACACCAAACATGTTCTGCTTATTCCTTCGTCGCCCGAAGAGTGCTTCAACATGGCGCTCAATGCGTTCGAACTTGCCGAGCAATTGCAGTCCATCGTTTTCGTCATGTCGGATCTGGATCTCGGCATGAACAACTGGATGTCGGATCCAATGAAATATCCCGAGACGCCCATCAGCCGTGGAAAAGTGCTCAGCAGGGAAGATCTCGACCGGCTCGGCAGTTTCGCCCGCTATAAAGATGTAGACGGCGACGCTATTCCTTACCGCACTCTGCCCGGCAATGGTCACATTGCTGGCGCATACTTCACGCGCGGTAGTGGTCACAATGAGCGGGCGCAGTACAGCGAACGTCCGGATGATTTCGAGCGCAACATGGAGCGGCTCAATCGCAAGTTCGAAACTGCGCGGTCCCTCGTTCCTCGCCCTGAAGTGCAAACCGGTAAGTTCAAGATTGGAATCATCGGCTACGGCACATCGCACTGGGCATTGATCGAAGCCCGCGACCAACTCCGCGATGAATACAAAATTGAAACCGACTACTTGCGCCTGCGTGCGTATCCATTCACGCGCGAGGTGCACGACTTCATAAAGCAGCATGACCGCGTTTATGTTGTCGAGCAGAATCGCGACGCGCAAATGCTCAGCCTGCTCAAGCTGGATTTAGAAGCATCGCTCATGACGCGGCTGCGCAGCATCGCTCACATTCATGGTTTACCGATGGA
>DASXCC010000113.1:0-9931 GCA_036491415.1 Terriglobales bacterium | reverse complement strand
CTTTTTACAACTTCGAATTGGTTATGTGCTTCGGTCGGCAGAGTTACTGGTTCGTATCTCATGCCAAAATTCACAGAGAAGTTCGGCCGTAAATGCCAATCGTCCTGTATATAACCTGCGAATATGGATTGGCGTGTTCCAATCTCCTGGGAGACATTTGGATCGAGTAATTGAACGTTCGTGGGCTGATTTTGGAGAAACCCGGCGAGCGATGGGAAAGTGAAAGTTCCATTTTGCCGTGATTTGCTCAGCAGATTTAATTGCATTCGTTCCCATGCAAATCCGAACTTTATGGAGTGGTTACCTCCGGTCAAGAAGGCATCATCATAGGCTTGAAAGGAGTTCCATGTATTGGAATTAAACGAAGCAGCGCCTAACCCTCCTGGCATTTGCGTTAGGCCGGGGATTACCAGGATCGGTGCTGCTCGTCCAGGAATGGCCCCCAGAGTCAGATCAGCAGCGAGGGGATTGACGGCATTCACAGGGGCGTTTCCGAGGCCCACTGTTCTGCTGTAACCCGCCCGTACGCTATTAAGAAAGGCAGCCGAAAAGATATGGGTTTCCTCGAGCGTGGCATTTTGCCTGTCGGTTTGGAGAGCATTGTTGACTACCAGCAACGGATCCGGCTGGCTGAAGGGCGCTTTGTCATAACTCCAACTGACGGCGAAGTTATCGGTTTCGGAGATCTTATGATCGCCCCTCACGACAATGTAGTTTTCAGTTAGTCGCTGAATACCTGAAGCTGAAAAGATGCCTGTATCGCCGTTACCGGTAATTGCTCCATTGGGCAGAGGATAGAACCCCAAAAATGGCGCTACCAGCGGGTCAATCTTTACTGTCGAGGTAGCGCAGGTCGCGTTTGGGATGGAACAGAGCGTTCCGGACCGGGCGGCCGGAGAAAGGACGGTATCTTGAAATGAAAGACCTTTATCCTGCCGAATCCCCTCGTAATCTGCAAAGAAGAAGGTCTTATTTTTTAGGATGGGCCCTCCAAGAGATGCTCCAAACTGATTTCGGTGAAATGGGGGAATAACCTTGTCAAAATAATTCTTGGCATCCAGCTTTTTGTCGCGGAGAAACCAATAAACATCGCCGTGCAGTTGGTTGGTGCCTGACTTCGTAATTGCCGTAATGACCGCACCTGAAGTTCGGCCATACTCCGCCGTGTAGTTACTGGTCAGCACGGCGAATTGCTCGATACCATCGACACCGAGGGCTCCGCCAGTTACGCTTCCTGGACTACCATTTGCGTAGTCGACAACGCTAATTCCGTTGACTCTAAAGCTATTTTCATAGGGTCTGTGTCCGCTTGCAGCTAACTGGTTGCCGTAACCGCGAATGCTTCGAGTTGAGCTCCCCGACGATGTTGATGATTGGGTACGGACACTTACGACTCCCACTTGAAGAGTGGCCAATTGAGTCCAATCTCGGCCGTTTAGCGGCAGTTCACGGACAGTCGTGGAGTCCACTTCTCCGCTTATCGTAGACGAGTTAAGCTGAATCGTCGGCGCGGCTGCCGTCACTTGGACTGTTTGCGAAGACTGCCCCACACGCAGTGCGAGATTCAATTGGCGTTGGTCTCCGACGGCGAGAACTACCCCCGATTCCGCGAGAGCCGCGAATCCAGCTGCTGTTACGTTGACCACATATCGTCCAGGCAACAGATTGGGAGCTGAATAAAATCCGTCCTTGTCCGACGTAACCTTTCTCGTAACTGCTGTTGCCGTGTTTTTGATTGAAAGCTCCACCCCCGGAACGACAGCGCCTGACTGGTCGGTGATCGTACCAGATAATATTGCACCGGCGACCTGGCATTGGGCGGGAACTGGAACGAGCATATTCAGGCCAACCGCACAGAGTGCGAGAACGCAGCCGCCTATCTTAATGTGATGCCTTAGAAACTCCATAATCTGTCTCCTCAGTCCTATCGCCGTTGCTATTGCAAAGCTTGATTTACAAAAAGTTGCCCGCGGCAGACCGCCGCCATGTTGACTAATCTCTGCCTTCCAATTCGTTTCTTTAGTTCGCAATCCTCAAACTCGAATTTCCCTTCACGGACCTCAAATATTCCAATGTCAGCAGCATTTCCCGGTTGAAGCACCCCGAGCGTCAATCCGTAGTTGAATATCTGCGCGGGTTTGACGGTAACCCGCTCAATGACTTGTTCGAGCGTCATGCCTATGGCTAAAAACTTCGACATCACGGTCGGGAGATCAAAAACGCGAGTCAACGATGTGAATTCGTTCAAATCGCTGCTGATTGTGTCGGGGAGGAAACCTTGTTGCATACACTTTTCCAAGACGTCAAAACTCCACAGCACCTGGCCATGAGCAGCATCGAAGTAGACGCCTCGGGCTCTGGCATCGAGCACTTCCGGCAGCAATTTGCCGTTGGCATCGAGCACGCCGTGGGGATGGTTGTAGCAGAAGTGCGAAAAAACATCCCCTTTGCGCAGCTTGTTTATCAATACCGGCAGAGGGGAAACGGGTTCATCGATGTGCGCCATCAAAGGCAGGTGCGAGCTTTTCGCGGCATCCAATGCCATCGTCAAGCATTCCAGATCCTTCGCGCCGACAATGACGTCTTGCAAAAGAGCCTTTATCCCCACTACGAACGGTTTGTTTGTCTCAGCGGCCTTGGCGGTCAGATCTGGATGTACCCAATCCGGGTTTTTCATCCTATCGAGAAAGGTTTCCTTCGAGGAAACCATTCGGCCCAATGCCGCAATATTGACCAGGGGATAAATGCGAGTCACAGAAGGCTTAACGATGTATTTGACGAATCCGTCTATCCCGACGTACCCGGATGAACCAGCGTCGATGACGGTGGTCACTCCTTTGCTCAAGCAGTAGTGATCAGCATTGATCCCACGGAACCCATCAAAGCAGTGGACATGGAGATCGATCAACCCTGGGGTTACGATCATGCCTTTAGCCGAAAATATCTGCTTTGCGCGGCTCTCGGGAATGCCCTTCGAAATTTCGACTACATGGCCGTTATTCACGGCGACGTCCAGCAAGGCGTGCAGGTGTTGCCCTGGGTCAATAACTGTTCCACCCTTAATGAGCAAATCCCACTTCTCTCCGCCCTCCGGCGGTGCAGGCGAAGCGAAAGGCTCGGCTGCAGTCAATCCTTTTCCGGAAGCAAGAGCTGTCGCTCCTGCCGCGATAAATTTAGAGAAATCTCGACGAGTTACCATGCGATGCACCTTCTGATTGATCGGTCGACGTAGTTTTAAATCTATTTGCTTTATCGATTCAGCACACTACGCAGAGCAAGGTTCCATTGTCAAGAGGAAATTAAAATAACCTCCAGCATCCAGGTATGAGTGTTGTTGAAAAGAGATAGCGTACCAGTCGATCAAAGGCTCAAGGTCGTCTCGCAAAATGCCTATAAGTAAAGAAGATTGTGGCATCCGGATGTCGGGTTATGATGACAACATAGAAAGATTGACAGTCTGCTCTTAAGCTGTCAGGATGGACGCACGTTTGGGTATTCATGTTTTCAAATCTTAAGCTTTATCGATACAGCATATGAATCAAAAAATGACACTCAAGGACATCGCGCAAATCGCCGGCGTTTCAACGTCGGCCGTTTCGATGGCCTTAAAAAATCACCCGAGAATTGGCATTCAGACGAAGAACAGAATCATTAAGATCGCCGAGAAATGGCACTATCAGCCGAACCATATAGCGCGCAGTCTCAAGAGCAAAAGAAGCGGAACTTTCGGTCTTGTTATTACAAACATCATGAACCCTTTCTACCCCGAACTCGCAAAGGGAATCGAAGACAAGGCAATGGAACTGGGTTACAACATCATTTTGTGCAGCACGAACTATGACGCGGACAGGCAGAAGTATCTGATCAACACCTTGCGAAACAAGGGTGTGGACGGCATCATCTTTTCTTCTGCAGAAATAAACGATGTAAACATAAAGCCGTTGGTGGCGGATGGCTTTCCATTTGTTCTCGTGAATAGAAGAATTCGGAATAAAAAACTTGATCAGCGGATCGACTTTGTTGTCGTAGACAACACCGCAGGCGGCGGCATGGCAATTGAGCATCTTTATCGTCTCGGACATCGTCGCATTGCGATCATTACAGGCTCACTCGCCACCTCCACCGCGCTGGAGCGGACGGAAGGCGCTCGAAAGACCCTTCTTGAACACGGACTAGTGGCGGAGCCAGATTTAATGAAAGTGTGCAATTTCTCCAAGGAGCGGGCCTATGAAGCCACCTTTGAATTGCTTTCTCTCCCCGCTCCCCCCACCGCCATTTTTGCCGAAAATGATTACATGGCACTAGGCGTAAGGGACGCGCTTCTCGATGGGGGACTTCGAATACCAGAGGACATGGCACTCGTAGGTTTTGATGACATCGAAGCCTGTGCAATCAAGGGTGTCGAGCTCACAACGATAAGTCAAAAGAAATACGACATGGGCGCCCAAGCGGTCACGTTTCTCGTCGAGAAGATCGAGCACACCGGCAGCCATCTGAAGCAGATGATGCTTTCTCCGGAGATCATGATCAGAAAATCATGCGGATATGCCCAAAGCGGCGGGTACACGGACTCTGATCTTCGTTTAGCTTCGCCAGCCATGAAGAGTACGAGAGCGCGAGATCCTGCCGAAAATCGGCCGAAAGGCAAGAATGCGGTAGTAGAGAACTGAGTCGCCGAAGAAGCACCTGTCTTTTGGACTATCACGGAGGAATGAATGTCGCTATCAGTAGCATTTATCGGAATGGGATTGATGGGTCAACCCATGTCCTTGAATCTTGTTAAAGCCGATCTTACGGTAACCGTGTTCAATCGGGATCGCAGCAAAACCGAACCACTGGAACGCGCCGGGGCCAAAGTAGCGTCTAGTCCCGCGGACGCCGTACGCAACGCCGACGTAATCTATCTCATCGTCAGTGACAGCGCTGCCGTTGAAGAGGTTGTCACCGGGAAGAGTGGCTTCCTTGATGCACTCAAATCTGGGGCAGTAGTCATTGATTCAAGCACGATCAGTCCCGTTGTAAGCCAGACACTCGCAGCCAAGGTCTCCGCAAAGGGAGGTCAGTGGTTAGATGCGCCGGTAACCGGTAGTAAACATCTAGCGGCCAAAGGCGAGTTGACTTTCATGATTGGGGGGAATCGCGATGTCCTTGAGCAAATGATGCCGGTTTTGGGCGCCTTGGGTAAGAAGTTCATCTACTGTGGCCCACATGGGGCGGGCTTAGCAGCAAAGCTGGCACAAAACGCCATACAAGCAACCATGGTGGAAGTTTTTTCAGAGGCGTTTGTCATGGCTACGAAAGCGGGAGTACGGCCGAATGCGCTTTTAGAAGTCATTCAGTCTAGTTTGGCTCGGTCGGGCCTCATCGATTTTAAAGCGCCTTTCGTCTTCAAGGGTGACTTCACTCCATATTTTTCATTGAAGCTTATGCACAAAGACTTGAACCTTGCCATGGAGAATGCCTACGCCCTGAATGTGCCGATGCCTGCCACGGCGACAGTCAAAGAGACATACGGTCTTGCCAAGGCCCAAGGAAAAGGCGATCTGGATTATGCAGCTGTCATTACCCTGTTTGAAGAAGCGAGCGGCGTCAAAGTTCGTACAACGGATCAAGCCTAAGCGACGCCTTGAAGTGTGCTTCGCTATTTTCACTTAGCTGAATATTTCGAATCCTCGTCTTCCATCCAACCCGGGTGAAACTATGTGGCAACAGATCTACATACCGGTCGCGGGAAATCTCGGCTTATCTGCCTTGGTCGCAGCAACCCCGATTTTTGTTCTTGTCTACACCCTCGGATATAGGCGGCTGCCATCCTGGAAGGCTTCGCTAATTGGTCTATTCGTTGCGGAATTACTGGCGGTGACCGTGTATCGGATGCCGGTCTCGATGAGCATCAGCGCGCTTACATACGGCGCCGCGTTTGGTTTGTTTCCCATTGGATGGATCGTCTACTGGGCAATCGCGCTCTATCGATTCACGCTAGAGACCGGAAAATTCGAGATTGTGAAAGATTCCATCGGAAGTTTGACGACAGACTCCCGGCTCCAAGCTCTCCTCATAGCGTTCTCGTTCGGAGCCTTTATGGAGGGAGCTTGCGGATTTGGGACACCCGTTGCGGTCGCAGCAGCTATGCTAACAGGGCTGGGCTTTAGCCCATTTCGAGCAGCGGCGCTCTGTCTCCTGGCTAACACGGCGCCCGTGGCGTTTGGAGCGATCGGAATCCCGCTCGTTGCGCTCAGCGGAATTACCGGTTTACCTTTGCACTCCCTAAGCTCAAATGTGGGCCGAATATGCGCTCCAATATCATTGATCATTCCGGCCTATCTGATTTTAGTCATGGGTGGATGGAGGGCGCTGAAAGCGGTCTTCCCGGCGGTCCTTGTAGCGGGAATCACGTTTGCGGGAATGCAACTTTTTGTTTCTAATGTTCTGGGTCCATATTTGACAGATATCCTGGGCTCAGTGGCCTCCATGATTGCTCTTATCATTCTCTTTCGATTCTGGAAGCCAAAGCAGATTTCCAGATTGGAAACCGAGGGCGCGTGCGTAGCTGAGACCGTCGATCATTCTCCACGCGAAGTCGTTATCGCGTGGGCGCCCTATGGACTATTAGTGGTGTTCGTTCTGTTGTGGGGTATTTCTTCGGTAAAAGCGCATCTCAGTTTGCTGACCATCCCAATCCATTGGCCCGGCCTTCATAATCAAGTCCAAAGGGTCCCCCCGGTCGTGGCGAAGACCTCTCCGTATGCGGCGATCTATACCTTCGATTGGCTTGCAGTTTCTGGTACAGCTTGTATGTTTGCTACGTTGCTCTCAAGTCTGGTTCTTCGCATGTCTCCGCGCCTGACCTTGAGACTGATGGTGGCAACTGGCAGGCAATTGCTCTTTCCTTTGGTTACTATCGCAGCCGTTCTGGCGCTCGCATTTCTAATGAATTATTCAGGTGCGACTGGAACGTTGGGTCTGGCCTTTGCGGCGACTGCAGGGATCTTTCCGTTTTTCAGTGCTTTATTGGGATGGTTGGGAGTTTTTCTGACAGGCAGCGATACAGCCTCCAACGCCCTGTTCGGCAATTTGCAAGTTGTTACCGCTCATCGCCTCGGATTAAATCCCGCACTCATGGCGGCGGCAAATTCGGGTGGGGGAGTGATGGGCAAAATGATCAGCTTGCAAAGTATTTGTGTCGCGGCCGCTGCGACTCAAATGAAGCCCGATGATGAGGCAAATTTGTTCCGGTTCACGCTTCGACACAGCATCCTTTTGGGGTCCTTGATTGGGCTAATCACCTTGGTGTATGCGTACATCTTGCCAAATTGGGTTAAGTAAGAACGCTGTTATTCACGTGTGATGCTAGCTTATGCTCCATGGACGCCTTTTAGATGGCGGTTGGATTGAAAGAAAGGAAACATCGTGGACAGTTCTGTTCCTATAACAATTGAACTTGCCTTTGGCAAGTCAGGATTAGAAATTGAATTGCCGCAAAAATTTCACTATCACTTCCTAGAACCGCGTTGGGCGACCCCACTCAGCGATCCGGCGGCCGAGATTGGTGCTGCTCTCGATGCACCCATCGCCAGCCTCCCAATTGTAGAACTGGCACGAAATAAGAGATCCGCAGCGATTTCTGTATGCGATATCACCCGCCCAGTACCAAACCGTCTATTACTTCCACCTTTGTTGTCGAGGTTGGAAGCTGGCGGTATACCGCGCGACGGCATCACTATCCTCATTGCGACTGGCCTGCATCGCCCCGCGACTACCGAGGAAATTAGCGAGATCTGTGGAGAATCGGTGGCAACCAATTATCGCGTAGTGAATCACGACGCCAGGAACATTTCCGAGCATTGCTTTCTAGGAACTACTGCTTCGGGCATCCCAGTTCATATCGACGACCGATTCGTATCAGCCGATCTTCATATCACGCTCGGATTTATCGAGCCGCATCTCATGCTTGGGTTTTCGGGGGGACGAAAGCTCATCGCTCCAGGTCTGGCAGCACAGGAGACGATAAAAGTAATTCATAGCTCGAAGTTCATGCGAGATCCTCGATCTTTCGAAGGAAACGTCCACAGCAACCCGCTGCATTACGAACTTTTAGAGATTGCACGCATGGCGCGTCATGACTTCATGTTGGACGTTGCTCTGACCCGTGGCACTGGACAGCGTCCAATCGCGGGTGTTTTCGCTGGCTCTCCTGTCGAAGCGCATAAAGCAGGAATGAAGTTTGTTTCCAACCTCATGTTAGAGGAAATAAAATCTCCCGTAGATGCGGTGATCACGTCCGCTGCCGGTTATCCTCTGGATCTCACCTTCTATCAATCGTTGAAAGGGATTACGGCCGCGCAACACGTTGTAAAACCGGGGGGGAAAATATTGCTGATGGCGGCTTGTACCGAAGGCATTGGCGGCCACGAGTTCGGACGAATGGTTGAGACGAATGTTTCAGACCGTGACTTTATGGAAAGAATTGCAAACGCTCCGGTGGAAATAGACCAGTGGCAACTTGAAAAACTCGGCATGGTAACCGCAAACATTGAGGTGCTCTACTACGTGCCAGGTCTACCTCAACGATATCTGAACAAGTTGTGGGGAAAAGCGTACATGACTGCGGCCTCCGCAATCGAAGCATTGACATCATCATTATCTGTTGACGCCAGCATCGCGGTGATCTCGGAAGGGCCATATGTTTTAGCGCGTGCGGGAGCGATAAGTTAAGCATTCATTTCGGCTCCCCATAAGCAAATAATGCTTGCAGTAAGTGACACCCAAATCATCCCAATATGGCAGTCCTGTTAGCACCTAACAGTTTTGTTCCGGAATTCTAAAGGAATTCTCTCCCTCGTACTGTGGAACTGTTTCCCCTTCTGATTTTGGCCGGAAGAATTTAACCTCTGTTCCTTTCTCCGAATCGGAGAAATATCCCTGCAGCAACGTCTGGTTCCGTGTAACTGATGGCATCGGATTCCCCGCGACTCACCTGAGAAACAAAGGATAATACCAAATTATCCGTTGCTCGCTGTCTAGCCTCGCGATAAGCAATGCGTCCGATGTGCGAAGGCGGATCGAAACATCCCACTACCAACTTTCCACCAATGACGCCACACACACCAAGTTGGTCGTCGTTGCAGAAAATCTCACCGGAAGGCGGATCTGCACATGGGCACCGTTTTGACATCGCATTCTCCTAGACCTTAAACATGTAGCTTCCGTTCTCTTTTTTCACGGTATATGGCCTGATCGTTTGTTTTGCTGTGACATTTCGAAGCAACTCCAGTAGTTGTTCCCAACTTGCTGCTTGTATGGATTGCTCCTTCATGTCCGATCCCAGCTCATCGTTGTTGAGAGCGTGGTAATCCATGCCTGCCTTGGTAATCGTGCCCACGATATCGGTTGCGTCGCTGAACTTGCAGTTCTTCGGTATGGTGAGCGTGACGCCGTCCGGCACATTCAGCTCGCCGTCAGGTATCTTGTCGTAGAAGAAGAATACGGTGAGAAATAGTGCGATTCCTGCGCTTCCGGAAATCCCGACCTTTCCCAAGGCATGGGTGAATGTGGCATTGAATACCGCCGCGCCTGTCAGGAATCCACCTGCAAAGCCGCAACAGAGCGATGAAAATATCCGCATAGTGGCGCGTCCCTGCGAACCACGCGGGGGAGGCTTATATATCGTGAATCCCAGAAACACGACGAACGCCGCCAGAAAGCCGAAGCCTATCCAGAGGATCGGATTCATCGTCAGCGGCAGTGGAGGGGCGTCGGAAGACACCGTCTGGGCGGTTGTCCCCGCCTTTTGCAACCGGCGTCTGGATGTCAGCCTTCTGCTTTGCTCCAGTGTCTGGAGCTTTTGCTGGCGCGGCCGTCTGGTCCGCTGTCGTATTCGATTTCGCCGGAGCTGGGGTAGGGGCAGCGGGCGATGCAGGTGCGGTTTGAT
>DASXCC010000112.1:0-4687 GCA_036491415.1 Terriglobales bacterium | reverse complement strand
ACGATCGTCGCAGCCTTCTCCAGGTCGCCGATCCCGGAATAAAGTTCGATCAGTTCCATTCCTGACTCAATTTTGATTTTCTCTTCTTCGAGTTTGGGGAAAGCTTTCTCTAAGTCCAGGCGTGCGGCAGAAAAGTCGCCGGTACGCTTCTCCGCCATGCCGAGCAGGGCCCGCGTTTTCGACAATGCAGGTTTCGACTTTACGGCTGTCCGAAGGTGCGAAACTGCGTCCGGGTAATTGCCCTGGAAGAACAGCACGGCGCCGAGGTTGCCCTGGGCGTCGGGGTTATTCGGATCGAGGGAGATGATGGCTTTGAATTCGGCGATCGCCTGCTCGGGATTGTTTTGCTTAAGGAATTCCGCCGCGCGCCGCTCGTGCATTTGCACCTGCTGCCGATGGCTCGGTCCAGTCTGGGCGAAGGATGACCGCGACCCGATGGATAGGACCATGCCCAGCAGGACGACGACTTCGATGGTTCTCATGTCACGATTGTATTGCGGAAGGACGCGATCCACGGCAACAGACGAATCGGGGGAAAGGACAGCCGGAGAGATGTCCTTTCCCCTTTTCGTTTCGCTGGTTAAAACGAAACCCGCACGCTGAGCTGGCCGCTGCGAGGACCCACGGCCACGCCGCCACCCTGAGTCGAACTGTTGATCAGCCCAAAGTTGCCGCCCGGTCCGCCACCCGGCAGGAATTGATTTCCAGGAATACAGACATTGTTGGCGTCAAGGTTGCACGAGTTCCCAGGAGTGTTAAAGCTGGCGTGATTGAAAATGTTAGCCCAGTCTGAGCGCAGTTCCATATGAACGCGTTCTCCAAAGCTGAAGCTCTTGGCCATGGAGAAGCTGAACACAGTCAGGCTTGGACCTCGTAAGGAGTTTCTGGCTTCATCACCGAACGCAAACGTACCTGCCGGTGCCGCACTAACGAAAGCGGTGCCATTGAACCATCCGTTCGTGCTCGAATTGCCAATGTGGCTGCTGGCCACCACGTCGGGATATGAAACGCAGTTATTGCAGTCGGTAATGGTGTGTACGTAGTTGTCATTGGTGGTCACCGTGAACGGGTTTCCGCTCTGGTGTATGAATGTGCCCGAGACTCTCCATCCGCCGACCACTTCGTCCATTATCCGGCTGCCGCTCAAGTACGACTTACCCTTTCCAAACGGTAATTCGTATGAGGCGTAACCCTTGAATGCATTGGGAATGTCGAAGTTTGAGTTCCCGTAATTAGCGCCGGGGTTGTTCCCAATTTGCCAATCCTGTGTGCCTCCACGGCTACCCCATCCGCCGGAATCCATTTCGTCCAGGAAATGCGACCACACATAGTTGAAGCTGAACATCAAACCATTGGTGAAATGCTTGTTGATGGTCGCTTGCAACGCATCGTAGTTCGATATGGCGTTGAAGTTATATCCTGTGAGATTCCCCCACGCAGGGAATGGCCGAACTGCTTGCTGAGTCACCCCCGTAGGAAGACTGTTCGCTGCGACTTGCTGCAGAGTGGGCATGTCAGTTATCTGATTCAAGTCCGTTGGAAATTGCAGGTTAGAAGCATGGCTGCCAGCATAGGCAAGGGACGCCATGTAATCCCGCCCGAATTGATGCTCCACGCTCAATTGCCATTGGTCAATCTCTCCCGGGCGAACGTTGTATGGGACGTAAGTTTGTCCGGAGGGAGAGGCGGTGTTGAGGTATTGCAATACATTCTTCGCGTTGGGTGAGCCTACGACGTAATTCAGCACAGAGTCGGCCGTTGACGCCGGGGCGGATAACGTGATCAGCGGGGCGGAATGCGTTCCGCTGAACGGATCCGCAGCGGTGCCGGTGCTGGTCTTCAGCGAACCGGCGCCCATGCCATTTCCGTAGTCGTCCTGGCTGAAGTTGTAGGAATACATTCCGAAGCCGCCTCTAATAACGGTATCGTTTCTGATCGACCATGCGAAACCAACTCGAGGCAGAAAGATATCGTGAATCGGCTTCTGTAACGAGTCCCGATTGTCTTGGGGAGCAAACCACAGAGATCCCAGCGTACCGTTCAAGGAAGGTGCGCCGACTACCCCGCCGACAGTACAGGGATTGCCTTGCGAGTCCGTCGTGCAGACGAGCGTCTTGGTCGGATCAAACCCGCCTAACGCGTCGTATTTCTCCTGGAATCCTGTAGTAGCTACGTACCTTAAGCCCAGGTTCAACGTGAGGTTCGGGCGAAGTTTGAAGTCGTCCTGAACAAACAACTGCGGGCTCTTCAACCTTGCATACGAGGTCGCCTGATTGGTGGCGCTCCAGTTCTGGACATCTCCGAGCAGGAAATCTGCCAGGGGAGCGCCGGTTCCGGAACCGTTGGCCGTGTAATTTCCGGTGAAGCTGAAGTTGCCTGCCTGCAGGTTGCCCCAAGGAGTCGTGTTGCCATCGCCCATCAATACCTCTACCCCAAAATGCAGGACGTGCTTGCCCTTGACCAGGGTGATTACGTCTGACGGATCGTAGAGATGCTCAATGTATATGGCATTCGTACCCGGTGACACTTGACTGCAACATGTCGTCGAGCCCGCGCTGCTATTTGGAGCAACGATGTCCAGCTCGGGAACAATGTCAGCCTTCGCGTATTGCAGACCCAACGTGTTGGCCGCATCGAACCCAACAGTATTGGGAACGAACCAATTGCCTTGCTTGGTATAAGCCATACGGAATTCGTTTACCATGTGCGGGGAAATCTGCCAGGTATCGGTGAGCTGCACGTTGTAGCCGTCGATGTCCCCGGAAAAGCAATTGATCGGACACGGGAAAGGTCCGCTTTTATTAATGCCGGGATTGTCTTTCTGACTGATGGAGAAGCTCAATCGGTTCTTTTCCGAAAGGTCATAATCGATGCGCCCAAAAAAACGAAGATTCGGATTGGGGCTCGAAAGGGTGGTGGAAAAGTTTTGCGTTACTGCCCCGGGAGTGCCGGCGTTAGGAAGAGGATAAAAACTCAGCATCTTCGCCGCCACAGGATCAATGCGGGCGGCCGGAATGGCATTCACTCCGGCAAGAGATCCCGTGTTTTCCGACGCGAACGAAACCCTGCAGGAGGCCGTGGCGCAGCTTGCCGGATCGTAAACCGTCGGCAGGCCGGTGAAATCGAAGTCGCCGGGGTGGGCTGTTCCCATACCTCTTTCGGCGAGCGTGGGCGTTGTGCCCAGAGTCGCTGCGGCCGCGTTATTGTTATAAATTTTGTCGGTGACGAAGAAAAAGAAGAGCTTGTTCTTGATTATTGGCCCGCCTATCGAGCCGCCATATTCGTCGTATCGAAGATAGGGAACTTGCTGCGGAGTAAATCCACCGCTACCATTCGGAATTCCAAAATATGGCTTAGCATTCAGCATGTCGTTCTGCCAGTACTCATAACCTGATCCGTGAAAACCGTTGGTTCCGCCTTTGGTTATCTGGTTGAACACCGCGCCGCCGATGCCATACTCGGCTGAGAATGAAGAGGTGGTAATCTGCACCTCCTGTACGGCCTCAAGTAAGGTGTTATCCACGTTGTTGCTCACCGGCAACTGGACCACGCCGCCGTCTTGGAGATAGTTGGCGTAATTCGGCAGATTGCCATTCAACGAGATGGCATCCCCCGCGTTGTAAGCGCCACCACCTTCAGACGAGGGCTGCGACGGAGCGCTCGATGCACCCGGAAGAAGAATATTGAAGTTCGCCCAGTCATTTCCGGTGATCCCCGCACCGATTTGAGGAAGCTGGCTTAACGTTTTCGTTTCGAGAATGGCGCCGAGGTGTGCGGTCTCAGTCTCGAGGAGCGGGATGCCCTCGCCGTTCACTGTAACCGTTTCCGATGCCTGGCCAACTTGCAGTTTGGCGTCCTGAGTGATTACGTCCACTTGCACCACTACGGGTTCACGGACCAACTTGCTAAAGCCCTGCGCGGTGAACGCAATACTGTAGTTGCCTGCGGGAGTCGAAACGGTGTCATAGATGCCGTCACCATTAGTGACAAAAGTCTTTATCACGCCTGTGTCCTTATTGGTCACAGTAACGGTTGCGCCCGCTACAGCAGCGCCGGAGGAATCTGCAACGGTTCCACGAATTTCACCCGTATTTCTGCTCTGTGCGACAGCCAGGCAGGGCAGCAAGCAAAGCACTAAAAGGCGAAAACAATTTTTCATCGAACCCCTCCAGTAACTTCTAATCACGGTTGACACCGCAAGACAACGGTTTCGTGTCTTCTGATAGACAACCGTTTGTTCCCGGTTCACAAATGGACGGAATTCTAATACCACGAAACCGGAACGGTATCTCTGGCTGACAAAGCTTGTCAAGCTAAAAATTCACTAAATCCTTTACACAAACGATTGTTTTACGTACACTCGCGTCGTGTAGCAGCAATGCGATTTTGTTAGCGTCATGCCACACTGGCGGTTTGGGCAGCATCTACTTACGATTAGACAACCGCTTGTTCCTGATAATTCTTTGGGATAGCCTCCCTGAGGAGCCCGCATGTTTCCCCGCACTCGCCGCGATTTTGTGAAGTTTTCAGCCCTAACTGCTGCCGGTAGTGCAATTCCGGGTGCTTCGCTCGTCTGGGCCGCTGAACAGAGACCTGCAAGAGCGTGGGTAACTTCTCAACACAAGAAATTTCAACCGATTGAGTCACTGAAATGGCAGCCGTCAGGAAGTGTCTCGACAGATGTCAT
>DASXCC010000111.1:0-4142 GCA_036491415.1 Terriglobales bacterium | reverse complement strand
CAAGACCTTGCTGTTAAGTGTCTTTCTCGGATGCGTGTTCTTAATGGGACTCATGGCTTTTTACTGGAATGCTATGCCTGAAACTCCATAATTCCGGCCTCATGGGTGAACGCACGTGTAGATTCCACTCGGTTCCGTCCGTTGCTTTTGGCCAAATACAATGCAGCATCCGCTTCCCGAAGCAGTTCGTCAAAATCCGGTGCTGTTCCGCTCTGGAAACCTGATACGCCAAAACTGGCAGTCACGTTCGTAATCTTGCCGTTAAAAGTAAAAAGTTCGGTTTCAAGACAGCGCCTGATTCGTTCAACCGCGATAATCGCATCCCGGCTGCAGATATGACTCAGCACTAAGACGAACTCCTCTCCTCCCAATCGGCCGCAGATGTTCGACGCCCGAGTATTTGCTCGCAAGATTTCGCCGAATTTTTTGAGAACCAAATCTCCAGCGTCATGTCCGTAAGTGTCGTTAATAGCTTTAAAACGATCCAAATCTGCCATGACTACCCAAAAGGGAAAGCCGTAGCGCGCGGCGCCTTCGATCTCGCGAGTCGCCCACTCCATAATTGCTCGCCTGTTTGGAAGGCCAGTGAGGGAGTCAGTAAGCGCTAACTCTTCCAGAAGCTTGTTTTTTGTTTGAACTTGGCGATGAAGCTCCGCAAGCCGCCGGCCGACAGCAATCCTGGCGAGTAATTCGCCCGGGTGAAACGGTTTTGTAAGGTAGTCATCAGCTCCGGCCGAAAGTCCCTCAACGATGTTGAGCTTTTCGTCTTTGCTGGTGAGGAGAATGATATACGTGAAAAGATGTGGATTGCGCCGTATCTCGGCACATAGTTCTAGTCCAGTGAGGTCAGGCATTTCCCAATCCGTAATGATCACTGCAGGCTGATGTGCTGCTACGAGTGCAATCGCCTCTTCTCCATTTTTTGCGATGAAGTGTTCGTAATTGTTTCTAGCTAGAGTGTCTCCGAGCAACTTTCGGTAAACCGGTGAATCGTCGGCCACAACAATTGTGAATTCTTGTTCGAAGGCACTCATATTTTCCTCAGTTGGACTTACACAGGGATCAACGGTTGCTTTACTCGCGCTTTTGCCTTTAGCCACACACGCAGCACATCGCGTTCACGAGGCGGCATTGTGAGAATCTCGCACCCTGCGGTGCCGTACCCGCGATTCCAGATCACGCGAGCTTGAATGTGTAGCGGCATGGCGATTTCAGTCAACTGAATGGTGAAGGATAGAACGCTTCCGACCTCAATACTTTCCTTACTGCTAAGTCCGACTCCGCCTTCTCCGATATCCGTGATAGTTGCTGAAAATGTTCGTCCACTCTCGTCGCGCAACTCCGCACGGGTCATAACCGGGAAACGTGCGTTCAAGCGATGATCCAGCAACATGCGGGAGTACGCGGCCTTGAGGGATTCGGTTCCCGACTGCAAAGTAACCGGCTTGTGCAGCGTAAGGTGCGCTCCCGGTACAGAGGAATCTTCTTCAGAAATTGCGACGATGGTGGGCTTTTTTTTCCGCTGTAGGCGCCAGATTGTGTACAAGAGATCTGATGATGTTTCGCCTTCCCAATCGATCACTACCAACTCTGGGGTTTCCTTCGAGATTTTTTCCAGGGCACACGACGAATCCCAGCAATGATTCACTCTTATCGAGAAATTCCGCAACACTTTGTCGATAGTGCAATACATCGCCGGGTCGCGCGATATGAGCAAGCACTCGAATTGCATTTCTGGAGTCATGGTGTTTTGAGTCCTGTTTAATTAAATATTCTTACTGGCTGCTGTCGCCAACGTTTGCTTTATGATCAGGACGAGTGCTTCCGAATCGTCATCCAGATTCAAGCGCGACTTCTCGAAATAGGCGACCGCGCCCTCCCCTTTTAACTTGTTCTCGTTGTTTTGAGGCAAACTACTCAGAACGACGACCGGAATATCCGAGGTTGCCGGGTCATTACGCAATCTCCTCAGTACCTCTGGTCCGCTGAGTTTCGGCAATAACATGTCCAGCAAGACAACATTGGGCGACGTGGTTTTGGCAAGAACTAGCGCCTCTTCACCGTCTCCTGCGGTTATTACTTGGTAACCGGCTTTCGAAAGAGCTATTTCGTTCGCTCGACGCAAAAATCGGCTGTCCTCAACAAGCAGTATGGTGGATTTCATACTGATCTGTAGTGCAACTCGGACGCCAATGCGCCCATTGCCGTTGATTGGTATGCGGCAAATTGAAACGATAGCCAGCATTGCGTTTTCAACTACTTACGGTTGAATTGTGAGGGCTTGGCAAGGCTCTAACGCGAAGGTGACGGCACACCTTATTAGTAGTCCAATCCGTGGACGTTGCTGTCCACCTTTTAGACGAGTTAGGGCACCGGTACCAGTCAACCTTAGGTCACTTAATTTGGAGTTTCGTATTCATCTGCGATTTGCAACGAATACATAAATGCAATGCTCGTTGAGAATGAATTGAGTCGGTTTTCTTAGGACTGAGGCGTTCCCAGCTGTGGAACGTGATTCGAATGATCGCCTGGTTTTGACGTTCGAGCTGAGACGCCAGCGTTCACAGGTGGGCTTAACAGCTTAAGATTTTTGTGGTTGGACCTTTGTGCGTCGTGCGGGAAGGGTAAGCCCGGCCTTTACGTGTCCTGCGGCAGGTGGCCTGGTCGGACTGTCAGCATGCCGCCAGCCAAAGTCGCTAAGCAGCTATCGACGACAATCAGCTTTGTCGGCTCGCGAGACTTGATTTCCTTCTTGAATGATGACCGTTCGGGACCCGCAGCTCATGGTCACGGAATTCTTGCGGGCCTTGACCGAGATCAGCCCATTTGAGCGCGTGACATCGAATTCGGTTAATGCTGTCGAAGTCGGCTTGAATCGAAGGTCTCTTGCGTTAATGAACAGTGTTCCTTGGCGAGGGGAATCGAATACTAATTCTGGTGGGGAAACTGACTTGACCTCATTACCCATATTGATCGAAATGGTGCCAGTATCTAGTGCAAGAGACTCGCTTTCAACTCGCACAACCGAATCTGGCGGTATCACCGCAATTATGTGCGGAAATTGCAAGCTTGCAGATCCCCGCTCTTTGGTCCGAATGACATCCCCGACCGATACGGGGCTGAGGGTGTCGCGTTCCATTCCGTTCAGGTAAACGAATTCGGAGGGAAACAAGACCCCCGCAACTCGCACTGCTGCCAGTCCAGAATTGATCGTCAGTAACACCAAGAGAGTCCCGCACAGCTTCTTCATTTTCAACTCCTTAACACGTGTCCTGTGGCTCACAGCGTACTCACACCTCCGCTTACGTTCAATCAAATTTCTTTGGGCTGCGTTGCTGTAGATGGTTCATCCAGAGGGCCGCGAAATTTGCAAGGGTCAGCTGTTTATAGGGCTGATTACTAACCGCTCAAGACACTTGCTTGTTTCTCTCACCGCCATCTACCATGAATTGCAAGATCCGAATCGAATCAGGTGGAGATAATTTATGCGAATAGCGCCTGCCTTCCTCGTGAGTGTCATGATTGCCTCACTTGCTTTTGCCGGTGATGAGGCACCTTCTGGGGCGTTTCTCTCTGGCAATCAGTCTGTATACATCAACGGAGCGCAGGTAACGACTAGTTCCATGGCCGTAATGGTAGGTGATGTCGTCCAAACCAAGAACGATGGATTGGCTCAAATGACTTCGGCAGGATCCACTGCAATACTTCAATCCAACACGATCCTGAGGTTTCAGCGCGGCGGAATCGCAATTGATCGCGGAACTGTTTCGATTGGCACGGGCAATGGATCCAGTGTCTTTGCAAGAGATTTCAGGATTACACCCACTTCATCTTCATGGACGCAGTTTGACGTGGTCCGAGCAAATGGTGTTATTCAGATTCTGGCACGCAAGAACAATCTCACCGTGAGTTGCGGGACGGGCTCACCCACTGTTTTGAAAGAAGGGCAGCAGCTTTCCCGAGATGACGGCCCAAGTTGTGGGCTAGCCGCTAAAGGAAGTGGAGCGCCGGCAGCTGCGAAGGGCCCGATCTTGACGTCTGCAACAGCCGAGAAGGGCGGGCTAGTGGTAGGCGGCGGCATCGTCGCGTGGGCGATTTTTCAAGCAGATGACCCTGTTAGTCCTTTCATACCATGATTTACG
>DASXCC010000110.1:0-15777 GCA_036491415.1 Terriglobales bacterium | reverse complement strand
TCATTGACGTTCGATCCTACGGAAACGATCTCTCCGACAAACTCGTGGCCGATCACCAACGGCACGGGGATCGTCGACTGTGCCCATTGGTCCCAATCGTAGATATGCAGGTCGGTTCCGCAAATTCCAGTCTTTAACACGCGGATGAGAACGTCATTGATGCCGGATTGGGGAACGGGAACGTCTTCCAGCCATAAGCCGCGTTCGGCCCGGCTCTTGACCAAAGCTTTCATGGTCGATTTGGCGAGTGCCATGGAGAAATCTTACCTGATTTTATCCATTCCCGTGAGAAGCGCCAATCAGCAGGTTCACGGCATTTTTCAGCGGCCAAGAACGGATCCGGACGGGCTGAAGACGAACTGAAGAAGACGGGCTGAATATGATCAGTACACAAACGATCCGCATCTTTACTGGACGACAGTTCATAGCACTCCTGTAAGATGATCGCCGGAAAAACCGGCTTCATAATACGGAATGATTGCGGCCCGGTAAGGAAATATTTCTGGAGCAAGAATTGACAAGAAATTGACCAGGATCAGGTACCTAAAAAAGAAAGTGATCGCATCATTCTAGTGTCATCATGAATAAGTTTATTGTTGCCTTTAAAGTTTCACTGCTTGCAACATGCGCTCTCACTTGTATTCAACCTGCTCTTGCATGTAGCGCTGCTCCGGGGCTTGAGACCGGATATCTGCAGATGTACAACCTCGATTTTCCCGCCGCGCATACCACATTTGCCGTCTGGGAACACGATCATCCGCAAGATCCGATGGGGTTTGTTTCGGACGGCGCGGCGCATTTGTTTTCCGAATTCAACCGGCTGCATGTGCTGGAATTTGACCTGTTCACCCAGGACTCAACCTTCAAAGCGCGCAAAGAACTCACACCTGATCCAAGCGTCAAGCAGCAGTTCAATAACGATCTCGACCAAGCCGACAAATTAGCCAGCCAAATTCTTGCCCATTCGCCAAATGACCAGGGAGCCATTCTCGCGGAAGTTATGGTGAACGGACTTCGTGGCGATTACGTTGCGCTCATCGAAAATCGCAGCCTCGCCAGCCTGAGCTATATGAAGAAGTCGCGGGCCATGGCCGACAAACTTATCGCGGCAGATACTTCCTGTTACGACGCTTATCTTGCTTTGGGAGCGGAAAACTATATCCTCAGCCTGAACTCCGCGCCGGTCCGCTGGATTTTGCGCATTACCGGCTCACAGACAGACAAAGAGCAGGGCATCGCATGGCTCAAGCTGGCTGCCGAAAAGGGGGCGTACCTGGCTCCTTATGCGCGTCTTTTGCTGGCTGTCGCCGCCCTGCGTGACAGAGATAACAAGACGGCCCGCGATCTTCTGCAGGGGCTGGCCGCGCAATTTCCCAGGAACGATCTCTACGCCAAAGAGCTTGCCCGGATCAACTAACACTGGCGCAACTTCTTGCGCTTAAGTAAGCTTTCATTCTGCCGGATGCAGAATGCAGCTTCTGCCCATTTCTTGCATTGTGGAACGCCGTCAGCTCATATCGGAGAAAGACCATGAAAAAGTTTCTGCTGGTAGTCCTGCTTATTGGTGCCGCGTATGTTGCGGGATATTGGCCGCAGCGTGGGTTGCGTGAACAGTTGATCTCGGCAAAGTCCACCGTCCAGGCAGGCAAGCTGCACAACGAACTGATGGATGTGCTGGACCAAATCCAGAATAAGAATTTTGGAACCGCGCAGCAGATTGCCGGGCAATTTTTCAACGATCTACACAATCAAATGGATGATCCCGCGCTGGCGCCTTACCGCTCGAACCTGCAGCCCATCGCCGATAGTCATGATGCGGTGATTGCCGCGCTGGCCAAGGGGGACGGTTCTATCTCCGGAAATTTATGGCAGGACGTAGGCCAAATCCGGCAGATTGAAGAAAAACTTGCGAGCCAGACAAATTTTTGAGACTGTGAGATAAGCCAGTGCGCAGCGGAGCCGATGATTCGTTTCTTCGGATTTGTGCACAATAACTACAGGTCCATCATTTATCTGCATGAATTCCGTCTTTCTAGCCAATAAATTCGTAGGCCTTGTGCTTTTGCTTACTTGGGGTTTTCTGCAGGCGTCGGCCGCAGTTTTCCTGGTTTTCTTCCAGGCCACGGAAAAGCGGGACCAGCTTTTCAACATTCTTTGGGCGCTGGTTTTTGGCTTCGCTACCATCAATATTCTTAGCCTGGTCGTAAAGCGTTTTGAGCCCACAAAACGCCGCATGAGTTTCGGCGAACTATTGGCGATTCTGGTGGTTGTGGCCGCTGCCGGCATGCTGGGTTGGGAGCTGCTTTACATGTTCCATGTCCTGCCAATTAAGCTGAATTCACAGTAAGCAAAAATTTGCGGTATCATTCGCTCATGGCCAAGACTATGCCGAAGACCAAAATAGAAACGGCCTTTGAAGTCACCTGCCCCTGTTGCAACGCCGTGTTGAAAGTGGACTCGCAGGAGCGAGCGGTCATCGCACATACCGCGGCCGTCAAACCCAGGACTTTTAACGATATGGAAGAAGCTGCCCGCGCCATGCGGGAACAGGACAGCCGCAAGGAATCAATTTTTCGTCAGTCGGTCGAAGCGCAAAAGCACGCCTCGGACCTGTTGGAGAAGAAATTCCAGGAAGCTCTCCGCAAAGCCAAAGAAACCCCCGATACGGGTAAGCCCATTCGCGATTTCGATCTTGACTAATCTCGATCTCGAATAATCTTCGATCTTGACTAATCTAAGTGTTGTAACCTTTCCGTTATTTAATAAATAATAATCAGGTATTTTACTTAAGCGAGGAAGGGCATAAGAACCAATAATTTTATGGGGCCGAATGTTCTACTGTTGGGCCATCGTGGTTGCAGCGGAAATAAAGCAGTCCCAGAAAACACGCTTGCCGCATTCGATTTGGCTTTGCAAAAGGGTTGTGACGGTTTTGAATTCGACGTGCGGCTTACAGGTTGCGGGAGAGCTGTAGTTTGCCACGATGTAAAGATTGCCGGAGTAACGGTCTCCAAGGCCACCCGCACGCAGTTGCTGGAGCTTGCTCGCCTGGAAGACATTATCCTCCGTTACGAAAAGGAATGCTTCCTTAACATTGAACTTAAAGTTAAAGGCCTCGAAGCGAAGCTTTTGACCCTCTTGCGAGACCGCCTTCCGCGGTGCGGGTACGTCGTCTCTTCATTTCTGCCGGAAGTTCTGTTCGAAATCAAAGCGCGGCGCGATGGGGTGCCCGTCGGCATCATCTGCAAAACGGCAAGCCAGCTTGGAAAGTGGCGTATGTTGCCGGTCGATTACGTGATTGTTCACAAATCGCTGGTCACCCGCGCCCTGGTAGAGGAAGTTCACGACACTGGATGCAAGATTTTCGTTTGGACGGTGAAACAAGCAAAAGTTATGAGACAATTCGCCGCCTGGGACGTCGATGGAATTATTTCCGACGATATCGAACTTCTCGCGAAAACCTTTGGACGAGAGCGCGCTCCCTCTCTTCGTAACGTCAATTGAGCGGATTAGTCGGCGGCGGTCTGGAAGGCCTGCAGGCGTGCTGCATGGGTTTTTAGCAGCAGGGACGCGCGTTCCGTTTCAAAAGCTTCCAATTCTGCGGCGGCCTGTTGTTCTGTCCATCCCATAACGGCGCGAATACGCGTAACGGCCTCGCGTCCGCAAGACTGGGACCAGCAAGGGCCTAGAGCCACCGGAACGCGGCGAAGCAGGACGTCGCCGAGCGTGACCGCAAATTCGTTTTGATAAGCATTGGCGGCTTCGGCAACAATGTGTTCACTATGTGAGCATAACGGCGCGCGCATGCGTACGTCACTCGCGGCCAATTGCACGATATTCCCGCTCCTGTCGCCATGCCATTCGGCAATGGCGGTAGCCGACTCCTCGTTGATGCGGGCGGCATCGCGAATTTCCATGATCCAATTGTCGAGCGCCGGGTTGGATGGATGCGCTGCCTGAGAAGCGTGTGCGCTGCCAAATTTCGCGGTGCACTCACGCGCAATCTGCAAGGCTGACGTCAACGTTCCGCCGACGATTGAAAATAAATTGCTGGCGCCATGCAAAGCATGATCGTGGATTTCGAAAGATTGCGAGTCGGCATCGCCGGGCGGCTTGGCAAATATTCCGGTAAATACGTAGCGGATGTCTTGCTGCGAAATCTGTAGTGTCGGGAACAATCGTTGTAATGCGCTGAACAAGACTTCAACATCTTGCGCATTGGCCGCGGCTTTCGCTGGATCCGTACGGTCTGCCACTTCGGTGTATCCGACCAGGATCTGTCCATTCCAGGGGAGCATGAAGAACTGCTGCCCGTTGGGTCCTTCAAACGAAATGGCGGAATCCGGCGCCCCCGTAATGGCCGGAAGCACGATCTGCGTGGTACGAATGGTGGAAAGAATGGGAACGCGAGGTTGAATCCATGAACGCTGGCAGAGCCTCTCCACCCACGGTCCGGTAGCGTTAATCACCCAGGTTGCGCCTACCCGTTCTTCGCGGCCCGTAAGCAGATCCTTCAAGAGAATGCCTTGCGCCCGGCCATGTTTTACATCGATGGCCAGCGCTTGCGTGTAGTTGCGAATAATCGCGCCTGCTTCCGCAGACTCCGCGATCCACGTAGCCACTAATCGTTCCGGAAAAGTGCAGATGGCATCTTCGTAGCTGTGAATGGACCAGCGTTTGCCGTTGGGAAGAATATGCTGGAGGTGGCTGGCATGCGACCGCGCTCCTCCGGGCATGTGGCTGGTTTGCATCTGTTTGTGCAGCCACAAACTGCTCTTCACTTTTAAATTGCTGCGGCGGCTTTCCGGATGCAACGCCAGCAGGAATTCCATTGCATGGGAATGATGCGGATAAGCGCGCATGAGAGCATCCTGCTCACGCAACATTTCACGTGCCGTGCCTAAATTCTTTTGCTCCAGCTGGTGAAGACCGCCCGGAACCATGCGGGTGCTGCGGGAAGTGCTTCCAGAAGCGAAATCGTTCTGCTCGATGAGAAGAGTGCGACGCCCTGAGCGCGCGCATTCGCGGGCGATGGCAGCTCCATTGGCGCCTCCGCCAATGACAATGACCTGAAAGCGTTCACCTTCCAATCGACGACGATTTTGCGATAGGGGAGTCATGAATGTTGGGGCAGATTTATTGGCTTTTTGCCCAAATTGAGTGTGCCTTCCAAAACGGGCGCGCGAAAGATAACGGAAGTCCAATCGGCCTTATGACTAGCGAATGAAATCAATAAGTTAGGAATTATGGAACCGTAATGGTCCAAGCCTTAACTGAGAGAATCGGCGGTTTGCGGCCTCGCCGGATGTCATTTAAAGTCTTGCCATGCCCACTACAGGAGAGCGTTTTGAGCGCGCGGTGGCTATTATGGCGCGTCTGCGGGCCCCGGGAGGCTGTCCATGGGACCGCGAACAGACCTTCGACTCTATTAAGCCCTATACGCTGGAAGAGACCTACGAGGTCTTCGAAGCCATCGACAACCGTGATTGGGAGGAGCTTCCGGGAGAACTCGGAGACCTTCTTTTGCAAGTTCTGTTCTATGCCGAAATGGCTAAAGAGGACGGCAATTTTTCCATCGATGACGTTCTTGATCGATTGTCGGAAAAGTTAGTCAGCCGCCATCCGCATGTGTTTGGAGACGTGAAGGCCGACACCTCAAAGGAAGTTTTGCGCAATTGGGAAGCACTCAAAGCCGAAGAAAAGAAATCCAAAAATAAAAAAGAAGACAAAGCAAAGTCGTTGTTGGCCGACGTTTCGACCGCGATGCCGGCGTGGATTGAAGCACGACAATTAAGCTCGCGGGCGGCGCGGGTCGGGTTCGATTGGCCGAATGTGGAAGACGTTATACATAAACTTCACGAAGAAATTGAGGAATTGCGGGACGAACTTACAAAGATTTCCGCCGCCGGAATCAAACCTGTCGAACAGGGAATTACCGGGTCCGGCAAGCCGGATTTTCCCGATGAGACGAGAGAGCGGATTGAAGAGGAAGTAGGCGACATGATGTTCGCGCTCGTAAATATCGCCCGATTTCTGGCTGTCGATCCGGAATCCGCGCTCAAGAAAACCAATCGCAAATTTCGCCGACGATTTACTTATATTGAAGAAGCATTAGAAAAATCTGGCCGCAAGCCGCAGGATGCGAGCATGGAGGAATTGGAGTCATTGTGGCAAGAAGGAAAGCTGCAAAAACCAAAGTAAAAAAGCCTTCCATTACCGTGCGTAATTGCAAAGGATTGGCGGAACTGAAAGCCTGCGTCGCTTTGCAACAAAGTGTGTGGCAGTTCAGTGATGCCGACACAATTCCGTTGCGCATGTTCGTGGTCGCGGAGAAAATCGGCGGGCAAATTATTGGCGCGTTCGTTGGTAGGGAACTGGTCGGCTTCTCACTTTCGCTTCCAGCGGTGCGCAACGGAAAATCCTATTTGCACTCCCACATGCTCGCAGTCAGCGAGAAATATCGCAATGCAGGGCTGGGACGAAAACTAAAATTGTTCCAACGCGAAGACGCGATTGCCTGCGGCTTCGATTTAATTGAATGGACATTTGATCCACTGGAGATTAAAAACTCCTACTTCAATATCGAACGCCTGGGTGCCATTGCCCGGCGCTACAGTGTCAATCAATACGGCATTAGTTCATCCCCATTACAAGGCGGACTTCCCACCGACCGCTTAATTGCGGAATGGTGGCTGCAATCAAGGCGCGTGGAGAGTTTGTTGAAGGACGAAGGGCAAAATTTAATCTGCATCAAAAAGATTTCTGTCCCGGCTGAAATTTACCAGTGGAAGGCGTCGCCGAAAACGCGGAAGCGCGCACAGGCGCTGCAAGAAAAGAACCGGCAACAATTCCAGATGGCGTTTAACGCCCGCCTTGCCGTAATGGGCTATGAATGCGACGCCAATGGCAATGGCACTTTCCTTTTCGGACATTGGCGGGGAGAACGATAAAGCGTAGAACCGACGAAACGGACAAACGATAAACATGAAGATTGAAGCCATCACACTCCACGAAATCCAAATGCCGCTCGTGCATTTCTTTGAGACCAGCTTTGGCCGCACAACGCATCGCCGCATTATTCTGGCGCAGGTGCATTGCGAAGGCGTCGAAGGCTGGGGAGAGTGCGTCGCCGGAGAAGGCCCGTTCTTCAATGAGGAATGGACGGAAGAAGCGTGGGTCACGCTAAAAACTTATTTATGCCCGCTGCTTGCCGGTAAAGATTTAAAGTCCGCTGAAGAAAGCGCGACGCACATGGCGAAGGTACGCGGCCATCGTATGGCGAAAGCTGCGCTGGAAAATGCTTTGTGGGATGCCGAAGCCAGGCAGAAACAAATTCCGTTATGGAAGCTGCTCGGCGGGACTCGCCAAGAAATTGCATGCGGCGTTTCCATTGGCATTCAGGATTCGGTTGAGCAACTTCTGGAAAAGATCGAAACCGAAGTCTCTGCCGGCTACCAGCGAATCAAAGTAAAAGTGAAACCCGGATGGGATTTGACGGTGCTGGAAAAAATCCGTGCGCGCTGGCCGAAAATCCTTCTAAGCTGTGACGCGAATTCCGCTTACACGCTCAATGACATTAGCCATCTGCAAAAATTTGATGATTTTAATCTGCTGATGATCGAGCAGCCTTTGTGGAGCGATGACATTTACTATCATGCGCAGCTGCAATCGAAATTGAAAACTGCTCTGTGCCTCGACGAATCCATCTTGCACGCGCGTTCCGCGGCAATGGCCGCAGAGATAAAAGCCTGCCGCATTATCAATATCAAAGTCGGCCGCATCGGCGGACTATCCGAAGCGAAACGGGTTCATGAGGTCTGCCAGAAGCACGACATTCCGGTTTGGTGTGGAGGGATGCTCGAATCAGGCATTGGACGCGCACACAATATCGCGCTTTCTTCGCTGGCAAATTTCAGCTTGCCCGGCGATGTTTCGGCTTCGAAGCGTTATTGGAAAGAAGACATTATTGAACCCGCTGTTGAAGTGTCACTGCAAGGCACCATTGGGATGAGAAACGAACCGGGCATCGGTTATCGCGTGAATGAAGAACGGATTCAAAGGCTGACGGTGAGAAAAGAAACCATTCGCAATTGAAGTCCTATTTACGCGCTTGCACAGCGGAATCAGTAAATTTTGTAGCATTCTGTTCCAAAAGCTTTACTCCTTGCGCAAAACTCAAATCCGGCGAGACGTGTTGGAATCCTGTCTCAGTTTCCTCGGACTTGATAGATAAGCTTTTAAACAGAAGAATCTTGCCGGTAAAACTCAATTTCATGTACGTAAGTTCCCAGTGGCCATGGTCCACGTCCGCTTGACGCACGACGAAACGCCCATCTTTATCGAGATGACCAAAAATTCCCCAGCCAAAATTTACTTCATCAATCAGCGTTCCATCAATCTCGGCAATATGCAGTTCATTGGCGTCGATCAATAAATGCCCCGCTAGTCCCGTTAACACCTGTTCGACCCGTGATGGAGGTTCATAATCAGGATTTGGTTTGAACTTGAGCCGGACCAATTGATCTCCCGCCTTGCCTAGCTCAGAATTACCAACCATAGTCCCGTCATATTCGTACAAAAATGCATCGGGCAGGGCTTTTACAATGCGTACTGTGTGGTCTTCATCCTCGGCTTCCTGCTTTTGTTTTTTTTTGAGTTCATCGGGATTATTGATAAAACGCTCGATGCGGGCACGCTCGGATGTTTGCTGATCGGCGGTCAAAGGTTTGCCGTCAATTCGCACGATGAGCCCGGCCATGCCGTCGCGGGTATTGACCATCAGTTTGGTCTGGCTACCTTGCGGCTTGCTTATGTCAGCCTTGAATAAATAATTATCGTTGCGGGTGTCAGCGGTTTCGTTTTTTACCGCGCGGCGTACTAATTCTGCAGGAGCAATGGACGGGATTTGTGCCGTAACCAGGTTGGGAATAAACAGCAGCGATAGTCCAATAAATATGCGCCAGATAAGTTTGTTGATCATTGGAGAATCTAGGTCATACACCCATTTAGACGAGAGTTGACCCGCAAGCCGTTGTCCATCATACAGAACTGGTCAAGAGTCACCGCATCGCCAATAAAAGTTGCAGAATGTAGCAATTCCAGGGTTGCCCATAAAGTATTGCTGCACTATAGTCTTGCCAAGGGAAGAAAAACGTTGTGATCCGCCTGCCGGCGTCAATCTTCCACCAGCCTAAGTCTCACAAATGATTTAGAATTGCAGGTTCCATGCGGACGCGCGAGCGGCCGGGGAGGCGTTTTTATGAATACCCCGAAGACGGGTGAAGTTGCGCTGATCGGAAAATCGGTTGTCATTAAGGGAGAACTTTCCGGTAGCGAAGATCTTTACATCGATGGCCAGGTCGAAGGCTCCATCGAATTGCAAGGCAATAACCTGACGATCGGTTCTAACGGACAGGTCAAGGCCAACGTGAATGCCAAAGGCGTCGTCGTGCAGGGAAAGCTGGAAGGAAACATCAAAGCGGCAGACCGCGCGGAGCTGAGGAAGTCGGCCGTCATCATTGGGGACATTGCGACCCAACGACTGGCGATTGAAGACGGCGCCTACTTCAAAGGCCGCGTGGATATTCAGGGCGCAGGCAAAAGCTAACCAGGTATTTGCTTTCAGCTTTGAAACGGCGGTAGCAGCCATTTCGAAAGATTCATGAGACTATTTCGCAGTTCATCCAGGGAAGAAGCCAATCAAAATGCTCCGGCGCAACGAATGTCGCGCCGTTCCAATGGCCTCGGTGAAGTGGCCAAGGTTCTAGCGCGCGAAGAACAGCTATGCATTTTAGATCTCGGCGCAACCTCGGCCAACAACATCCGCTTTTTTACCGAACGCGGTCACAAAATCTACAGTGAAGATCTGCTCGAAGCTTCCACCGATCCCGCGCTGGCGACGACCGATGAACAAGGCAAGCCAATTTTAGACAGCAAACAATTCCTCACGGAAAACCTGCGCTATCCAAATGGTCAGTTCGATGTCATCCTGTGCTGGAATTTTCCCGACTATCTCGATGAAAGTCTTGTGAAGCCGGTAGTTGAGAAACTATGGTCGGTGCTAAAACCCGGCGGATTCCTGCTTGCTTTCTTCCATACAAAAGAAGCCGGGCCGGATGCAGTTTGCTATCGCTACCACGTCATGGGTGGTGACACGCTGGAGATGCAGCCGATTGAATTGCAGAAGCATGGCCGCGGAGGCAGTATCGTGCGGCTGCAGCGCGTATTTAACAATCGTCACATCGAAAATCTCTTTCGCGATTTCGGCTCGATTAAATTCTTCCTGAGCCGCGACAATATTCGCGAAGTTCTCGTCGTTCGGTAATTTACGTAGGTTAAGGGCGCCGCACGGATCCCGGTTCTAACGAGTCTTGCGCACCAGGTAACGGGTGATGGCAGGATTCTTCTCCAGCAAAAACACAAATGGCTTGCGGATGGTTCGCGGTACCCGCAGCGCACGGCGAATTTTTGATGACGCCTGATAGACGCGCGCCATTTTCTTCTGATATTCCGCCAGGTAATTTTCGCAGGCTTGCGGCAAAGAGATTATTTTGGCAAAGGATGCCATGAGCGATCGCGAGGCTAATGCGCCGCTTTGCAAAGCGAGAGAAATTCCATCGCCAATAAAAGGATCTACGAAAGCTGCTGCATCTCCAGCGCAAAGGATGTTGCCGCGGAGCGGCGATGGATCGCGAAAGATCAATGGCGAAGTGCTCACCGGATCCATGAGCGGCTGCCAGTGTCGACTACGTTCCTGCAGCGCAGAATTCAAAGCAAAGATGTCCTCGAGATTGCTGGCGACATCCGCACGCACCATGGCGCACGCATTGACCCTGCCGTTTGTATGCTCACCGGCTAGCTCCACGGGCTGAACGCCGCAATAGCCGCCATCAAAAAAATACAGGTCCACCGACTGCGAGGGCGATGGTTCAGCAAAATGTCCTTTCACGCCAAGCCATTTTGTTTGCGCCATCAGCCCCGTTTTGGCGGTCAGGTTGGACCATCGGCCTGACGCATCAATTACGGTCGCAGCTTCGAAAGTGCCCGCGGTTGTAGCAATCCGAAAAATCGAATCGTACGAAATCTTCTGGACCGTAGTTTGCTCGCGGGTTTCGACTCCGGCCTCCTGCGACGAACGCCACAACGCAATGTCCATATCGAAGCGCGCAATGCTGGCAGCCGATGGAGAAATTTCTGCCTGAAGCATGCGGCCATCCAGGAAAATGCGCGACTGTGGAATGCGGATCGCTTCGCCGAGCAGCTTTGCATATTCAGGAGCCAGCAGAGTGGATAGCAGTTCCAGCGACTCCGCTGAGACAAATTCTCCGCAAACTTTGTGGCGAGGGAAGCGGCTCTTCTCCAGTTGCAACGCTTTGGCGCCGGATTTCGCGGCTGTGATGGCCGCCGAAGATCCCGCCGGGCCCGCGCCAATAACAATCAAGTCATACATGAGATTTCCAGAGTTTGATGCTCATTCTAAATAGGTAGTGGTGTTGAATTTCTACCGAGGATGTCAGGTTCGAAAACAACGAACGGATTTCTTCTGGAGTATAAGCCTGTCGCACCGACGCTGGAGCATCATGCCATGTAAGCCTGCTGCGAAATAGCGGCAGCCCCATGTACACGAGCGCCAAATGCAACGGACCGCGCACCAGATCATTGATAAGGAATGCCGAGCTGCAAACTCGCAAACCTTCCTGCGCGAACTGGAAAAGTTCTTCCGGAGCGAGATGATGGACGAACAAGTTGGAGCTCACCACGTCGAAACTGGAATCGGCAAAGGGCAAGGCGAGTGCATCCCCAAGAATCCCATGGGAACTGCCATTCAGATGGGAGCGCACGCGATCCAGCAATGTAATTTGAAGCTGAATACCTTTTTGCGCGAGGCGATTTGCTACGAGACTCGATAGCTCTCCGGAGCCGGAAGCTACTTCGAGCATCGACAAGCGGGAGACGTTGAGTCTCGCTGCTACTTCCTCCAGCATAGCCACATTGCTGGAAATTCCACCGAACCAGCGATTTATATTTCGCAGGTCACGAATGGACGAAGCGATCTCTTCCGGCGTGCCCGAATCGGTATCCAGCAGTTCCGCGATGGCGACACGCTTCATAGGGAGGAGTGCAATTGAATGAGGCTAAACTTCAGCGAGTTCTTCCTCGAGCAACTGCTTGTTATACAGGTCGGTATAGTAACCGTTCAATGTGAGCAATTCTTCATGCGTGCCTTTTTCGACGATGCAGCCGCCGTGGAGAACAGCGATCATGTCGGCGTTGCGAACAGTCGAAACGCGATGCGAAATAAAAATAGTCGTCCGGCCCTTCATGACTTGGCGCAAATGATTCAGGATCTTGTCTTCGGTCTGCGTATCCACACTGGAGAGCGCATCGTCCAGGATTAATATTTTGGGATTGCGGATGAGCGCGCGGGCAATGGCTGTGCGCTGTTTTTGGCCGCCCGATAAAGTAATGCCGCGCTCGCCAACGATTGTTTTGTATTTCTCTGGAAAGCTTTCAATGTCCACGGCTATATTTGCGGCTTCGGAGGCGGCGCGAATTCGCGACTCGTCACTCTCTTCCACGCCGAACGCAATATTTTCGCCGATGGTTTCACTAAAGAGGAAAGTTTCCTGCGGCACAAAACCAATATTCTTGCGCAGCTTTTCCAGGGGAAACTCGCGGATCGGATGGCCGTCAATCAATATGCTGCCGGGATCTGCGTCGTAGATTCGCGGGATTAAATTCATCAGAGTAGTCTTGCCCGAACCGGTTGGACCGACAATCGCCAGACTGCTTCCTGCTGGAATTTTCAGGTTCACATCGTGCAGAACGGAAACACCGTGATAATCGAAATTCAGATTGCGGAACTCGATATCGCCGTTCACTTCTTTGGATGTAGCCGATTTCTTGATGAGGGCAGGATCGTCCTGGATTTCCGGTTTCTCAACCAGAATTTCGTTGATGCGTCCCATGGACGCAGTGCCGCGCTGAAAAATATTAATGACCCAACCCAGAGCAATGATCGGCCAGGTGAGCTGCACCATATAAAGATTGAAAGCGGTGAAGCCTCCGACACTCATTCTGCCTTGAACAACTTCGCGCCCACCAAGCCAAATGACAAGAACAATGGCCAGCCCAATCATCAGTTCCAACGTCGGCCATAGCATGCCTGTAAGCCGCACTAGGAACAGGCTGCGATGGATGTATTCCTTGTTGGATTTTTCAAACCCTGCAATTTCCGCGTCTTCCTGTGCATAAGCGCGGATCACGCGCACGCCGGAGAAGTTTTCCTGTACCCGCGCCGAGATTTCTGAAAATTGCGCCTGAATTTTTTCAAACCTGTCGTGAATCTGCCGTCCGAAATATTGAATAAGAATGCTGACCAGCGGCATGGGCAGAAAGGCATATAAGGTCAGTTTCGGACTGATCGAAACCATGAAGCAGAGCGCGGCGGCCGTGAACACAATCGTATTTGCGGAATACATGATCGCCGGGCCAAGCAGATTGCGCACCGCATTCAGGTCGTTGGTTGCACGGGCCATAATGTCGCCCGTGCGGTTGCGCTGATAGTAGGAATGAGAGAGCGTTTCGAGGTGCTGGAAAAGATCATTACGCAGATCGAATTCGATCTCGCGAGAAATTCCAATCATGATCCAGCGAACGAGATATTGAAAAACACCTTTGACTGCGGCAATTGCCAAAAGAAGACAAGCATAGACAAACAGCTTGTGCGGGTCGACGCCTTTCCAAAGGTCGCCAATCGCCCGGCCGATAATATAGGGCCCAAGTACGGCAATTCCGTTGTTGAGTAGCACGCAAACGCTTCCCCACACGTACGGCCAACAATATTTTTTGAGATAAGGGGTGAGTGGGCGCAGACTTTTCGGGAGCATCAGTTCCTAGTAGATGCGATTCTACCAGTCTCAGGTGCATTTTTACCGCGCCCACTCAGGCGACGGGGAGAGAGCCCGTCACACTTGGTCGTGCCGGAAGGCATTCGCGCATGCCAGGACAAGTAAAAGCGTCCATCCGGTCAGGAAAATCCAACTGCAATTCACAACGCACGAATAAACCGCGTCCACATTCATGACTACCTGCCTGAAGCAAATTGCTCTGTTCTTGGCGCTAGGTGGTCTTTACCGGTCAACTGCTTGTAGCGTTGGACGACTTCATGAATAGCATTCATGCGGCCCAATGTTGTCAGGCACGTGTCATTAAAAATCTGCTCGATTTGCGCCATCCAGCACTCCACAGCCTGGTCCACACCGGAAGCCATCTCGCGCTCAATGGCATCCAGCAGAACATTTTTATAAATCGCTGTTGTGGCCATGATCCACCTCAATTTCCAACAAGACGGGGAGGTTCGCCTCCCCCGTCCGTTACTGATTTGATGGCTGCTGTTGTTGCTGTTCTTGTTGATGTTGCTGGAAGCGCTGCGCACGTTGATCGAGTATCGAGTTCAGTTTGTCTTTCTGCTCCTGCGTCAAAATCTGGTAAAGCTGAGATTCCATACGCATTTTTTCAACATTCACCTGCGCGGAAAGCTGCGATTGCTGTACAGCCAGAGTTTGCGCCTGGGCTTGATCAAATGTCGCGGCCTCCACCAACTGCCGCTCTTGCATCTTGCTTTGCCGCATCTGCTGCATTAGCGGCTTGAAGGTTGTTTTTTCGTTGGCCATGATCTGCTTGGCCTGATCTTTTTGGGCATCGGTCAGGTTCAGGTTGCGGGCCAGAAAACCGAATCCGGGGCCTCCAAACATTCCGTCCTGTCCGCGCCAGTGCGCGTGTCGGCCTTGCGTTTCCGAAACTGCTGCAATCGCGACCAGCACGATCGCCAGAACTGCTGCTCCAATAAATTTCAAACGTTGAGACTTCATACTCACCTCCACCCTTCCAGAAATTTTTCGGGAAAGGTTTTTTAGTTTGGCTTGCACATATATGAACACTTTCCAAATAAGAAAGCGGTAAAGACTCAGTCAAATGGAGTAAAGTTTTGTAAAGTATTAACGCCACGTTTGACATTTCTTTACTCGATAATGCCGCATTATGCTGACAGAATAGGAAGCAATATGGATCGCATACTTGTCATTGATGATGATGTGGAACTTTGCGGCTTGGTGTCGGAGTATCTCGCTCCGGAAGGTTTTCAGGTAGAAGCCGTACACGATGGAAAAACGGGGCTGGATCGAGCCCTCAATGGAAGCTACCTTCTGATTGTGCTCGACGTCATGCTTCCCCAGATGAACGGTTTTGATGTGCTGCGTAACATTCGCGATAAATCGCGGATCCCAGTATTGTTGCTCACAGCCCGCGGAGAAGATGTGGACCGCATTGTCGGTTTGGAAATCGGCGCCGACGATTATTTGCCGAAGCCATTTAATCCGCGCGAACTGGTGGCGCGAATCCGCGCGGTATTGCGTCGTACATCTCCCGGAGGCGCTGCGGACGATGTCCCTGAGGCGGTGAAGGTCGGTGATGTGGAACTGGATCCGGCAACTCGCGTCGTTCGGCAAAATGGAAAAGCGCTGGAACTCACTTCGGTGGAATTCAATCTGCTCGAAGTTTTGTTGCGTGAGGCGGGGCGCGTCGTCACAAGAGAGCGCCTGGTGGATTCAGTATTGAGCCGGAAGTTCTCTCCATTTGACCGCAGCATCGATATGCACGTTAGCAAGCTGCGAAAAAAATTAGGTGACAGCGAGGCCGGAGATGATCATATTAAGACGGTCCGTGGCGTAGGATATATTTTTGCCCGGCCGCGTGAAACCGCCGTGCATAGTTCAT
>DASXCC010000109.1:0-32858 GCA_036491415.1 Terriglobales bacterium | reverse complement strand
GTCCGCAAAAAGAACCATGCTCTGAAACCGCTTTCACCGATTCCACTGCAGACATATGCGATCGAATTCACCATGATGGCGCTGGCGAAATCCGGACAGAGTGGCGCCAAACCGCCAGCGCTTGAGATTGCGACCGCTGCTTTTGATGAAGATGGACAGATGCTGAATGGGGAAGTCGGAATCATCGATCCTGCGCAATCTGAGGTGCAAGCCGGTGGTGTTTATCGTGCGCTGCAAGAAATTGATGTGCCCACAAATGCAAAATTTGTACGCGTGGCTGTGAGGGATATTACTAATGATCACATTGGGGCGATGGAAATCAGCCTGCCGCTAGTGCCGAATGCGGAAAGCCAAACAACGGCTACCCGACCAAGTAATAATGATTAAAGTCAAGCAAATTGCGGCAATTGAGCCTTTGTGCAAATGAGTTTTTGAGCGAAAAGCCTGAAATTGGTTACCAGAGATGTCAAAAGTAGGTCACGGCGGCTCAGATGGAGATTTTTGCTTGACAGTTAACGTTAAACCACGATAAAAATCGCGCCTAGTATTTTTGTACTACCTTTGTACGCGATTACAGATAAGCCAAGCCCTCTTTTTATTTGCTTGACAGTGATTGTCAATCAACGATAAAAGTGCGCCCGGCTTTTATGTAGTGCTTTTGTACTATGTTTGGCAGCGGAAGTAAGCCACTCGGATGTAAGGGGGTCGTAGAAGTTGCGACCTGGGGAGCAGTTAACAAGAGCTGAGCCAAGTGACTCAGCCTTTAGCAAACTGGAGATGGATCAATGAATTTTAAGTTTGATTCCGCAGTACGGAAGAGTGGAACAGTCGCACTCAGTTTAGTGCTTCTTGTTCTGTTCTCTTCTTTATGTTTCGGTCAACAGTTGACCGGAACACTGACGGGAACAACCTTTGATGCTAGCGGTGCCGTGGTTCCGAATGCTCAGATCAGTATGAAAAATGAGTCTTCGGGCGATACGCGTACCACTGTTTCAACTAGCACAGGGTATTTCTCAATTACGGCCGTACAGCCGGGAACCTATTCGGTGACGGTAGCGGCTACTGGCTTCAAAACATGGAAAGCCAGCGGCATTACCTTCTCGCAAGGTGACAACCGCAACCTGCCAAACATTAGCCTTCAAGTTGGAGATGCCGGCACACAGATTGAAGTCAACGCCGGCGCAATCTCCGTACCCAGCGATACAGCTGAAGTCAGCACCACGATTGATCAAAGCCTTATTCAGAACGTTCCGATCCAAGGCCGTGATGCTGGCGAATTGTTGAAGCTCATGCCTGGCATGGCTTTGACAAACGGAATCAGCAACGGTTCCACCTTTAATGATGCTGTCGTGGGAACCAATAACGGTCCCGTTGGCGCGTACTCTTCCAACGGAACCCAGCCGAACGGTGCAATGGCCTTCATGCTTGACGGTGCAAACCTGGTCGATCCAGGCAACGCCGGAACGCAGATCGCCAACATCAACCAGGACATGGTGTCAGAAGTAAAAGTTCTGATGTCGTCCTATAGCGCGGAATATGCCAAGGGTCCGACGATTTTCCAGGCCTTCAGCAAGAGCGGTGGAAAGAACTTCCATGGTGAAGGATACTTCTACGCGCGCAACAGCGAATTTAACTCTATTGATGCTTTCACCCACAGCCAGATTGCCAATGGTTCCACATCAGCGGCATTGGCGGCTCCTTACCAGAGCTTCTATTACATGGGCGGCAACATCGGTGGGCCAGTTCGCCTTCCGTTCCTCGGCTTCAACAAGAACCACGACAAGCTTTTCTTCTGGGCTGGCTATGAATATATGAGACAGCACCCGGCGGGAAGCATCATCAACTACAACGTGCCGACGCCGGAACAGTTTACCGGTGACTTCAGCAATACGACCATCGACGGAATTCCGGGTAACACAGTTGTGTCCTCCGGAAAAACTCTTACGCAACAGCTGCAGAGCACTTGGGGTCAAGCCTATAACAACCTCAGCGGTGCTCTTCCTGCTGGCGCCACTGCGACGTCCGTGCCGACATCGGATTTCGATCCAAATGCTCAGGCTGTAATGGGTCTCTATCCGAAACCGAATATCACACCCAGTGCGGGTAACGGCTGGAATAACTTTTCCTATGTTGCCCAGGTTCCACAGAACCGTTGGGAAGCAACCGGTAAAGTTGACTACGCAATCAGCGACAACAGCAAGCTGTCGGTTTCTTATACCCGTCAGATTGAAAACGACCAGCACCCGATTGGTGTTTGGTGGACCCCACCGTGGGATCTGCCTTATCCGTCGAACGTAGTGGCTGCCACTACTTCGCAGGAAATCATGAGCAACTTCACGCACGTGTTTAGTCCGACAACGACGAACGAGTTCGTGTTCACGTATGCTCGCTACATCAATCCTTCAACGCTGCAGAATCCTGCTGCCGTTGATCGTAGTGCTCTCGGCTTCAATGTAACCGGCCTGTTCGGTCACACTGCGAGCCAGATTCCCAACCTCGTCGCTCCCTGGGGCGGCGTATTCCCAAATATAGAAGAGTTCTCGTTTGACGGAGATTACAACGGCGGCAACACGTTCGGCGCCACTAAAAAAGATCCCGCTCTTTACGATAACTTCACCAAAGTCATTGGTTCGCACACCGTAAAAGCTGGTTTCTACTGGGATACCAGCGGTAACATTCAGTCCTTCGGTGGCTTGGAAGGCAACGAAGACATCGGTGCATTCAACCTTGGCGGCGGTTCGGCCACCACAAATAACATCGTGTCTGACTTCTTGCTTGGTCGTGCTTCGAACTACCAGCAGAGCAGTTCATTCCCGACACAGACAATTCGCAACCATCAATGGTCTATCTATGCACAAGACTCTTTCAAAGCCAACCGTCAGTTGACCTTGAATTATGGCTTGCGCTTTGACCACATTGGCCAAATGTACGGACCACCGAACGGTCTGCAAGTTTGGGATCCTTCGACGTATGTCAACGGCCCAAGTTTCACCGATCCTACTGCTGCAGCCGCACCATCTAACACTGGTCTGGTATGGAGCGCGATCGACAAGAACATTCCGAACTCTGGATTGTCTTCTCCGTTGTTCTATTACGAACCTCGCGTAGGTATGGCATACGACATCTTCGGCACAGGTAAATCTGTTCTTCGTGCTGGATTCGCCGTATTCCGTTATCAGTTCGCTGTGAATGACGTAGGTGGCCCGGCTGCTGGTCCTGCTGGTGCATTTACGTTCACTACAGCCAACATTACGAACGGTTATTCGCAGATTGATAGTGGCGGCGTTGGATTTACGCCTCCTTCCGGCGTGGCGCAGAATGGTTCCAGCGTTCAAGCCTTCAACATGGGAGACAATCAAGTTCCCCGTACGATGGATTGGAACGTAACTATTTCCCAAGCTCTGCCGTGGCGATCCGTGTTCGAGTTGTCCTATGTGGGCAATAAGAGCGATTACGAGTACACGAACGGACAGAACGGAAACGTACTGAACATTAACAACGTGGCACCCGGTGGTTTCTGGCTGCCTGACAACAACGTGGGTTCGAATGGATTGATTCATTCGCCCAGCCCACTTTCCTGCAATAACGGCGATCCTGGAAACAATTCATCGGATTGCGGAGCGAATTCCGCGCTTTACAATGCAGGATTCAACAACAACGACTACCGTCCACTTAACGTGTATCAGAACGTTTATCTGATCACTCACGACAGCTATCAGAATTACAACTCTCTGCAGGCGTCGTGGCAAAAGCAATCGGGTCCGATCACCTTCTTGACGAACTATACGTTCAGCAAGAACCTCGGTATCCGCGACGGTGAAACCAGCAACGGAGCCGGCAACGGAACCGTGGTTGATCCTTTCAACTTGAAGAACAACTACGGAACTCTGGGTTATGATCACACGCACATTTTGAATCTGTCGTACGTGTGGAACCTGCCCAGCTTCGTACATGGCAACAAATTCCTTGGTGGCACAGTGAACGGCTGGCAATTGTCTGGATACACTACGTACCAGTCAGGCGCTCCGTTACAGCCCGGCACCAACGGAAACTTGAATGCCGTGTTTGCAGGCGGTCTGTCAACTCCAACCGGTAACAATCCGACAGCTCCGGACAACACGTTCTTGTTGCCCAACGGATTGAGATCCACCTCAATTAACCCATCCACTTGGTTTGGTACCAATGCGATCAACTTGGTTATGCCGACGATCATCTGCGACCCGACCAAGCATGCTGCTGGAGCGTACTTCAACCCGAACTGCTTTGGCATGCCAGCGTATGGACAGCAAGGTGCGCTGATTTGGCCAAACCTGCGTGGGCCGTCGTACTTCGACAGCGATCTGGGAATCTACAAGAGCTTCAAGATCACTGAAGCGCAGAGCGTACAGTTCCGCGTGTCCGCCACGAACTTCCTCAACCATCCGTTGCCACAATTCGGATTGGCGGGAGTTTCGGACGAACAGCTGAACTTTCAGACCAGCACCAATGGCGGAAACGCTGTTTCCCAAACCAACACGAATTCGACCACGACTGGTAAGCCGGCCTTCAAGAACGGCAGCCGTCAGGTTACATTCGCCCTCAAGTACTACTTCTAAGAAGAAGTGCTGGAGGTATAATCCATACGGGGTGGCTTCGGCCACCCTGTATTTTTTTCTTATGCAATCGTTCAAATCCCTCCGGTTGATCTTTCTGCTGTCGTTTTGTGTTCCTGGTTATTTCTTTTTCGTTGCGCATGTGCGCGCGGCGTCTGCGCCAAGCCCCATCCGTTTTGAGTTCAAGAAAATTACGTTTCGCCTGGAGAACGACGAAACTCCGGCGAAGAATGCCCCGGAAACCATGCCTGGCGGCGTGGCGGTGTTTGATTACAACGGAGACGGACGTCCCGACATTTTCTTCACCAATGGTGCGGACATCGCGACGCTGAAGAAGGACGATGCGAAGTATCGCAACCGGCTTTTTCGCAATGATGGCGGCGGAGTGTTCACCGATGTGACCGATGCAGCGGGGCTTGCGGGAACCGGATACGACATCGGCGTAGCGGCTGGGGATTACGACAATGACGGGCATCCAGACCTCTTCGTAGCCGGCGTGCACCACAGCACGCTTTATCACAACAATGGGAATGGGACATTTACCGATGTCACAGTAAAAGCAGGCCTGGATGCGAGCTTGAACAACCCAGATCCAGAGTTCGGTCCTTTCTGGGCCACAACTGCCGCCTGGGTGGATGTGAACAATGACGGCTTGCTGGATCTCTTCGTCGTCAACTACATGCAGTGGACTTATGACGTTCAGCCTTTGTGTGGCTTCGCGCAGGCGCATATCGCGGACTATTGCAGTCCTAAGTATTACAAAGGCCAGCCTAATCAGCTTTTCCTGAACAACGGCGATGGCACGTTCCGGGATGCTTCCAAAGCGTGGGGCCTGCGCGATCATGTGGGGAAAGGCATGGGAGTCGGCGTGGCGGACTACGATCTCGATGGCAAACAAGATCTTTTCGTCACCAACGATACTTCCTACAATTTTTTATTTCACAATCTTGGAAACAAATTTGAAGAAGTGGCTTTCGACACGGGCGTAGCGCTGACCGAAGATGGAAATTTCATCTCCGGCATGGGCCTCGATTTTCGCGATATTCGAAACAAAGGTTATCCGGATATAGGATTTGTCGCGCTGAACAACCAGACATTCCCGGTTTTTGAAAATACAGGGGAAGGCAACTTTAAGGAAACGACAACGGACAGTGGAATGCGGGAACTGAGCCGCCCCATGTCCGGCTTTGGCGCGGGATTTTATGATTTCGATAACGACGGTTGGAAAGACATGTTTGTGTCCCGGGGGCACGTTGAATCAATTTCCATGCCAAGCCAGCCGGTCGATCAATTCAACACGGTATTTCGCAATTTAGGCGCGAGCGGCAAATGGACTGCCTTGACTGAGGAAGCAGGGTTCACGGCTACGCCTGCGGCACGGCATCGGGGATGCGCCTTCGGCGACTTCGACGGCGATGGCCGGGTGGACGTCGTGGTGACGGCGCTGGGGGCTGAAGCGGAGATCTGGATGAACCGCAGCGAGACCCCCGGCCATTGGCTGGACATCGCTCTGCGTGGCACCAAGAGCAACCGTGACGGTATTGGCGCGCGCATTAAACTGGTCAGCAAGGCCGTCGGCGCGCAATACAATCACATGACCACCAGCGTAGGCTATGCTTCTTCGGCCGATGGTCCGGTGCATTTTGGATTGGGGCCGGACAAAGTTGCCGACATAATTGAAATTCATTGGCCTTCCGGCATTGTGCAGACGTTGAAGAATGTTCCTACTGACAAGATTCTGCAAGTCACCGAACCCGCCAAATAATGAACGCTTGTGTAACCTGACAAGGCCATAGCATCTGTGCCGGTAAACGTTTACTATTTCGGGGCTGAACAAACCCAGAACTTCAGGTCCGGAAATGCGTCATTTCTTCAGGTCTTATTTTGTTACCGCACTCCTGTGTTGTTTTCTTTCCTTAGCAGCGTTAACTCAAAGCGCTACAACTCCGATTCAAATCGAAGTAAAAGCCGACCACAAACAAGGTGAATGGACGCCGGTCTGGAACTATTTCGGCTACGACGAACCTAATTACACCTACGCGCCGAACGGTAAAAAGTTATTGCATGAACTTGCTGCTCTGAGTCCGGCTCCGGTGTATGTGCGAACGCACAACTTATTTACCAGCGGAGATGGTTCGGCATCGTTGAAGTGGGGATCGACGAATGTTTATACCGAAGACGCCAACGGTAAGCCCGTTTACGACTGGAAGATCGTCGATCAGATTTTCGACACCTACCACGAAATCGGAGTGAAGCCGCTGGTTGAACTTGGATTCATGCCGGAGGCGCTTTCCATTCATCCGGAGCCTTATCGCCACAATTTTCCGCAAGGTAGCATCTTCACCGGATGGGCCTATCCTCCGAAGGATTATCAGAAATGGGGCGAGCTGGTTTTCCAATTCGCGAAACATTTGCGTGAGCGCTACGGAGACGATGAAGTGAATACGTGGCTTTGGGAGGTGTGGAACGAACCGGATATTCCTTACTGGAAAGGCACACGCGAGGAATATTTCGAACTTTACGACTACGCGTCAGACGCCGTGCGCAGAGCGCTGCCAGGCGCGCATGTTGGAGGGCCGGACGCGACCGGGCCGGGAAGTCCCAATGCCATCGCGTTTCTGAATGCATTTCTTGATCACTGCGCCCACGAGAAAAACTATGCGACGGGACAGATGGGAGCGCCTCTGGATTTCGTGAGCTTCCATCCCAAGGGCGCGCCGAAATTTGAAGATGGCCACATCCGCATGGGAATTCAGCGTCACCTGGGTGCGATTGAACAGGGATTTCAAATCGTGAAATCTTTTCCGGAATGGAAGGACCTTCCAGTCATTCTCGGCGAATCTGATCCTGAGGGTTGCGCTGCGTGCTCGCCTTCCACGCATCCCGAGGATGGCTACCGGAACAGTTCACTCTATGCGACTTACACAACGGAAGTTCTCAATCAGATTTATGTGCTCTCCGCTCGCGAGGGGATTCATTTTAGGGGAGCGGTGACGTGGGCCTTTGAATTTGAAGGTCAACCATATTTTGTCGGTTATCGCGACCTGGCGACGAACGGAGTGGACAAGCCAGTCCTGAACGCCTTCCGCATGTTTGGATTTTTACGCGGGAATCGCGTCGAGGTCAGCAGCACGGGTGCTGTTTCAACCGATGAAGTGATGAAGTCAGGAGTGACTGGCAAGGCGGACGTCAATGCAATTGCCACGCGCGATGATCGCAGCATGAGCATTCTTGTCTGGAATTATCACGATGTGGAGGGTGCCACGCCGGACTCTGCGATTGATCTGCAAGTCAGCGGAATTCCTGCGGAAGTAAAGACAGTCCATGTAGAGCATTTCCGCGTGGACGGCGAACACAGCAACTCTTTTACGGCGTGGAATGCGATGGGATATCCGCAGAGCCCCGACAAGTTGGAGTACGGAAAGTTGGAAGCAGCGGGCCAGTTGCAGTTGCTGACGTCGCCATATTGGCTGCGAGTCGATCAGCAAAAAGCGCAGTTGAATTTTGATTTGCCGCAGGAAGGATTGTCTCTAATTCGGCTATCGTGGTAACGCGTGCGATAGTGAGTGCGCACAAAACCCGCGCCAGCCAAAGAATCTAGGGGTCAAGATCGTGGTTCCTGTTCCTGATAAAAATGAAGCAGTCCCCTGGAAATAGGTTAAAATTCGCAGGCATTTACTAAGCACTTTCTGGCCAAGACGCCATTTTTCGTTTGTGAAAGGAAGCAGAATGTCCGCGAAGAACCTGATTTCCATCGCGCTGGGAATTTTCTTTTTGGGTTTATGTGCAATGAATATGGAAGCGAAGACTAAAGTGAGCAAAGCATCGTTCGGCAAAACTTCTGATGGCACTCCGGTAGATATTTACACCTTAAGCGACGGCGCGATTGAAGCGCGGATCATGACGTATGGCGGGACGATTGTTTCGCTGAAGACTCCGGACCGCAATGGACAGCTGGGCGACATCGTCCTGGGATTTGATTCCATCGAGGCGTATCAGGCGAAGAGTCCGTTCTTTGGCGCAATCATCGGGCGCTACGGGAACCGCATCGCCAAAGGCCATTTTGCGTTGAATGGCAAGACGTACACGCTTCCCACCAACGATGGCCCGAATACCCTGCATGGCGGCAAGGGTTTCGACAAAGCCGTGTGGAATGCGAAGGAGATTGAAGGCGGAATCGAGCTGTCGTATGTGAGCAAAGATGGCGATCAGGGATTCCCGGGAGCTTTGGCGACCACCGTACGCTACACGCTCGAGGGAAATGATCTGAAGATTGAGTATGCCGCGACCACGGACAAAGACACCGTCGTGAATCTTACAAATCATTCTTACTTCAATCTTGCGGGACAGGGAAGTGGTGACATTCTAAAGCAGGTAGTGCAGATCAACGCCTCGCATTACACGCCGGTGGATGCGACATTAATTCCGACGGGAGAAATTGCAGCGGTTGCGGGCACGCCGTTTGATTTCCTTAAGCCACATGCGATTGGAGAGCGGATCAATTCCGGCAATGAACAATTGAAGCTGGGAATTGGATACGACCACAACTGGGTACTCGACAACAAGACCGGCAAAATTGCACTCGCGGCGAAAGCTTACGATCCATCATCAGGCCGGACTTTGGAAGTTCTGACCGACCAGCCAAGTGTTCAGTTCTACAGCGGCAATCACCTCGAAGGTCCGCTCGCGGGGAAGGACGGCAAGACTTACAACTTCCGCGATGCGTTCTGCCTGGAGACGCAGCATTATCCGGATTCTCCGAACCATCCGAAATTTCCTTCGACGGAGTTGAAGCCAGGACAGCATTACCATACGGTAACGATTTTCCGCTTCGGCACGCAAAAGTAAGAGGACATGAATTTGTTTTTACAGCAGGAAGAAATCAAGCATAGGGATCACGGGACCACGGGGCCCTTCTATGAACAGGTTGCGTATTGTTGTGGCGCTTATTACCGAGGAAAACGATTTTCAGCAGGCGCAGGCGGCAGCAGCAACAGCAACGGCAAGAAAGTTCAACATGGACGTCAGCATCATTTATGCCGGGAATGATGGCGTAAACCAGAGCCTGCAGCTGGTGCAGATTATTCAAGGCGCTAAAGAGTCACATCCTGACACGATCATCGTAGAACCTGTCGGCACCGGAATGCCGCAAGTGGCGCAGGCCGCGGCGTCGGCTGGAATCGGATGGGTAGTTTTGAATCGCCACGTCGATTACATGAGCGCTCTGCGGCGAAAGAATTCCGCGCCTATGTTCAGCGTGAGCACCAACAATCGCGCGGTGGGGCAAATTCAAGGCGAGCAGATTAATGCATTAACTCCTCCAAAAGGCGCGTTGCTGTATGTGGAAGGGCCATCGCTGAGCGATACCGCGCAAGACCGCAAGCTCGGGATGCTCGAAACCAAGCGCGAAGACATTGCGGTCAAAACTATCCGCGGGGATTGGACGGGGAACAGCGCCTACCAGGCGATGAAGTCCTGGCTGCGTTTGCAGACTTCGAAAGATCTCAATGTAACCGTGATCGGCTGCCAGAATGATGCCATGGCTTTGGGCGCCAGAAAGGCCATTGAAGACCACGACAACATGCAGGAGCGCGAGAAGCTTTTGCGGTTACCTTTTACGGGATGCGACGGCATCCAAACAAAGGGGCAAGCTTTTGTGAGTCAGGGATTGCTGAAGGCTACCGTGATTACGCCGCCGCTAACCACCAAAGCGCTGGAACTATTGGCTTCGGCATTGCAATCCGGGGCCGCGCCGCCAGAAGATACGTTAGTGGAGCCTGAATCCTATCCGCAGGTGTCCCGGCTTCGTTTGTAAAAGCGCGTTCATAAGCTTCGCGAGTAAAGGGGAAATGCAGTTTTTGTCGGCCATATGCAAGGGACATTCGGCGGTTGACAAAGGCGGGCATGTCTACTACTTTCCTACTTCTAGAAAACGTTTACTGGGAATCCTCAGAAGGAACTGAAGAATGCTTTTAGCCAAATTGCGTGAAGAAGTTCTCGAAGCCAACCTGGAAATCGTGCGCCGCGGATTGGTGCTCTATACGTTCGGCAATGCGAGCGGTATTTCGCGGGAAGAGGGGCTGGTAGTGATCAAGCCCAGCGGTGTTCCCTACGAGGAAATGAAACCGGAACATCTGGTCGTGACCGACCTCGAGGGAAAAATTATGGAAGGTAAGATGCGCCCATCCTCGGACCTGCCGACACACGTTCTGCTTTATAAAGTATTTCCGAAAATCGGCGGCGTGGTCCACACGCATTCGGAATATGCCACCGCGTGGGCGCAGGCCAGAAAACCGATCCCGCCTTTCGGCACCACACACGCCGATTATTTTCATGGGCCGGTGCCGGTCACTGATTCCATGAGCAAAGCGGAGATCGTGGATGAGTATGAAAAAAACACAGGAAGTGCTATCGCTCGAGCGTTCGAGCATATAGACTATTCCGCGGTTCCCGCAGTGCTCGTTGCCAACCACGCACCATTCGTGTGGGGACCGGACGTAAAAGCGGCGGCGCATAATGCTGTGGTCCTGGAAGCGGTCGCGCGAATGGCGTATTTGACGTTGAGCATCAACGAAAAAGCCGAAGGCATTTCGCGAGACCTGCATGACAAGCATTATTTGAGAAAACACGGAAGCAGCGCATATTACGGACAGATAGGACAAAAACAATGATGCCAGTGATGGCGATGTTTGCAATGGAGCGGCTGGTAAAGCTGGCTCCGGTCGATATAGTGATTATTGTTTTCTATTTTGCACTGGTGCTGGCGATTGGCTGGTATCTCAAAGGTCAATCGAACACCGGTGAAGATTTCTTCATGGCCGGCCGCGAGATGAGTTCATGGGTCGCCGGCTTGAGCTTCCTCTCCGCCAATCTTGGCGCGCTGGAGTTGATGGGCTGGGCGGGATCGGCTTATCAGTATGGCATTCTCGCTACACACTGGTACTGGATTGGCGCAATTCCCGCGATGTTGTTCCTGGCGCTGGTAATGATGCCGTTTTACTACATCTCAAAAACCCACTCTGTACCTGGATATTTAAAGCTTCGTTTCGGAGAGCCTGCGCGCGCGTTGTCCGCAATTTCTTTTGGTTTCATGACCGTGCTGATGAGCGGCGTCAATATGTTCGCCATGGCAAAAGTCATGCAGATCGTGCTGGGCTGGAACCTCAACTTCAGCATCCTGATCTCATCGCTCACAGTGGCCGTATACGTTACGCTGGGCGGCTTGCGTTCCGCGATCTTTAACGAAGTTCTACAATTCTTCTTAATTTGGGCGGGTGCGCTGCTGATTCCGATTCTTGGTTTATACGAAGCTGGAGGGTGGGGGCATCTCAAGGTCCTCATTGCGCAGCGTGCCTCAGAGCAGTATGTCCATTTATGGTCGGGACTTGGCGCGTTCAATTCAAACCCCATGGGTATTCATTGGACCGGCATTGTATTCGGTTTAGGTGCTGTTATTTCGATGGGTTACTGGACAACGGATTTTCTGGTTGTGCAGCGCATTCTCGCAGCCAAAGATCTTCGGAGCGCGGAAATGGCACCCATCATTGGAGCAGGATTCAAGATGTTTGTTCCACTCATCGTCATCCTGCCCGGGTTGCTTGGACTAGGTTTGCTTCCTATGCATCTCACCGGTGAAGCGCAAGCGGCAATAACTGGTGGTCACAGCTACAACGACGTGCTGCCATTGATGCTTGCTCGTTATTGCGGGCCGGGATTGCTTGGTCTTGGCGTAACGGCTCTGATTGCAGGTTTCATGTCCGGTATGGCCGGTAACGTAAGCGCATTTACGACGGTGTGGACGTATGACATCTATCGTCCAATGATCAACAGCAAAGGCACTGACAAGCACTACGTAAGCATGGGCCGATGGACAACAGTCATTGGTGTCGTGATCAGCATCCTTACCGCTTATCTTGTCATGCACGCAGCCAGCATTATGGACTATGTGCAGGCGCTCTTCAGCTTCTTCATTGCTCCTCTGTTCGGAACGGTCGTGCTGGGTATGCTTTGGAAGCGCGCGACGGGCCCTGCCGGGTTCCTGGGCTTGCTGTGCGGCACATGCACGTCGATCGGCATGTGGGGATGGGTGCACGCCGACCCGACTGCGCTCCGTTACGTTGCCCTATCGCCGTATGCGAAGCCCATGGCACAAGACATGTACCAGGCGCTGTGGTCGTTTGTGGTTTGCGTGATCGTGACTGTGTTAGTGAGTCTGGTTACGAAACCTAAAACGGATGCTGAGCTGGACGGACTGGTGATGGGGCTTACGAAAATTCCCCGCGTGGAGAATGTTCCGCTTTATCACAAACCTATTTTCTGGGCAGGAGTCGTCGTGGTTATTTTCCTGGCCCTGAACATCATCTTCTGGTAGCTGGAGGATTTTAGGCATGATTTCGATCTGGTTCTTTATTGGATTTTCGCTGTTAATTAATGGTGCCTTGATTCTGGCTGCCGGGCTCTATCAGCTGGCGACTCCGCCAGCTGAGGTCACCATTGTCCTTTATAACTTGCACGCGAATGTTTGGTGGGGCGCGTTGTTGTTTGTGATTGGTTTGTTCTATTGCATTCAATTCCGGCCCAAGCACGCGTAGAAAAATAAAAAAATTATCAGTCGCGGCGGCAAAGTCGCGATTGCTCTTCAGTGTGGCAAATGATCCTGTTTGCCACATTATTTTTAAGGAGTGAATCCCATGTTTTCAAGCGTGCGAAATCCTTTAAGCGTGCGAAATCCAATGATGGTTTTTGTGCTGTTAGCGATGATCGTGTGCTTCACGCAAGTGGATGCTCAGACGAATGCTTCGCTATTGGCCGCGACGCCGCCGATGGGATGGAACAGTTGGGATTCCTATGGCACGACGGTGAGCGAAGCTGACGTGAAAGCGAATGCGGACTGGTTTGCCAAAAATTTAAAGCCCTACGGATGGCAGTACATCGTTGTGGACATGGAATGGTTCGTTACGAATCCCAGGGCGTCAGGGAATTCGACTGAATCAAAGTTCAGCCTGGATTCAAATGGACGATATATTCCTGCGGCAAATCGCTTTCCATCTTCTGCCAATGATGCGGGATTCAAACCACTGGCGGCGTATATCCATTCGCTCGGTTTGAAATTTGGAATTCACATTTTGCGCGGAATTCCTAAAGAAGCGGTACAGAAGAACCTTCCCATTGCGGGATCTTCTTATCATGCCGCAGATGCTGCGGATACCTCCGATACTTGTCCGTGGAATCCCGATAATTACGGACTTGATCCAGCGAAACCTGCGGCGCAGGCGTACTACGATTCCATCGCCAAGCTCTATGCAAGCTGGGATGTGGATTTCATTAAAGTGGATTGCATCGCGAGCCGGCCATATAAAGGGGACGAGATCCGCATGTTGAGCACTGCGCTTACGAAAACTGGAAGGCCGATTGTATTGAGCCTTTCGCCGGGCGCCGCGCCGATGGATAAAGTAGATGAGATGCGGAAATATGCGCAGCTTTGGCGCATCTCTGACGACGTTTGGGATTTGTGGCATAGCAATGTTCCGTATCCGCAGGGACTCGGCGATCAATTTCCCCGAGTGGCGCAGTGGGAGCCGCTTTCCGAGCCCGGGCATTGGCCTGATTCAGACATGCTGCCGTTGGGATATTTAGGGCCCGCGCCGGGATTGGGCGAAGCGCGCCAGACAAAATTCACGCACGACGAGCAGCGAACATTGGTGACGCTGTGGTCGATGTTCCGTTCTCCGCTGATGGTGGGAGCCAATCTTCCCAGAAATGATGAATGGACGACTTCGTTGCTGACCAATGCTGAGGTGATCGCCATTGATCAGCATTCAAAAGGCAATCGCATGGTGAAGTCCGACGGTGATTTGGTGGTTTGGGCGGCGCAGCCAGAAGCTGGCAAAGGCGAGTACGTCGCGCTTTTCAATGTTGGAGAAGCTGCTCACGATGTGCATGTGGATTGGAAAGAACTTGGCATGGCAGGAACAAAATACAAAATGCGCGATCTATGGTTGCACAAAGATTTGGGCGCCGCGAATGCGATTGCCGCGACAATTCCTGCGCACGGCTGCGTGCTGTACAAAGTTTCCGACTAATGGTGAATGTGCTGTCCGTTGTGATGTGCTAGCGTTCAGATATTCTGTTTTTTAATTCTAAAACTTAAAGTCCCATACGGAGAACCGCTTGAATCTTCTCGTCACCGGAGGAGCAGGATACATCGGAAGCGTCGTTTCATCGCGACTCGTCGCGGCGGGACACAAGGTCACAATCCTCGATAACTTGTGCCACGGATATCCCGATGCGGTCCCCGCAGGCGCGGAGTTGGTGGTGGGTGATATTTCCCATCCGGAGACGCTTCGAAAGTTATTTGCCAGCGTGAAGCCCGAAGCCGTTCTGCATTTTGCCGCGCTGATTGAGGCTGGGGAGTCGATGCGTGTGCCGGAACTTTATTTCCGGGCGAACACGGCGGCGACGCTGGTATTGCTCGAAGAGATGATTACAGCGGGGATCAAGAAATTAGTTTTCTCCTCGACCGCCGCACTTTATGGAGAGCCGGAGAGCACGCCGATTCGCGAGTCGGATTCCTTAAAGCCGACCAATGCGTATGGCGAATCGAAGTTGTTGGTGGAACGCGCGTTGGAGTGGATGAACCGGGTACACGGATTTCGCTATGCAAGTTTGCGCTATTTCAATGCTGCAGGCGCGACGGAAACATTGGGGGAACGGCATAATCCTGAATCGCATTTAATTCCGCTTGTACTGCAGGCGGCTGCGGGTAAGCGACAAAATATTTCCATCTTCGGAACAGACTATCCAACCCAAGATGGCACCTGCGTTCGCGATTACATTCACGTCCTCGACCTGGCGGAAGCCCATTTGCTGGCGCTGGAAGCTTTGCAGCAGCATGACAAACTCATTTATAACCTGGGCAACGGAAAAGGATTTAGTGTCCGCGAGGTGATTCAATCGGCAGTACGAGTGACGGGAAAGCGAATCCCAGTACTCGAGGCTCCGAGACGAGGCGGCGATCCGGCGGTGCTGATTGCGAGCTCAGAGAAAATTCAGCAGGAACTGCACTGGAAGCCGCAATATGCAGAACTTGAAGGGATCATTGAATCGGCGTGGAAATTTTATTTGAACAAAATTGAAACCCGGCACTAAGTTCCTTGCGCCAAAGCGCGCAGACGTTCGGCGGCGGCTTCCGGTGTGATGTCGCGTTGTGCCGAGCCGAGCATTTCAAATCCCACCATAAATTTTTTTATCGTGGCCGAGCGCAGCAGCGGCGGATAAAAGTGCGCGTGGAAATGCCACTCCGGGTGCGCGCTGTTGTCGGTCGGGGACGGATGGAATCCCATAGAGTAGGGAAACGGCACATTGAAAACTTTGTCGTAAGTCGAAGTGATTTGTTTCAGGATAGCGCTCAGCTGCGCCTGGTCTTCTTTGGTCAAATCGGTGAAGCTACCCAGGTGCCTGCGGCTGCACAGCAGAATTTCAAACGGCCAGACTGCCCAGAAGGGAACGTAGGCCACGAAAGCGTCGTTCTGGCAGACGATACGAGATTTCTCCTGCGCTTCCACCGCGATATAGTCGCAGAGCAGGCAAGAACTGTGGTCCTTGAGATATTTTTGTTGCGTCTGTAATTCTTGCTGCGGAATTCCCGGGATCGACTCGGTCGCCCAAATCTGGCAGTGAGGGTGCGGATTGCTTGCGCCCATCATTGCACCGCGATTCTCGAAAATCTGCACGTGATTGATGTGGGGATTCGCGCCGAGTTCTTTGTACTGGTCGGTCCAGACGCGAACGACTTCTTCGATTTCCCGCGGCTGCATGGTCGCAAGCGTTAAATCATGCCGAGGAGAAAAGCAGATAACCTTGCAGACGCCGATTTCGCTCTTCGCAACCAACAGGCCCTTGTTGCCGACATCCATTTTTTCGTCGGGGACATTCTCTTTTAATGCGGCGAAATCATTCTGAAAAACAAACGTGCTGGTGTACTTCGGATTCTGCACGCCGCCGATGCGAGAATTTCCGGGACACAAATAACATTGCGGATCATAAGTGAGCTGTTTTTCGGAGGCGGTGGCTTCAACTGCACCCTGCCAAGGGCGGGAAGTGCGATGAGGAGAAACCAATATCCACTCGTCGGCGAGCGGATTAAATCGGCGGTGAGGATTTTGCGTTAAGTTCAATGGCTTCTCGGACAATCAATTATTGCAGATGTAGCGGCACGGTCAAATGCCACGGGTGGACTTCCTGACCACCAGATGCGTGGGAACCGTGTGTTCGGACGGCTGCGCTTGATTCTCCAGAAGCTTTTCCAGCACGCCTAATACGGTGATAGCCAACTGCGTGCGCGAAATGGAAACCGTGGTGAGCGGCGGTTGTGTGAGATGCGCGAAAGAAATATCGTCGAAGCCAGTGATGGAAATATCATCGGGGACGCGCAGGCCGGCATCATCAATGGCATGCAGCGCACCGATGGCCGTCAGATCGTTTGAAGTCATTACCGCAGTTGGACGAGGAGAGAGCTTGAGCAAATTTTGCATGGCTGCTCCGCCGCCCTCCGTTTTATGGTTACCGGTTTCAATCAGGCCAGGATCAGCTTCAAGTCCGCGCGCATTCATGGCAGCGATAAATGCGTCCCTGCGAACTCGAGCCGAGTGAAGGTGCAATGGTCCAGAGATGAATCCGATGCGGCGGTGATTGAGCGAGTACAAATGCTCAAAGGCCTCACGTATGCCTGAGGCGTAGTCGATATTGACGCTGGCGCTATGCGCGCCTTCGGTGCCAACGTCCATGACCGCGATGGGAATGTTCCGTTTGGTGAGTTCAGAAAGCAGCTCCGGGTCGGTTTCGGAGGTCATGATGGCCACGCCGTCCACTTTGCGCTCTACCATGCGGCGCATGCACGCAGCCATGCGCTTGGGGTTGTAGTCGGTATTGCCGATAATGACTTCGAGTCCGCGTTCCACGGCGTGGTCTTCGAAGCTTTTCACGAGCTCAGGAAAGAACGGATTGGTGATGTCGGAGATGATCAATCCCATCATGCGGCTACGGCCGGAAACCAGCGTCCGGGCATGGGTATTCGGATAAAAGTTCAGCTCTTGAATGGCCTGACGGACTTTTTCCGCAGTGTCCGGATGGACCTTCGAAGGCTCATTGATTGTGCGCGAAACCGTGGCCGTGGAAACTTTGGCCCGCTTGGCGACTTCTTTTATATTCATGAAGTTTTAACAGGTCGAGATTGTAGCAAATTGATTGTGTTGTGTTCTGTTGAAGCGATTGCCGCACGCATGTTAGGGTTATGAGTTCCATCATCTCCTGGCAGCCCAGCCACTGCTTGTGATTGAGGTATTTCCTTGTCCGCCGCCGAGGCGACTACACCGTTAGTCCGTAAAACAGCGCTGAATGCCGTCCATCGCAAAATGGGCGCAAAGATGGTGGATTTCAACGGCTGGGACATGCCGGTGGAATATCCATCATCGGGCGGGATTATTGCCGAGCACAACGCGGTGCGCACCGGCGTGGGGATTTTCGACGTCAGCCACATGGGCGACATCCACCTGGCAGGCCCTCAGGCGCTTGATGCGGTGCAGCATATTTCCATGAATGACGCTTCGCGGCTGGCTATTGGACAGGCGCAGTACTCGGCGTTGCTTTATCCGCAGGGAACGTTCGTGGATGACGTGATTGTGCACCGCTTGGGCGAGCAGAATTACTTGCTGGTGATCAACGCAGGCACACGCGAGAAGGATTTCAATTGGGTCTGGCAGAACACCAAGCAATTCAACTGTAAGGTAACGAACCTTTCCGACGACTTTACCCAGATTGCGATTCAGGGGCCGAAAGGTGTGAAGCTGCTGCAGAAGCTGACCGACGCAGACCTTTCCGCCGTGAAGTTCTATTGGGTCACGCGCGGAACTGTTTGTGGATTGCAAAATATTTTAATCGCCCGCACGGGATATACCGCCGAAGACGGTTTCGAGATTTATGTGCCGAATGACGAAACCATCAGCGCAAGAGTCTGGAATGAAGTGCTGGAAGCAGGGAAAGAGTTTGGCGTGGTTGCGTGCGGATTAGGTTCAAGAAATACGCTGCGGCTGGAAGGCAGGCTGCCTCTCTATGGCCACGAAATTTCCGATAGCATTAATGTGTGGGAAGCGGGGCTTGACCGCTTCTGCAAAATGGAAAAAACGGAATTTATCGGCAGGCCTGCTCTGCAACAGGCAAAGGCCGCAGGGCTTAAGCGAACTTTAGTTGGAATTGAGATGGTCGAACGAGGCATTGCCCGCGACGGCTATAAAGTTCTGGACGATGGCGGCCGAGAAATTGGGTATGTAACCAGCGGTTCGTATGCTCCATTTCTAAAGAAAAATATTGCCCTGGCTTATGTGCCGCTGGAATGCAGCGCGATAGGTTCTTCGGTAAAAGTTGAAATCCGTGGACAGGGCGTGAAGGCGCAAGTGGTCCCGGCGCCATTTTATAAGAGACCGAAAAATAGCTAAGACCGGAGAACGAAATGGGATATCCGAGCGATTTTAAATATACGAAGGAACATGAGTGGATCAAGGTGGACGGCGGCAATGCCACCATCGGAATCACCGACTACGCGCAGCAGTCTCTGGGAGACATCGTGTTTGTGGATTTGCCCAAGGTCGGGGCTGAAATCAGCCTCGGCAAGACCTTCGGATCGGTAGAGTCGGTGAAGGCAGTTTCCGATCTGTACGCTCCGGCTTCGGGTACGGTCATGGAAGTGAACGGCGCTCTCACGGATGCTCCGGAAAACATTAATAAAGACGCTCATGGATCGTGGATGCTGAAGATCAAGTTGAGCAATCCGGGAGATTTGAGCGCTCTGCTTTCGGCGGCGGATTACGAGAAGTTTGTGGCAGAAGAATCGGGACATTAAAAGGATTCTCGTGTGCTTGGAAGGTTTTTGCGGAACCAGCTGCACCGCAATCGAAATGGCAGTCTGCAACATCTAATAATTTCCTATGCGATATCTACCAAAATCTGATGCCGACCGTCAGGCTATGCTCAAGGCCATTGGCGTGCGATCGATCGATGATCTGTTTTCACCGGTACCCGCCGAATACCGTTTGCAGCGCGATCTGAAAGTGCCGCGGCAGATGGCGGAGTCGGAGATTGTGGACTGGTTCCGCGAGCGGTCGCGCGAGAATGGTGACGGATATCAGTCTTTTTTAGGAGCGGGCGCCTACCTCCACTACCGCCCGGTCATTATTGATTCGCTGATTTCCCGGGGCGAGTTCTTGACTGCCTACACGCCCTACCAGGCCGAAGTTTCTCAGGGAACGCTCCAGGCAATTTTCGAATTCCAGACGATGATCTGCGAATTGACGGGCATGGAAGTGGCCAACGCTTCCATGTATGACGGATCCACGGCTGCCGCCGAAGCGGCCATGATGGCCGTGCGCCTGACCGGACGGCGAAAGATGCTGATCGCGCGCAGTCTGCATCCGGAGTATCGCGAAGTTTTGGAAACGTATGCTTTTCACCAGTCGCTTCCATTAAGCACGGTCGAGTTCAACGCCGATGGCCGATTGAATTTAGAAAAACTGGAAAAGCAGATTGATGCGGAAACCGCGTGCGTGCTGATTCAGTCGCCGAACTTCTTCGGCACGATTGAAGACGTGGCGGCCATTGCCGAACTCGCGCATAAAAATGGGGCGATGTTGGCGGTCTCGATTGCGGAAGCTGTTTCACTGGGGATTGTAGAGCCTCCGCGACAGGCGGACATTGTGGCCATGGAAGCACAGTCCTTTGGCGTGCCATTGGGGTTTGGTGGTCCGTACTGCGGAGTCATTGCGACGCGGCTACAATATGTCCGGCAGATGCCGGGACGCCTGGCGGGGCAAACCACCGACAAAAACGGCAAGCGCGGATTTGTTCTAACGCTGGCTACACGCGAACAACATATCCGGCGGGAAAAGGCGACTTCCAATATTTGTACAAACCAAGCCCTTGTAGCGTTGATGGCCAATGTCTTTATGACCATCTACGGCAAAGTTGGATTTCGCGAATTAGCCAAGCAGAACCTGGCCAAAGCCACCTATGCTGCGAATCAGTTTGCCAAGCACGGAAAGCTTTTGTTCGCTGGAGCGCCGCGATTTAACGAGTTTGTCGTGCAGGCCAGCGAAGATCCGTACGCGGTGAATGGCAGAATTTTGGGTCACCGCATTATCGGTGGATTGCCGCTCAAAAAGTTTTATCCCGAACTGGGGAATGCTTCGCTGTGGTGTTGCACGGAACTGACCACGCGTACGGCTATCGACACCGTCGTCGGATTTGTCGCGGAGAGTGAACGCTGGCAGAAATCCATGAAAAGTGCGGACGCTGATATGCAAGAGGTGGCGCGATGAAGCACATGACTCGCAAAGCGACGCGTCACATCAGCCAGAATGAAGGACTGATCTTCGAGAAGTCTTCTCCTGGTAAAGCAGCGTGGAAGTTGCCGCCGCTCGATGTGCCTGAAGTGGACACGCAAGCGCTTCTCGGCGCGTCTGAAAGAAAAGACCTTGGCAACATGCCCGAGGTCAGCGAGATCGAAATTATCCGCCATTTTACGCGGCTTTCTACGTGGAATTACGCGATTGATCTGGGAATGTATCCGCTGGGTTCGTGCACGATGAAGTACAACCCGCGCGTGAACGAAGTGGTGTCGCGGCTGGAAGGACTTGCCAACGGACACCCATATCAGCCGGAGAAAATTTCGCAGGGCGCGTTGCGGATTATTAAAACGTTAAGCGAATGCCTGCTTGAAATCACCGGCATGGACGACATCACGTTGCAGCCTGCCGCGGGCGCGCATGGAGAATTTACCGGCCTCTTGATGGTCCGCGCGTATCACGAGTCCAAGGGCGCGGCACGCAAAAAAGTTTTGATCCCTGACTCGGCGCACGGTACGAATCCAGCGACAGCGGCGATGGTCGGATACTCCGTGGAGAATTTGAAGTCGAATGCCAATGGCATGGTCGACGTGCCATCGCTTATGGCACAGATGAATGAAGACGTCGCCGTGCTGATGCTCACCAATCCGAATACGCTCGGCGTGTTCGAGCAGGAGATCCACAAGATTGCCGACATCATGCATGCCAAAGGCGGCCTGCTCTACATGGACGGCGCGAACATGAATGCGCTCGTTGGGAAAGTAAGGCCGGGAGATTTTGGCGTGGATGTGATGCACCTCAACCTGCATAAAACTTTTTCCACGCCGCATGGTGGCGGAGGGCCGGGCTCGGGGCCGGTGGCAATTAAGAAAGCACTTGAACCGTTCCTGCCAAAGCCCGTGGTCATCACGAAACCGGATGGAACTCTGGCATTTGAATACGATCGTCCGGAGTCGGTGGGCCGTGTGCGGTCTTTCTACGGAAATTTTGGAATGTTCATCCGCGCCCTGGCTTACATTCTGGCGAATGGGCCTGACGGATTACGACAAACGACGGAAGACGCGGTGATGAATGCGAACTACATTCGCAAAGGGCTCGAAGGCGTTTTCGATCTTCCATATTCCACGCCGTCGATGCATGAAGTGGTTTTCAGCGACAAGATCCAGGCGAAAAAAGGCGTACGCACCATGGACCTGGCGAAGCGGCTCATCGATTACGGCTTCCATCCATATACCACGGCATTCCCTCTAATCGTGCCGGGCGCGCTGATGATTGAGCCGACCGAGAGTGAGTCCAAAGAAGAGATGGATTTGTTCATCGAAGCCATGAAGGCGATTGCGGAAGAGGTGGAAGAAGACCCGCAGATTGCCTTGCAGGCGCCGCATAACACGCGGGTCTCGCGCCTCGATGAAACGGCTGCTGCGCGTAAGCCGGTACTGCGATGGGAGCCGTCGTAATAGCTCCACCCCATAGTTCATCCCAACAGTTCCCGCCAATAGTTCATCGCCAGTAGTGCATACCCAAAGCTTCTTACAAATAAGGGAAGCTCCGCCTGCTAAAATAAGCACTGATCTTAATCGTTATTATTTGAATCAGTTCTTTGGATCGTTAATTCTTCGACCCCTATGTTTGAGAATCTTCAAGAAAAATTTCAGCGCGCGTTTAAAACCCTGCGCGGCGAAGCTGTCCTCACCGAAGAAAATATGCAGGAGGCCCTGCGCGAGTTGCGCATGGCGCTGCTGGAAGCCGACGTAAATTTAAAAGTCGTTAAACAATTCATCGATCAGGTGCAGGCCAAGGCTTCAGGCCAGCAGGTGATGACGGTACTTTCTCCAGGCGACCAGGTCATCAAGATCGTCCGCGATGAGCTTGTCGAAATTCTTGGTACCGACACGGCCAAGGTAAAGTTTGCTTCGCAGCCGCCCACCGTCATTCTGATGGCGGGCCTGCAAGGTTCCGGCAAGACGACCACCTCGGGCAAGCTGGCGAACTGGCTGAAGAATGGCGGACATCGTCCGCTGCTGGTTTCGGTGGACGTGTACCGTCCCGCGGCGCGCGAGCAGTTGAAAGTGATTGCACAGGCGATCAAAGCCAATATTTACGAAGGCGAAGCAAGGGAAGCGAACACTGCGACGGTAGAGCGATTGGTGAAAGAAGCCCGCCGCGAAGCCGTTATTGCCGGGTGCGACGTGATGATCGTGGATACTGCGGGCCGACTGCACATTGACGATCAGCTGATGGATGAAATGCAGTCGCTGAAGAAGCTGCTGAACCCCACGGAAATTTTGTTCATTGCTGACGCCATGACCGGACAGGACGCGGTGCGCTCGGCCGAAGAGTTCCATAAGAAGCTAGCCCTCACGGGCGTAGTGCTCACGAAGATGGATGGCGATGCACGAGGTGGCGCGGCGCTTTCCATTCGGCAAGTGACCGGACAGCCGATCAAGTTTATTGGCTTGGGCGAAAAATATGATGCGCTGGAACCGTTTCATCCCGATCGCATCGTCTCGCGCATTCTTGGCATGGGCGACATTCTTTCGCTCATTGAGCGCGCAGAACAGACGGTGGACAAAAAGAAGGCGCAGGAAATCGCCAGCCGTGCTCTTACCGGCGATGGATTTTCCCTGGAAGACTTCCGCGATCAGCTCCAGCAAGTAAAAAAGATGGGATCGATCCAGAACATCATGGGAATGTTGCCCAAGATTGGACCATTCTCGGGACTACAAAAGGCCGCAGACCATGTGGATGAAGGGCAGATCAATCGCGTGGAAGCGATCATTAATTCCATGACGACCCACGAACGCATGCATCATGAAGTGATCAACGGCAGCCGCCGCAAGCGCATTGCACGAGGATCGGGCACAAGCATTCAGGAAGTGAATAATCTACTTCGCCAGTATGCGCAGATGCGGAAGATGTTCAAGCAGATGGGTAAAGCCAGCTTCGTCCGCAGGATGGCCAGCATGAAGTTCCCGGGGATGTAGCGCTATGAAATGGCGCTCGCTCGAAGAGACTTCCGAAACGGACTTCCGCTCACTGCGGGAGATCTACGCCGAGCGCAAAGAGCTGATCGCGAAATACGTTCCGGCGGAAACCCAGGCAATTCATTCTCAGGCTGTTGCCGAACTCAAGCAGCACAGCACTGCATCGAAAGCTCTGAACGCTGGTGCACCGGCGCCTTCCTTCGATCTCAAAGATCACAATGGAAAACTTGTTTCGTCTGCGGAATTGCTGATTCATGGCGCGCTCGTGGTTTGTTTCTTCCGCGGACGCTGGGACCCATTTTGCGTGGGCCAACTGGAAGCCATGAATCTGGTGGTGCGGGAAATCCAGAAATCCGGAACGGCATTGGTTGCGATTTCGCCGCAGAACTTACACCAGTCTTTTCTGATGCATGATCAGCACAAATTGCAATTTCCGCTTTTAATCGACGCCGGCAATGCGGTGGCCCGGGCATTCGGGCTTGTTTATACGGTCCCTGCGTATCAGCAGGCTGTGTATAAGCGCGTTTTTGTGAATCTGCCATTCACCAACGGCGATGATAGTTGGACGCTGCCTATTCCGGCCACATACATTGTGGATCGCACCGGAACCGTTCGTTATATGTGGGCGGATGAAGACTATACGGAGCGGCCGGAACCAGCGGATATCGTCGAAAAGCTCCGCACGTTGTAATCTAGTAATTCACGTTTCTTTACACCAATCAACATGAGCGATATCCCTCTTTGGAGTGTCAGCGACCAGAGCACCCGACTCGCCGAGTTAATGGCGAGCACAAAGGACCATTCCAAAGAATTGCCCTTGCGCCGGGACGTGCGTTCGCTGGGAATACTACTCGGCAGGGTGATCAGCGAGCAAGCTGGCGGGAACTTGTTCAGCACAGTGGAACGGCTGCGGCGGCTGCTCATTGGGCATCGTGAGCGCAGCGCATCGCAATCTTCGGCTAGTGGTGACAAAGATGCTCTGTTGAATGAAGCCAAGGAAATTGTTGCCAAGCTGGAAATCGAAGAAGCCTACCGCATCAGCAAGGCCTTCGCGATTTATTTCGAGCTGACGAACCTCGCGGAGACAAACCATCGCAAGCGCCGTCGTCGCGCGGCCAAATTACATAAAGATCAACCACCGTTGGCGGGGTCGTTTCGGGGAACGCTGCTTCGCATGAAGAAAGCGGGAATGAGCGTGGAGGATGTTTTGGCCGCGCTGAAGAACGTTAGCGTCATTCCGGTTTTCACAGCGCACCCGACGGAAGTGGCCCGCCGCACCGTCCTCTCAAAGAGGCGCAGGATTGCAAAACAATTGCAGCGCCTGGATCGGTTGCCGTTGTCCGACGCAGATGCTTTGCTGCTGGAGAGCGTGATCCGGGCCGAAATCACTTCGTTGTGGCAGACCGACGAAGTCCGTATTGAAAAGCCGCTGGTGACGGATGAAATCCGCATGGGGCTCGATCACTATCCCACATCTGTCTTTGCGGCGCTTCCGCGAATCTATGCGGAAATCGGAGATTCATTCCGCGCAGTCTACGGGCACTCTTTCAAGAGCGAAGAACTTCCCGAAGTTCTTTCTTTCGGATCATGGATTGGCGGAGATCGCGATGGAAATCCGTTCGTCACTCCGGAATCCACCAGCGAAGCGTTGCAGCGCGCGCGCAATACGATCCTCGGCCACTATGTCGAAAGGATCGAGTTCGTAGGAGAGCAATTAAGTTCGTCCGTGCATCAGGTCTCGATTTCCGAACCGTTGCAGGCGCGTTTAGCGCAATATACCAAGACGCTTGGCAGCGAGCATTCCCACCTGGCGCGTATTTCGGCCACCGAACTTTATCGCCGGTTTTTGAATTTTGTATCCATCCGTTTGCGCGCAAGCCGCAATAAATCTACGAGCACCGCGTCTTACAAATCAGCGGATGAGTTTGCCGCTGACTTGTTGTTAATGCGCGAGAGTTTGAACATAAATTTAGGCGGAGAATTGGCTGCTCTGTTGATTGATCCACTCTTGCGCACTGTACATACCTTCGGATTCCATCTTTCCACGCTGGACATCCGGCAGCATGAACGGGTACACACACAAGCATTCAAGGAGTTGGGCGCGGAAGGGTTAAAGACAGCGGCAACGATCCCCGCGGGAATATCGCCCCCGACAGCTGATTTGCTGGAAACTTTCCGCAGCATTCCGAAATTTAAAAAGGCATATCCGGCAGCCGCGATCCGCAATTACGTAATTAGCGGAGTTGAATCCGAAGACGACATCCTTGCGGTGTTGCGGCTGGCGAAAATTACGAATGTTTCTTTGGCAGCTTCCGGTGACGATCCGGGATTGATGCCGGTGCCGCTTTTTGAATCCATCGGGTCTTTGCGTAACTCGGCGGCCATTATGAAAAAGGTCTGGTGTACGCCCGAATACAAAGAACTGCTCTGGTCGTGGGGCGGTTGGCAGGAGATTATGCTGGGCTATTCCGACTCGAATAAAGATGGCGGAATGTTGACCAGTTTGTGGGAGTTGTACAAGGCACATCATGCATTGCACCAGTTGGCGAAAGAACACAATGTGAAATTGCGCTTATTTCATGGGCGTGGCGGAACCGTAGGCCGTGGCGGCGGTCCGACGCATGAATCGATTCTGGCGCAGCCTGTGGGAGATTTTTCAGGCCAGATTCGTATTACGGAGCAAGGGGAAGTGCTGACGTGGAAATACTCCGATCCAATTCTTGCGGAATGGAATTTGGAGTTGATGATTGCAGCCTGTCTTGAGGCGCTGTTGCGCCCGAATGGACCGCACGTAGGGGACGATGAGAAATGGAAAGCGGCCATCGAAGAGATGTCGCAGCAGTCATTTGAATTTTATCGGCGCAATATCGCGGACAATCCGGACATCCTGACGTATTTTGAAGAATCCACTCCGGTCAATCAGTTGGAGTTTGCGCGTATCGGTTCGCGTCCGGCGCGACGAAGCACCAGCAAAAAATTGGAAGATCTGCGCGCCATCCCGTGGGTGTTTGGCTGGATGCAAAGCCGCCACGCATTGCCCGCATGGTTCGGGGTTGGGCATGCTCTCGAAATTTTCGCTTCGCGCGGGCCAGACCAGGAACAGTTGCTGAAAGAAATGACGCGCTCGTTTCCGCTTTTCTCGAATCTGATCGGCAATGTAGAACTCGCCATGGCCAAAGCGGACATGAATATCGCCCGGCTGTACGCATCACTGGTGAAAGATGAAGCGCTGCGCGAGCGGGTTTGGAAGATGTTGATGGAGGAATTCGAGCGGACGCGGCGCATGCTGCTTCGCATCACCAACCAAAGTGATTTGCTCGAGCGCAGGCCGGTGCTCTCCCGCTCCGTGCGGTTACGCAATCCTTATGTGGACCCGATGAGTTTGATTCAGGTGGATCTGTTGCGACGTAAACGTTCGGGAGCGGATACCGAAGCGGTGAACTATGCGTTGGGCGCGACCATCAATGGAATTGCGGCTGGACTACACAACACTGGATAAAAAAGATTCGCAGAAAATAAAAAAGCCCTTGGATCATGCGATATCCAAGGGCTTTGATTTTGAGCGAAATTTACTCGGCCATGCAGGTTTCGGCTTCGTGGATGGCTGCATCTACGTGCTTCAAAGCTTCTGCACGATGACCATGATAGTCATGCTTCGCTTCCATTAAATGTGCTCTGGCGCCGCGCAGGGAATCCAATGCAGCCTGGATCTCGGGATGCCGGCCTTGTGCGGGCATTGCCGGGGTAAAAGCCAACAGGAATGTCACGACTGCTAAAGCGCCCATCAGTTGCTTTTTCATTGGGAAAGGCTCCTTCGTCCGTGGGATACGGACTTTCAATTTGAACCTCAATAACTTATGCAGGTTGTATATGTCAGGCAAGTTGCAAAGCAGGTGCAGAATGTTGGTGGAGAGCAAAGCAGAAATTGACACATACAAAAGAGGAAAGTATGCTATGAAAGCGATTACATTCCTTCCGAACAGACCTACATGACCGAGGACCATATTCAGGGAAAGTTCTTTAGTCTGTTCAACTTGCAGCCAAAAATATTTCGTGCGCCAGGCCGGGTCAATTTAATCGGAGAGCATACCGACTACAACGATGGTTTTGTTCTGCCGTGCGCTATTGGATTTCAAACCCAGGTTGCCGTAGCTGCCCGGAGTGATTCCAAACTGGTTTTGAATTCGGAGAACTTTTCAGAAAGATTTGAATTCGATACGCAGAATCTGCCCGCGCAAAAAATGGGCGAATGGTGTGACTATGTGCTGGGCGTGGCGGCCACGCTGCAAAAGTCCGGCTACAAGATTCCTGGCGCAGACGTTTTAGTGAAGGGCGAAGTGCCCATCGGCTCAGGGCTGAGTTCATCTGCGGCAGTAGAGGTGGCGAGCGCACTGGCGTTCCTGCATTTAAGTGACGGGGTGTTGCCGCTGCCGGAAATCGCCAAACTCTGTCAGCAGGCGGAAAACAACTTTGTGGGGGCGCATGTCGGCATCATGGACCAGTTCGTTTCCTGCCTCGGTAAAGCTGGCCATGCGCTACTTCTGGATTGCCGGTCGCTGGAATATAAAACGATCCCGGTGCCTGACACCGTTCGCATTGTGATTTGCAACACCATGGTGAAGCACCAGATTTCTGGCGGCGAGTACAACGTGCGCCGGGCAGAGTGCGATGAAGCTGTGAGAATGCTTTCGCAATGGTACGGCGGCATTTGCGCACTACGCGACGTTTCTTTGAAGCAGTTGCAATCGCACAGTGCAGAGATGCCGAAAAAGATTTATAACCGCGCGCTGCACGTAATTTCAGAAAACCGCAGGGTCATCAATGCTGTCGAAGCGCTGACGCAAGGTGACATCGATGAAGTCGGCCAACTGATGCGAGAATCGCACCGCAGCTTGCGGGACCTTTATGAAGTGAGCTGTAAGGAACTCGACATCATGGTCGATGTTGCCGAAGGACTCCCGGGCTATCGCGGTGGACGCATGACCGGCGGCGGATTCGGCGGATGCACGGTGAATCTGGTGAATGCGCCCAATGCCGACGCGTTTGCGGAACAGATCGCGGCACGCTATTGCGACAAGACAGGCATTCAGCCGGATGTGTACATAAGCTTTCCCGCCAATGGCGCGGGAGCAGAGCCCGAATCGACAACGGTGTAGTTAGCTCACGCAGTTACTTAACACTCCCGATAAAAACCTCGAACGGCTCTAATGAAACGTGATTGAGTTCGACTTGCTTTGGGGCCGGTTGCTGCATGGTTGTTAGCAGCGTAGATGCATTCCCGCCGGAAATTCCTTGCTGCGATAAATCGAAGCTCACATTCTGTTCCGCGCCGGTCATATTCAGCACCACCAACACCGTTCCGTTGTCGCTCTGCCGCAAGTAGGACAGCACATTGGAATCGTTCGGATTCAGCGGAACATATTTGCCGTCGACAAGAGCCGGATTGGTATGCCGAAGCTCCAGGACATGTCGATAGAACTCGAGAATCGAATCAGGATTTTCTAGCTCGCTGGCAACGTTATGAGTTTTATAACTCGGCGGAACCGGCAGCCAGGGCGTAGTCGTGCTGAAGCCGGCGTAGGTGCTGTCATTCCACTGCATCGGGGTGCGTTCGCCGTCGCGGCCTTTGTCCTTGGGCCAGCCGAGTTTCCCAATGGGGTCCTTCACATCTTCCTTTCGCTCCGGGTCATTGTTCTCCATTCCAATTTCTTCCCCGTAATACATGATGGGTGAGCCGCGGAGCGTGAGGTAGAGTCCAGCCATCAATTTGGCGATGGCATCGTTGTGCTGGCCGTCTCCGTAGCGCTCATAGGAGCGATGGATGTCGTGATTGCTGATGACGTATACGGGCCATCCGCCGGAGGATTCAACAAGAGCGATTTGACGGCGGAAATCCGGCGCCGACAGTTTGTTCACCAGCCCGAACATCATGTCCATGGGCATTTGCAACTCATCGTTGCCCGGGCCGTAATATTCCTTCAATTGAGTAAGGTCGTCGGTATAGGTTTCACCGATTAGCACGGCATTATTTTCGTCGGCAACTTTGCGTAGCGCGCGAAGAACATCGTGCACCTGCGGCAATTTTTGGTCGTATTGGTTGACTTCGTTCGGGTCTCCGAACTGGTTTTTTCCGGGAAGCACCGGATTGTCATGCAATTGCGGATCTTCAAATAGCGTGTCCACGGCGTCGAGCCGGAAGCCGGCAACGCCTCGTTTGTACCACCAGCGAGTCACATCAAACATTGCTTTTTCCACGGCGGGATTGCGCCAGTTTAAGTCCGGTTGCTGCGGATAGAAGAAGTGATAGTAGTATTGCTGCGTTTTATCGTCCCACTTCCAGGCGGGACCACCGAAGAGAGAGTTCCAATTATTTGGCGGCTGATTGGGACCCTTGCCATCGCGCCATATATACCAATCGCGATACGGAGAAGTGCGTGACGATCGCGACGAGACGAACCATTTGTGTTGATCGGAGGTGTGGTTCATGACGAAATCCAAAAGGATGCGAATGCCGCGCTTGTGCGCTTCGCTGGCAAGATAATCAAAATCTTTCAACGTTCCATACATCGGATCGATATTTTCGTAGTCGGAGACGTCGTAGCCGAAATCTACTTGCGGCGAAGGGAAGCACGGAGTAATCCAAATCGCATCTATGCCGAGTTTCTTCAGGTAATCCAATTTTGAAGCGATGCCGCGAAGGTCGCCTACGCCATCATTGTTGCTGTCAGCAAAGCTGCGCGGATACAACTCGTAGAAGACTGCGTGCTTCCACCAGTCATGATCATTGTCATTGTTATTGGCATTTGGGACATTCTGCGCAAATGAGCAGGAAGTCAGGACTGCAAACACTAGAGGCAATAGAAGCATCTGAGAGAAGGATTTGCGCATTGTGTCTCCTTGGTGGCGGGAACCGGCCGCGCCACTCGAGGTATATACTGTAAAGTTTTCATAAGATGATTTGAAGGTCTTCTGAGTTTTTCTTTTGCAAGGTCCGACATGAAGATTCTTGTCTGCATCAAGCAAGTCCCGCAGAAAGATGCTCCCTTAAAGCTGAATGAAAGCGGTACGTGGGTCCGGGAAGACGTCAGCTATGAGGTCAATGAGCCGGACGCATACGCGCTGGAAGAAGCGCTTCGTCAGAAAGAGAAAAACGGCGGGGAAGTTGTCGTGATTACCGCCGGCCCGGCGCGCGCGCAGCAGGTTTTGCGCGAAGCTCTGGCGAAAGGCGCGGACCGCGCCATTTATCTGGAAGGCGATGAGTTTGTTGGACTGGATTCGGCTTCCACGGCGAAAGCAATTGCGGCCGCGGTAAAGAGCGAAAACTTCGATCTCGTTTTCACGGGATTGCAATCTGACGATTACGGATACGCCCAAACCGGAGTTTTGCTGGCGGAAGTTTTAGGTTGGCCGCATTCGACAATCATTCTTCACATCGCAAAAGAAGGCGAAGGATTGAAGCTGAAGCGCGAGTTGGAATCCGGATATTTTCAGGACTTGGATATGCCCTTGCCTGCGGTGCTGACGATTCAATCTGGCGGCAACAAACTGCGCTATGCGACGCTGCTGGGAATTAAGCAGGCCAAAAATAAGCCGATGACCAGGCTGCAGTGGAAAGATGTGGAAGCAGCGGTTGGCAGAAATGGACTGAAAATCGAGAAGCTTTATATTCCGGAAAAACACAAGCGGACGGAAACCATTGAAGGGCCACCGGCGGAAGTCGCACGAAAGATCGTGGACAAGATGCGGAACGAAATGCGCATTTTGTAGTTTTTCACGGGAAGTTCAGGAAGCAAGATTTACAGAATAAAACCATGAGCACAGTTCTGGTCATAACCGAGCAGCGGGATGGGAAACTCAACAGGGTTTCGTTTGAGACGATTGTTGCTGCACAAAAGATCGCCGCCGACAAAGGATGGATGGTGCAAGCCGTCGTCATCGGTGGTGACATTGCATCGGCTGCGGCTGAAGTCGCGGCCAAGAAGCTGGAGAAGGTATACCAGGTCACTTCTTCGAAATTGGCGCAATACACGGCGGATGGCTATGCTGCGGCGCTGAAATCGTTTCTGGCGCAGAAGCCGGCGACGCTGGTTCTTTTCCCACATACCTATCAGGTACGAGATTTTGCTCCCAAACTAGCGCTGAGTCTGGAACGGCCATTGATCTCCGACGTGATCGGATACAAGAGCGAATCGGGCAAGCTGGTGTTTACGCGACAGATGTTTCAAGGAAAATTTGCGGCCGATGTTTCTTTTACCGGCGAGCCTCCATATTTCGTGACGGTCCAGGCAGGTTCGTTTCGCGGTGATCAAGCTGAGAACGGAGCGTCTGCTGCGCCGATTGAAACCGTGAATGCGGCTTTGGAGAGCAGCGCTGTCCGCGTAAAACCGCACGACATTTATAAAGAAGCCAAACAGGCGGTTGATCTTACGCAGGCGGAAATTATCGTTTCCGTTGGCCGCGGAATTAAAGAGCAGAAAAACTTGGAGATGGCTTCCAAACTAGCGGAGGCTCTTGGCGGAGAGTTGGCGGCATCGCGTCCGATTTGCGATGCAGGCTGGCTGCCCATTGAGCGACAAATTGGTTCTTCCGGGCAAACGGTTTCTCCGAAGCTTTATCTTGCTCTTGGCATCAGCGGGGCGATTCAACATCTTGTCGGCATGAAGGGATCGCGGTCGGTGATTGCCATCAACAAAGATCCAGAAGCGCCAATTTTCGACGTGGCCGATATTGCGGTCGTTGGCAATCTTTTGGAAATTGTTCCTGCATTGACGGAAGAACTGAAGAAAGCTAAAGCCGAAGCCTGATGCCTTGGCATTGCATTCGGCCGCGATTCCTGCAACCCTCTAATCAGCTTCCGAATCCCACAATTCAAGATTTTCTATTGGGTA
>DASXCC010000108.1:0-5294 GCA_036491415.1 Terriglobales bacterium | reverse complement strand
AGAATCCAGAAGGCGCGAGGCCATTCTTTCAAAAGCTGCGCACCTTGCGCGGCAAAGTTGTCGAGCGACATTTACCGAATATCAGTATGGGAGTGCTTTCCATGGGCATGTCCCACGATTTTGAAGTTGCCATTGAAGAGGGTTCCACTTGCGTGCGCGTGGGTACGGCTATCTTTGGCAAGCGCACTTACACGTCAGAGGGCTAGAACACAGCGCGTCAACGGAGAAATTTACGACTACTTCCGTGTGTATGTAATTAGTTTTTCATCAGGGGATCGGTTTCCCGGACGAAATCACCACATTGGCAGGTGTCCACAAACCGAACCGTCATTCCCTGATTCTCGCCCGCCACATGTCGATAATGCCAAATCTGGTAAGGATAGCCGGAGTTGTTGGCCTCGCCATTGGCCCATAAACAACATAAACGTGCCCGCGATCCGTTTCCCATCCGGGACGATTCGCGGCGAAATGCTGGTTGGCATAGGCAAGCCGCCGATAGTGTTCGGATTTGAAAGAATTTTCCGGAGCGCCTACGGGATTGTGGTTATTCCAGAACGCAACCACAAACTCATCCCGCTGTTGATCTGTCGATAATTTCAGGAACTCAGACCGCTCCTGATTGCTGATGATCCAATGTACGTCCTCATTCAGCCATTTCTGATAGGGGTCTTGTTGTTTAGCGCTTGCGGAGCTAAGTTAGGATGCTGCCAAGTGCAAGAAGAAGAAACAAAGAGAAACTATGGCGGAGGCCCGTGGAGAACATCAAATCACCTCGCGTATATATGAATTAACGAAAGAATCGTAAATTGTGGAAACGCGGAAAACAAGAGCGAAACGATGATTCCGATCACCCACTTGCCTGATGGCATTAGCTTCGCAATCAAAGTCCATCCTCGCGCCAAGAAGAACGCCATCACCGGCGAGATTGGAGACGCGCTCAAACTCTCCCTCACCGCTCCGCCCACGGACGGCAAAGCCAATGAAGCCTGCATCGAATTCTTCGCAAATCTTTTGAAGGTTCCGCGTTCGTCCGTTACTATTGCCTCCGGACATACGAGCCGCAGAAAAGTGATTCGAGTTGCAGGAGTGTCGGCGCAACAGTTGCTCGACAAATTAACCGGCTCAACAACCAACAGCGCATGAGCGACCAGAACGCAGGAACCATCAGCTTTTCGCAACGTCTTCATGACATCCGCACCGGCTTCGAACGGCCTTTCTGGGTTGCGAACATCACGGAAATTTTTGAGCGTCTTTCTTATTACGGCGCGTTCGCATCGCTTGCCGTTTATCTGCAAGAGCGGCTGAAGTTTTCGACGGAGCAAACCGGAACGCTTACCGGGATCTTCGGCGGTATGGTTTGGTTCCTCGCGATCTTTGGCGGAGCGGCCGCTGACCGTCTGGGTTTTCGCCGCGCTCTTTCCATTGCGTATCTCATTCTTGCGTTCGCTTATTTCCTGATTGGTTCCATCGCCGCGCCATGTCTTGCGCCGGTCCGGAACCTCATGCCGCAGGGCTTGTTTGTCGGATGCGTTCTCATTCTTCCCGCTCTCGGCATTTCATTGGTGAAGCCGTGCGTGGTGGGCACGACGGCACGCGCCTCTCGAGAGAATGTCCGCTCGATTGGCTATTCGATTTACTACACGATGGTCAATATCGGCAGCGCTCTCGGCCCATATTGCGCTTCGTGGGCGCATCGCCATCTGGGCGTGGAAAACGTTTATCGCGTCGCTGCGCTCAGCGTTTTTTTGATGTTCTTTGTCGTCGTGTTTTTCTTTCGAGAGCCGCGCAAAGCCAGCGACGCACCTCCGCCTTCCATTGCGACCGTTGCCCGGAATTTCTGTGTCGTCGTTGGGAACGCCCGGCTCGTATTGCCGGTGCTGGGTGTCGCTTTAGCGCTGCGAATCTTAATGTTCTTTTTTGCTTTCAGCGTTCCCTGGTGGCTTTGGATTGTCTTCCTGGCTCTCGTGCTTGCCGGGATCAGCCGGTTCATGTGGTTTCTGGTTCTCTTCACCGGATATTGGATCGTCTTCTGGCAACAATTCACCAGCCTGCCCAGTTATATTCACGCCTATATCAACAGCGGCGCGGATGTGGAATTGATTCTGGTCACCGACGGATTGACCGTCATCTGCCTCACGCTCGCGGTGAACTTCCTCATCCAGAAAATTCCAGCATTTCAGGCAGTCATTCTGGGCACACTGATCAGTTCACTTGCCTGGTTGGTGCTTGCTTTTTGGCACACAACATCGGGGGCAGTCTTTTCGATCTTCTTTCTGGCTTTGGGCGAGATTACGCAACAGCCGCGCTACTATGAATACATCTCGCGTCTCGCGCCTCCGGGGCAGCAGGGCACCTACATGGGCTTCGCATTTCTCCCGCTGGGCATTGGCTCCCTTATTGGCGGATGGTTTGGGGGCACGCTGATTCATCACTACGGCGAGGTTGCTCATCAACCGGAGCGCATGTGGTGGGTTGTGTGTGGCGTTGGTGTCGCCACTACTATCGTATTGTGGATCTACGACCGAACTTTCGGATCAACCTCGACAACCCAAACAGCTTAGTCTTACTTAAACCAGCTTTGCTTGGAACTTAAGCGGCAGGCATTGTATTCTCGGTGCGTGTCGCGTGCGGCTGCACCCCGCTCTCCTACTCCGGGGCTCATCTTAGGATTGATAGTTACGCTGCTGGCGGTTGTGGCCTACTCCGGCTACATCACGCGGCAGATTTCCGGCCTGCGCAAATTACAAAATAACCTGGTGGATCGCAATCGCAAGGATTCGCTCCAACTGCTGCGCATTCAGGGCGACCTCAATTTGCTGGGGCTCGCCATGCGCGACATGCTCGACAACGACGAACCTTATCCTTTGACTGCATATTCGGCGCAATTCCAGCGTATCCGCACTGATCTGGATGAAGCGGTGCGATTGGAAGCGCAGGTGACCGCAGGCAGTCGAACGTCAGAGCAGCAACAGGACCTCAACAGTTATCTTGTGCAATTCTGGAATGCCGTGGACCGTACTTTCGAACTTGCGCGCAGCGGCAAAGAGAAGGAAGCACGTTCGCAAATTCAGCTCTCGTTGCAGGCGCGGCAGGCTTCGCTCAGCACAGCCGTAGCACGCTTGCTCGTGCAAAATAACGAGAATGAAGAACAAGCCGCGGAGCAGATTCGCCAGATTTACGATCGTGTCGGGCGACAGGTGTATCTGTTCCTTGGCGCGACGCTCATTGCCATCGTTCTCACCAGTCTTTATTTGATCCATTCCAACCGCCGTCTATTCGCGCAACTGGCCACGCTTTCCGAGCAAAAAAGCGAGCTGGCGCAAAAGTTGATTACCGCGCAGGAATCGACGCTGCGTTATATTTCGCGCGAATTGCACGACGAGTTTGGCCAGATCCTTACGGCCATGGGCTCGATGTTGGGCCGCGCCGGGAAACACGCGCCTGAAGGCTCCACTTTACGCGCCGATTTACAGGAGGTCCGCCAGATCACCCAGAACACATTGGAGAATGTGCGCAGCCTTTCCCAGGCATTGCATCCGGTCATGCTGGAAGAAGCGGGCCTGGAAAAAACGCTCGACTGGTATTTGCCCACGATGGAAAGGCAGGCGGGAATTCATATATCCTACGAGAAATCAGGAACGCCATACGTGGTTGCGGGCAACACTGCCATTCATGTGTATCGCGTTGTTCAGGAAGCATTGAACAACGTCGTTCGCCATTCGGGCACGAAAGATGCCTGGGTTCGCCTGCGGTTTTTGCCCGCCACACTGGAAGTAGAAGTGGAAGATCACGGAAAAGGATTCAGCACGCAGCCGGCGCGGCAGGGAATTGGTTTGGTCGCGATGCGGGAACGCGCGGAGTTGCTCAAGGGAAACCTGGATCTGCTGCAGCCGAATGGGAATGGAACCATGGTGCGACTGACCGTTCCGAGAGAGAAATCAGAAGCCGATGCCCGATAAAATTTCAGTCCTTTTAGTGGATGATCACAGCCTGGTGCGGCGTGGGTTTCGTCGCTTGCTGGAAGACGAAGCTGATATCACTGTTGCCGGTGAAGCCAGCGATGGCGAGGAAGCGGTCAGGTTGGCGGAAAAACTGCGTCCGCAGGTTGTCGTGATGGATTGCGCTCTTCCCGGAATTAACGGACTACAAGCCACGCGCAAAATTCTACAAGTTCTTCCCGAGACTGCTGTGCTTATGTTAAGCATGCATCCGGAAGAAACCTGGGTCCATCAGGCTATGGAAGCGGGCGCTCGCGGATACGTATTAAAGAACGCGATGGATTTGGAATTAGGCGCGGCCATCCGCAAAGTGGCCGCGGGAGAAACCGTGCTCGATGCCAGTCTTTCAAAAAGTGGTGGACTAAAGGGCGAACGCGATTATGGTTTAACGACGCGCGAATTGGAAATTCTGCAGTTCATCGTGAATGGAAAATCCAATAAGGAAATTGCCACGGTTCTAAACTTGAGCGCGAACACGGTTGCGGTTCATCGCTCTAACATCATGGATGCACTTGGCATCCATAAAACCGCCGAACTGGTTGTTTACGCCATTCGCAACGGCCTGGTGAATATCCCTTGAAGCGGCGGTCTTTTCTTGCGGCGCTGGGCGGCGGACTCGCGTCAGCTTCATTGGTAAATCCCTGGCAGCTTCTGGCCGCTCCACAATCTTCTTCTGGAATTCATCTCACAGACGTAACTTCGCAAGCGGGGATTCAGTTTCGCCACAATACGGGAGCATTCGGCGGAAAATTTTTGCCGGAAACGCTCGGCTCAGGCTGCGCATTTCTGGATTATGACGGCGACGGATGGCAGGACATTCTTTTGCTGAACGGCATGGACTGGCCCGGCCACAAACATCAGCGCAGCACACTGAAGCTCTACAAGAATAATCGCAATGGAACTTTTACCGATGTCACCAGTGCTGCCGGACTGGACATTGAAGTCTATGGCATGGGGGTGGCCGTTGGCGATTACAACAACGACGGCTTTCCCGATATTTTCATCACCTGCATCGGTGAAAACCGTCTGTTCCGTAACACCGGTAAAGGCGCCTTCGTGGACGCCACAAAGCAAAGCGGACTCGGCGGACGGAAAAGTTTCAGCACTTCGGCGATCTGGTTCGACTATGACCGCGACGGCCTGCTTGATCTGTTCGTCTGCAACTATGTGAAGTGGTTGCCGGAGCACGACGTATTTTGCAGTCTCGACGGGAAGAACAAGTCCTATTGCACGCCTGAGGCGTATCACGGAGAGACTTGCTGGCTCTTTCACAACCGCGGCAACGGGACTTTTGAA